>JASHOV010000488.1 GCA_030038495.1 Streptosporangiaceae bacterium
GGCTGCGGCGTGCAGGGCCGGGGTGGCGCCCAGCGCCAGCACGGCCGTGCCGTTGCCGGTCAGGCCGGTCAGGACCGCGGGGGCGCTGGTCCCGGAAAGTACGGCAGGCGACTGCTCGGCGGCGGTCACCGGACTGGGCACTACCGCGGCAGACGCGGCGGACGCAGCGGCAGTGCCCGCGCCGGCGAGCGCGGCGACAGCGCCGGCTACGGCCAGAATCCGGCCGCGAACGGACGCGGGACGGCGGGCAGTGGGGGACATTCAGGGGTTCCTTCCTTAAGGCGGTCCGCCCTGGCGCCGCGGGGGCGGCGCAGGGGCGCAGCGGGGGCGCAGCGCCACGTGACGGGCGGGGCCGGTGATGAACGGGGGTTCGACGCCCCTGCTCGCACAATCGGTTGCAGAATGAGACCCAGCTCACTACTCTCGGGTAACATCCGTCCGTTCATATCCCGACAAACCATCCCGGCCGGGATAGCCGCCTCCCACCCTCGGCCCGCGACGGCCGCCTCATCCGGCCGTGCCCAGCGCCGCCACTGCGGCCCTCCTGGCGCCCGCCGCCAGGCCGGACCCGGCCTCGTTCGCCCTGAGCCTCCTTCGGTCGCACAGCGTCGCCCTCGGAGCCTCCCCTGCCCGCTCCTGGCCGGACCCTTGCTTCGGTACGGACGGTTCTGGCACTGATTTGAACCCATTTGCGGCACTCAGCCGGAGCGAGCGTCCACCAGTCCAGCGGCAGGCCGACGAAGGTTGCGGTTCTGCTGCCGGAACGTTAAGGTCCCCGCCTCACCAACTCCGGCAGAACGCGCGCCTCCAGCGCCGCATCGCATAACTACGTTCCGAAGTCGGCGGCAGGCTGGAGAACGCCGGTTCGCCGGTTCGCCGGCTCGCCGGTTCCGGGGGTAATGCCTGCTATGGGCAGCCCCCGATCTTCTCGGCAGGCGCCCGCGACAGGACGAGCTGGGCGACCTCGGGCCATGGTTATGACAGCATCGGTACTGGACCGCAAACCCACCACATTGGCCGCATAATCCCGCCCGGAGGTAGACCGAGGATGACAGCAGTCGAGGACAGGCCCGACGAATTCCTGCCGCCAACAGCGCTCGAATCGGCGGTACGAGCCCTCGGGGCGGACACGATCCGCTATCGCGTCGACTACCTCATGCTGCCGATGAAAGACGGCGTCCGGCTGGCGACCGTTATCTTCCGGCCGCGGGCTGAGGGTCGCTATCCCACCATGCTCGTCCGGTCGCCTTACGTCGCTTCCATCCCCGAGCAGTTCAAGCCCATGCACACCGCGCAGTTCAAGAAAAACTACGTCCTCGTCATGCAGAACGAGCGGGGCAGCGAGTGGTCGGAGGGCGACTTCGGCATCCTGACCACCACGACAGCGGATGCCCAGGACACCCTCGACTGGATCGCCGCGCAGGACTGGTCCAACGGCAAGGTCGGCATGCATGGCTGTTCCTCCACCGCCGAGAACCAGCTGAAGCTCGGCGCCATCGGGCATCCGGCCCTAAGAGCGTGCGTGCCGATGAGCTCGGGTGCGGGAGTCGGCGATATCCCCGGCGCCGAGGGATCCAACGGCTGCTTCTTCCGGGGCGGCGTCCCCATGATCAAGACCTGGGCGCTGTGGTACGGCCCGTTCGGAGTCCGGCAGCGGCCGAAGCTGCCCGCTGACGCCGAGGGCGACGAGCTGTCGAGGATCTTCCGGCAGTACTCGGTGACCGTGCCGGACTTCCGCAGCCCGGAGTACTCCTCAGCGCTCGACAAGGCGACACTGAAAGCGCCGAGTGGCGACATCCTGCGGCGGATGGGCTCGCCGCTGACGGGATACGAGACGTTCATGGCCGACGGGCCGACCAGCCCCGCTTGGAAGGAAGTGGACCTGATCGACGCCAGCTACACGGGCGCGACCCCATCCATCAACGTCAACGGCTGGATGGACATCGGCGCGTACGCGACCGTCAAGCTGTTCGAGTTCCAGCAGCATCATCCCGATCAGTACCTGATCATGGCACCGACGCCGCACTGCCGGATGCTGGTGACCAGTCCCGACGCCAAGCTCGGCGACCGGCCCATGGGCGACACCAGGTTCCCCTACGACGAGATCATCATCTCCTGGTTCGACCGGTTCCTGTGCGACGAGACTGACGCCTGGCAGTCGATGCCGAAGGTGCAGGTGTTCCTGATGGGCGCCAACACCTGGCTGACCGGCGAGTCCTGGCCGCTGCCCGAGACGCAGACGCGGACCCTATTCCTGACCAGCGAACAGGCCGCCAACACACTGTGGGGTGACGGCGCCCTGGTGCCCACTCCGGCCAGCGCGGCGAACGACGAGTTCATTGCCGACCCGCATAACCCGGTGCAGTCGATCGGCGGCGACCTGGCTACCCATGACCCCGTCTGCGCCGATCAGCGCGTGATCGAGTGTCGCGCCGACGTGCTCGTCTACAGCACGCCCGTGCTCGAGGAGCCAGTCGCCATCGCGGGCGACGTCAGCGCGGATCTCTACGTGTCAGCCGACGTCGAGGACGCCGATGTCTTCATCAAGCTCGTCGACGTCTATCCCGACGGGACCGCTTATAACCTGGCCGAAAGCTGCCTGCGCCTGCGGTACCGCGGTGGCTTTGATCAGCCGGCCAGGCTCGTGCCCGGCGAGATCTACCGGATCAGCATCGGAGATATCGCGACCGCCAACTATTTCCCCGCCGGTCACCGGATCCGGCTGGAGGTCGCGGGTTCCAACTTCCCGCTCGCGGATCGTAACTGGCATGCCGGTGATCGCAACGATCTGGCCGCTGACGGCCCGATCGCGCACCTAACCGTTTACCACGGCGAAGGTCACGAGTCCGCACTGCACTTCCGCGCCTACACCGGCGAGATCACGGTCAACAAGCCGATGTCCGACACCAGGTCCGGCCGCGGTCCCGATTCTCCGTCTTGAGGACGGGAACGCGGCCGCCGGCGGCGAGTCAGAACTCGAGCGCGGCGAGTCCGGCCATGCCAGCACAGTTCAGGCCGCCCCGGCGCACGCTGATCATCAGGACGGCCGGGCAGGACCGGCACCGGACGACGGTCCCAGGAGTTCCAGGTAAACGATGGTCTCGGCGACGGGACCGGCCGCTCCGGCCGTCGAAGCCGCGGGATACGGGACTCACGCTGTCTACCGTCTCCCGGCCGGCCGGCCGGCCCCCGCCGGCCGGGCCTGCTGCCCCCTGGCCAGCAGCCTGTTGGCAGTCTCGGGCCGCGCTGTGGCCTAGCTCATATACATAATTTCGGACTTTCAGGCATAGTCACGCGCTTTCTTGGCGTTCACTGTCAGTGACCGACAACGCCCAGGCGAGTGATGGTTGTCCCCCCGGCAACGCTTCGCCCAGACCCGCGTCACGTCCTCGTCCGCCGACCGCGGTCCGTTCCGGCCGGCTGCATCCTGGGTGACCGAGAGCGCTCCCCCGCGCCCCGATCAAAGGTTCGCTTTGCTCGATCGACTCCGCTCATTCGAGTCCCCGGTACGTTCCGCCTACCGTCAGGCCCGCAGCCACCCGTGCGTCAGCCTCGGGGTCGCGGCGGGCACAACCGCTGCCGTCCTCGGCCTGTCCGCGGGCGTGGCCTCGGCCGCCACAGCGTCGCCGGCGGCGGGCACGCCCGCGGCTACAACCGCCGACATCGGGAACGCGGCCGGTCAGGCTAGCCCGCTCGCCCCTGCCGCCAGCGCGGCGCAGGCGTTCGGCGC
>JASHOV010000489.1 GCA_030038495.1 Streptosporangiaceae bacterium
ATAGCTCAGCGGGGTCTTCCCGCCGCTCTGCTCCGGCCTAGCCAGGCCGACGTTCGCTGACCCGGCTGATCCGGCCAGGGCCAGCAGAGCCGTCGCCCGGGCCAGAACGGAGATCATCATGTCAGCGAGGTCTATCAGAAACCTGCTACCGGAGTGACCCGACATGCCGACGCAAGGTGAACGACTACTCACCGAAAGTGACGTCGGTCGGTGAACGGCTATGGCCGACCTGAGCATCGGCCGCCGGCGCATCGGCCGCCAGCGCCAACACCCGACCTGGTCATCGGCGGACCTGTACCGACCCGCGGTGGCAGAGCCGACAGGCCACGCAATGCGCGGAGTACCGGCGGCGTTCGGGCGGCGCTCTGCGCTCAGAGGACAGCACTGAGTTGCCGGTTAGCCGTGATACGACGACGTCGGCGTGGCCGCCGGGGGCAGGTGCGGATGGTCCCCGTTCCCGGGTTACGGGAGATCAGGGTCCGGCTAGGAGCGCCACCTACCGGGCGTCGGCGACGGGTCCGGGCTGCCCCGCGGCGAGTTCATCGCCTCCGGTCAGTGACATGGCCAGTGCGGCCGCCGCCACGGGCAGCAGTGCCCAGCTCAGCGCGCCTGGCGGCGTGCGGACTGTCACCAAGGGCTTTGCCATGCCGATTCCTACCCGCAGCAACTGCTCTGCTGTCACCACGCCAAGCATCAGGGGAACCAGTCCCCGATACCGGCACAGAACTATCCAGATGACGCCGGCTTCCAGCAGCTGAGCCCCACCCCACTGGCCCAGCAGCGCGACGATGTTGTCTCCCCCCTTCACGTGGGTGTCCATCGAGGCGATCGACTGCGCACCACTGTCGGGAGCGAGCATGTGGATCAGGCTGCGGACGGTCCCGGCGGCATTCAGCGCCACCAGCGTCCCCGCCGTCCACCCCGGGCCACCGAACCTCGTGACGTTACCGGGAAGCAGCCGGGACAACCGGAGCCTTCTGCGGCGAATCACGGCACCGTACCCCCGGTGCGGCCAACGGCTGGCCCAGTCCTCCGCCCGGATACCTCAGCAGACATTGACTTCCCCCCAGCGCGCGTCGGACAGCTGTACAACTACCCCGGCGGCCACGCCCGCCAACATAACCAGCCCCTCGGGCCACGCGCCCACCACACCTATGCCAGGCCCGGGACTGGAACCACAACATCCACATCCCGCCCACCAGCGCGGCCATGACGATCTCTGGACTTGCGTCCGGGCTCGCGGCCTGGCCAGGCGTCGGGTCGAGCTCCGTCATTCGCCTGGTTGACAAAGGTGGAGTGCTTGACTACCTGCATGCAGGTGCTCGCGGACATTCAGACGGCCTATCGCAACTTCGCGGTCTACGCAGCGGGCAACTCGCCTTGCTTTGAAGAGTGGGCGCTCGGCGTCGCCGCCGACCGCCAGGTGCAGCGCTGGCTGGCCCGGCTCCCGGAGCCGAAGCGCCAACCGAACCTGGTCTTCGCCGCCGCCCGCTGGGACGGCCTCGTCGCTCCGGCGCCTTACGGCGACCTCAGGGAGGCCCTCTTGGGCGATACCGGCCGGATCCGCGCCACGATCCTGGAGCGCGCCACTCAGACCAACGAGGTCGGCAGGCTGGCGACGCTGCTGCCGGCCTTTGCGAGCGTGCCGGGCACCGGGGCGGTCGGCCTGCTCGAGGTCGGCGCAAGCGCGGGACTCTGCCTCTACCCCGACCGGTGGTCCTACTCGTGGACTACCGACCACGGCACGGTAACGGCCGGCTCAGCGGCCCCAACCCTTTTCGCGGACGTCTCGGGTCCGGCAGCACTCCCGGACGACGTCCCGGAGGTCGCGTGGCGAGGCGGCATCGACAGGAATCCCCTCGACGCCGCCGACCCCGAGACCTCCCGCTGGCTGCTGACGCTGGTCTGGCCCGAGCACGAGGACCGCCGGGCGCGGCTCGAGGAGGCGCTGGACATCGCGCGCCGCGAGCCGCCCGGCCTCCGGCGCGGCGACCTGCTGCAGGAGTTGCCCGGCCTGGCGGCCGAGGCGCTGGCCGCATTGCCCGACGATGCCAGGTTGCTCGTGTTCCACTCCGCCGTGATCGCCTACCTCGACGTGCACGGGCGTGAACTGTTCGCCGCGCTGATGCGGGACCTGCTGACCGATCCACGCCTGCATTGGGTCAGCAACGAGCGCCCGCGCGCGCTTCCGACTGTCACGGCGACCGGACCCGAGCCACCCCCCGGACGCTACGTCCTCGGTATCGACGGGCACGCCGTCGGCCACACGCACCAGCACGGCCGCAGCCTGCACTGGTGGGGCTAGCCTCCGCCTGTGTCCAGCACCCGGCCATCTGGGGCACGCCTGTGTGGCATTCTGCTGTGTCAGTTTAGATTGACACGTCCACGCCTGTCAGTCTAAACTGACAGGCGTGGACATCGAAGAACTCAGCCTGAATCTCTCATCCGATGACCCGGCAATCGGGCTTCGCGCCTCGCTGGCGCTTCATCGCCTGGCCGAGCGGGTCGAGGCGAAACACGTCGCGTCGGCCCGGGAAAAAGGCTGGTCGTGGCAGCAGATCGGAGACGCCCTGGGCGTCACCCGCCAGTCCGTGCACACCAAATACAACAAGGAGTCATCATGACCACCGAATCCGCTGCGCCGGAGACGCTTCACGCCTGGGCCGTCTACTTGCGGGCCAGCGAGGAGGCCCGTCGTCGGGGTGATCGCCGAACCGGCACCGATCACCTCTTGCTCG
>JASHOV010000490.1 GCA_030038495.1 Streptosporangiaceae bacterium
TACTGGCCACCGGTGCGCCGGATCGACTCGGCCTACGGGGACCGCAATCTGATGTGCGCCTGCCCCCCGCCGGAGGCGTTCGAGTAAGCACAGCCGGTGTAGAAGCCGCGACGTGTGCGTGCTCAGTGACGCAGCAGCGTCACTGAGCACGCACACGTCCGAGCGGGACCGCTAGGGCGGGATGATCCGGCCCTTCCACTCGCCGCCGCGCCCGGCGAGATGCCGGCGGGCCGAGTCCGCCGTCATCGCCGCGTACAGTGCCGCGATCAGCGGCAGGCTCGGCGCGCGGGCGGGCGAGAGCCGGTACAGCGCCAGCATCGGCCCGTAAGTGACGCTCATGAGGAGCCAGCCCGCCGCGCCCGCGCCGGCCAGCCAGACCGCCGTGGCGCCGGAAGCACCCGCGGCGAGCAGGGCGAGCCCGGCGATGGCGGCCGCCGGCGGGAGCAGGTACAGCCAGGCCAGCCCGGCGACGACGGCGACCGTCAGCGCGAGCGAGTACCTGAGCTGCGTGTAGGCACTGCGCGCGATCATGTCCCAGATGTCGGCGAGCCGGTCGTAGGGCCGCACGCTCGCCACGTCCGTGGTCAGCCCGAGCCAGCAGTTCCCGCCCGCCCGCTTCAGCAGGCGGGCGAGCGCGACGTCGTCGATCCGCGCGCTCGCGATCGCGGCCAGGCCGCCGGCGGCCGCGAGGTCGCGCGTCCTGACCAGCATGCATCCGCCTGCCGCCGCCGCCGTTCTGCCGCCAGGTCGGCTCGCCCGCCGGAACGGGTAGAGCTGCGCGAAGAAGTACACGAAGGCCGGGATCAGCAGCCGTTCCCACCGGTTGGCGGTGCGCAGTCGCGCCATGAGCGAGATCATCGTGAACCGGCCGCGCTCGGCCGCGGCGGCCAGTGCAGTGATGGTGCCGGGCCGGTAGCAGATGTCGGCATCGGTGAGCAGCAGGTAGTCGGCACCGGTGTATGCAGCACCGGTCCCCGCGGCCAGTACTCCCTCGGACATTGCCCATACCTTCCCGGCCCAGCCGGGCGGGGCTGGCCGGGCGCTGACGATCGCGAGCTGGCGGTCGGACGGCGGCCTCGGCCCGGCAGGCCGGGTGACCTGCCAGCCCGCGCGCTCCGCGATCGCGGCGGCTGCCTTGGCCGTGCCGTCGGCGCTGTCGTCGTCGACGAGGATCACGGCGAGTGTGCCCAGATAGTCCTGGTGCAGCAGGCTGGGCAGGCAGGCCGGCAGCGTGTCCGCCTCGTTCCTGGCCGGGATCACCGCGATTACAGCAGGAAGGGCGCACTGTCCGGCCGCATCGGACGGCGGCAGGCGGTGGCCGGTGCGCCAGAAGCCGCCGTGAAAGCACAGCAGGTAGGCCCAGGCCAGCGCGGCCGCTGATGTCAGTGCGCAGATGATAACGATGACGGCACCTTATCCTCGTGCCCGCGCGGCGGTCAGCTGCCGGCGGCGACCGGCGCAGGGACGTTGTTACCATGCGAACGTGGCCCAGACGAGCGGCGTGACCCGGATCGTGCGGGCCTTCGGACGTAGCGACCTCAAGCCCGCCAGCCTGATGATGGCCCGTGCCTTCGCCGACGACCCGCTGATGATGTGGATCTTCCCGAACGAGCGCATGCGCCGGCGGCGGCTGCCCGGCTTCTTCGCCGGCTCGATGCGCAGCACCGGTCTGCGGTACGGGGCGACAGAGGTGCTGGTGACCGGCGGAGAGATTGCCGGCTGTGCCACCTGGCTGCCGCCCGCGGGGTGGATACCGTCGGTGTGGCAGCAGCTCGCCGCCCTGCCCGGATACATCCGCACGCTCGGCTCGCGGTTCGTCGTGGCTAGCGAAACCTACAACCTGATGCTCCGCGTGCATCCGCGCGAGCCGCACTGGTATCTGGCCGGGATCGGCACCGACCCGCCCCTGCAGGGCACCGGCATCGGCAGTGAGCTGATGCGTTCCCGGCTGGCCAGGTGCGACGCCGAGCGCATGCCCGCTTACCTGGAGTCGAGTAAGGAAAGCAACGTTCCCTTCTACGAAAGGCACGGGTTCACGGTGACGCGCGAGCTGAGAATCCCGGGTGGCGGGCCGCTGCTCTGGCTGATGTGGCGTGACCCGCAGCCGGTCTCGCCGGCCCGGTGAGGCCCGCGCGGTGAGGCTCGTGTGGTGAGGAGAGCCCGGTGAGAGTCATCGCGGGGGCCGGCCGCTTCACCCGGCCGGCCGACGGCGAGCAGGTGCACTGGATCGAGCAGCTGCGGCTACCCGACCTGAGCGTCGGCACCTACAGCATCGTCGCGGGCGGCGTCGACAGCCAGTCACCGCACACCGAGGACGAGATCTACGTCGTGACGGCGGGGCGGGCCGTGCTGGAGGCGGGCGGAGAACGGGCGGAGGTCGGACCCGGCTCGGTGCTCTACGTTCCGGCCGGCGAGGTCCACCGGTTCGTCGACGTGACCCAGGACCTGGCACTGCTGGTACTGTTCGCCCCCGCCGAGGAGTCGCGCGCGGCGGGCTGAGCTGGCTACCGCGCCGCGCGTTCACGTGCACGTCGATGCCCAGAGCACTCGAAGCCCTGATGACGGGCGCGACGTTCGACCCGCCGCCGGCCAGCATGTCCCTCGTGCTGGAGCAGGGCTACAAGTCGATACTGAACCCCGGCTTCCATGGGCTGCATTCGCCGGCCTCAGCGCGGACACGACCTGGTACAACCCTTCCCGATGCTCATCCTCGGGCCGATCGGCGAGCGGCTGGTGGGCTGACGCGGGCAGTGGATGGGGAACGCGTATGGAATTCGCGGTCTGGCGTTAGGGGAGCATATGCGGAGTTGGCGTGCCGCGGCCAGCGGCGGTTGACTGGGGGTGGAGGGGGGCTGCAGATGACCCGCGACGAAATCGACGCGCTCGGCGCCGAACTGCTGGCCGCGGACGCCACCGCCGACGCGCGGCGGCTGGCCGCGATCGCCTGGCGCCTGTACAGCGAGGCCGGAACTGCGAGAGCCGAGGCCGATCGGCTGCACGACATGCTCTGGTCCCGCAGCGCCGCTGAGCGCCATCGCCCCGCCGTCTAGTCCGCCGCATCCGGGGACTAGCTGGCGGTCGGGCTCGCGCGCAGCCCGATCGCGGCCTAGGGTCGGATACGTGGTTACCGCCGCCGTGCTGGGGGCAGCGGTCATCCTGGCGAGCGTCG
Source organism: Streptosporangiaceae bacterium (assembly GCA_030038495.1). Classification (GTDB taxonomy): domain Bacteria; phylum Actinomycetota; class Actinomycetes; order Streptosporangiales; family Streptosporangiaceae; genus JAJYUU01. Next base: position 3,170 of record JASHOV010000490.1, read on the forward strand.
CCGGGCTGGCCTGGACGGCGCGCCTGCTGCGGGTAGGCGCGCTGGACGCGCTTGAGCTCGCCGACAAGACCAGGACACCGGTGCCCGCGTCCGCTCTGGACTGGCCGGAACTCAGGGTGCGTGCTGCGATCTCAGAGGACATTCCGGGTGAAACCGGACTGACCCTGCTGCACGTCGAGTGGCCCGACCACCCGGGATGCGGGGCCACGCTGCTGGTCGACCTCGGCGCCGACCAGGAGCGCTCGCTCGGTCTGCTCGCGCGGTGGTGTGCCGCTGACGCGTCCGTCTCGCCCTCGCGGCAGCCAGAAGGCGGACTCGAACTGCGGCGCAGGCAGAGCCTGGAGCGGGTCCGGGCGGTCCTGATATCCGAGAACTACCGGCAGCCGACTGGGGACGGAACGGGCGCGCGAGCGGCTGGCGGCCAGGGAACTTAGGCTGGTAGCGATGTCGGTCGTGGTCGGTATCTGGTTTGCCCTCGCCGGCGGTGTGGCTCTGCTTGCGGGGGTGACCGCCATGCGCCGGGCGGACCGGCTCCGGCTGCGCGGGGTCCCGGCCTGGGCCACCGTAGTGACCGGTCCGGACGGGTCCGGGGATTTCGGACACGAGCCGGACCGCACGCTTATCCGCTTCCCGCTCGCGGACGGCCGCCAGATGGAGCTGACGTGCCCGGTACCGGTGCGCAAACATCGTCGGCTCATTCCCGGCGAGAAGGTACGAGTCTGGTATGACCGGACGGACCCCGCCGATGTGCTGGTCAGCGGCTTCGAGAAGCATTATGCCGACTGGGTCTTCGCGATTACGGGGGCCATCCTGATCCTGGCCGGGACGGGCATCGCCCGGTTTGGCCACTAGCTCGCGCGCGGATCGCCGGCGGGGTTCACGTACTCCGGGCCAGGCGAGCCGTTCTGTCCAGCTTGCGGTGAGCGTGCCGCTAATCCCGCCGCCTCCGTTCCCGTCCTGGGCGGATCCTGGCTCCAGGCGCCGGCGATCCCGACCTCGCCGGCCGGGTCGTCGAGCCGGAATCCGCCCGCCTTGGCGAGTTCCGGGCGGTCTTCGCCCGCGTACCACGGCTGCGCCGGAAGCCAGCCGGACAGCAGCTCCAGCTTGGTCGGAGTCAGGGTGGTTTGGTAGATGACCGCCACGGGCCTGACGCTAGCAACCAGCGGGGGTGATGTCGGCGGAAGTGCATAGAGTTGGGCTGTGGCAGATCCGGCGAGCTACCGTCCGGCGCCGGGCTCGATCCCCGAATCGCCCGGCGTCTACCGGTTCCGCGACGAGCGCGGCCGCGTGGTGTACGTCGGGAAGGCGAAAAGCCTCCGGTCGCGGCTAAATTCCTATTTCGCGGACTTCGCCAGCCTGCATCCGCGCACGCAATCGATGCTCCGCGCCGCCGCCAGGGTCGACTGGACGGTCGTCACGACCGAGGTCGAGGCGCTCCAGCTGGAGTACAGCTGGATCAAGGAATTCGACCCCAGGTTCAACGTCCGCTATCGCGACGACAAGAGCTACCCCTACCTCGCGGTCCTCATGGACGAGGAGTACCCGCGGGTCCAGGTCATGCGCGGGGCCAAGCGGCGGGGCGTCCGCTACTTCGGGCCGTACTCGCACGCCTGGGCGATCAGGGACACGGTCGACACGCTGCTGCGCGTGTTCCCGGTCCGAACCTGCTCGGCCGGGGTGTTCAAGCGCGCCGGGCAGATCGGCCGGCCATGCCTGCTCGGCTACATCGGCAAGTGCTCGGCCCCGTGCGTGGGCCGGATCGACGCGGCCGCGCACCGGCAGCTGGCCGAGGAGTTCTGCGATTTCATGGCCGGGCAGACCGGCCGGTTCATCAAGCGGCTGGAAGCCGAGATGCGGGCGGCCTCGGATGCCGAGGAATACGAGCGCGCGGCCCGCCTGCGCGATGACATCCAGGCACTGCAGCGGGCGATGGAGAAACAGGCGGTCGTGCTCGCTGACGGCACCGACTGCGATGTCATCGCGCTGGCCGAGGATCAGCTCGAGGCCGCGGTGCAGGTGTTCTACGTGCGCGGCGGGCGGGTCCGCGGCCAGCGCGGCTGGGTGGTCGACAAGGTCGAGGATGTCAGCACCGGCGAGCTGGTCGAGCATTTCCTCGGCCAGGTCTACGGCGAGGATCCGGTGGCAGCGGACCGGCTCAGCGGCCCGGCCGCCGCGGGCGGGCGAGTGGCGTCCTCGCGGCGGGGCGAGGCCGGCACTGAGTCGGCCGACACTGAGTCGGCCGGCACTGAGTCGGCCGCCGCCGAGCCGGCCAGCGAAGCCGAGCGGCGCGCATCGATCCCCCGGGAGGTGCTGGTGCCGGCCCTGCCGCCCGACGCCGAGGCGCTGGAGGACTGGCTGGCCGAGCGCCGCGGCAGCCGGGTCAGCCTGCGGGTGCCGCAGCGCGGCGACAAGAAGGCGCTGCTTGAGACCGTCGCGCGGAACGCGATGGAGTCGCTGGCACTGCACAAGACCCGCCGGGCCAGCGATCTGACCACGCGCAGCGTGGCCATGCACGAGATCCAGGAGGCGCTCGGACTCGACGAGGCACCGTTGCGGATCGAGAGCTATGACGTGTCGAACCTGCAGGGCACGCATGTGGTCGCGTCCATGGTGGTGTTCGAGGACGGCATGGCCCGCAAATCCGAGTACCGCCGGTTCGCGATCAGGGGGCTCGACGGCACCGACGACGTCGCGGCGATCCACGAGGTGATCAGCCGCCGGTTCCGCCGTTACCTCGATGAGCAGGCGCCAGTAACGGCCAGTCCCGCCTCGGGCGACGAGGAGATCGGCGTAGCCGAGGCGCGCCGCAAGTTCGCTTATCCGCCGAACCTGGTCGTCATAGACGGCGGCCCCGCGCAGGTAGCCGCGGCCGTGCGCGCGCTCGACGAGCTCGGCGTGGTCGATGTCGCGGTGTGCGGCCTGGCCAAGCGGCTCGAGGAGGTCTGGCTGCCCGGCGAGGACGGGCCGGTGATCCTGCCGCGCAGCAGCGAGGGGCTGTACCTGCTCCAGCGGGTCAGGGACGAGGCGCACCGATTCGCGATCACGTATCACCGCGCCAAGCGGGCAGCCGCGCTCACTTCCAGCGAGCTGGATGCGGTACCCGGCCTCGGGCCGGCCCGGCGGGCTACGCTGCTGAAGCAGTTCGGCTCGCTGCGCAAGCTCAGTGCCGCGACCGCGCAGGAGATCGCGGAGACACCGGGATTCGGTCAGGTCACGGCGGAGGCCGTGTACGCGGCGCTGCATCCTGGCCCGACCGGGCCAGGCAAACGGGGGGAAGAGCGTGGACAGTGAGGCCGCGGCGCAGGAGATCGTGATCATCACGGGCTTGTCCGGCGCCGGGCGGAGCACGGCGGCCAAGTCGCTCGAGGACATGGACTGGTTCGTCGCCGACAACCTGCCGGCCGGCCTGCTGCCGACGATGGCCGAGCTGGCCCGGCGGGCGAGCGGGGCCGTGCCGCGGCTCGCCGCCGTGGTCGACATCCGCAGCCGGGCGTTCTCGACCGACCTCAGGTCCGCGATCGGCGAGCTGCGCGCCCGCGGCATGCGGCCCTACGTGGTGTTCCTCGAAGCCTCCGACGAAACCCTGGTGCGGCGCTTTGACAGCGTGTCGCGGCCCCATCCGCTGCAGGAGGCCGGGCGGGTGGTCGACGGGATCGCGGCCGAGCGCGAGCTGCTGCAGCCCATGCGGGCCGAGGCCGACCTGGTGCTGGACACCTCGGTGCTGAACGTGCACGAGCTGCGGGCGAGGATGCGGGACGCGTTCGCGACCGAGGCGGAGAACGCGCTGAAGGTCAGCGTCGTGTCCTTCGGCTACAAGTACGGGCTGCCGGTGGACGCGGACATGGTTGCCGACTGCAGGTTCCTGCCCAACCCGCACTGGGTCCCCGAGCTCGCGCCGCTGACCGGAAGGGACCGGCCGGTCATCGACTACGTCCTGGGCCAGCCGGGCGCGGCCGACTTCCTGGACGCGTTTGGCCGCGCCGTGCAGATCGCGCTGGCCGGCTACGACAAGTCCGGCCGCCATTACGTGCTCCTCGCCGTCGGCTGCACGGGCGGCAAGCATCGCAGCGTCGCGATGGCCGACGCGCTGGCGGAACGGCTCTCGTCCGCCTGGCCGGGCATCCAGGTGACCCACAGGGACCTCGGCCGTGAGTAGCCGATGACGGGCCCCGGTGCCGGGCCGGGCCGGCCGCGCCGGCCCGGCGTCGTCGCACTCGGCGGCGGCCACGGACTCTACGCATCGCTGTCGGCGCTGCGCCGCGTGAGCCAGGACCTCACCGCGATCGTGACGGTGGCAGACGACGGCGGCTCCAGTGGCAGGCTGCGCCGGGAGTTCGGCGTGCTGCCGCCGGGAGACCTGCGGATGGCACTGGCGGCGCTGTGCGGCGATGACTCCTGGGGAAGCACCTGGAGCCAGGTCATACAGCACCGCTTCACCGGCGAGGAGGGCATCGGCGGGCACGCCGTGGGCAATGTGCTGATCGTCGCCCTCTGGGAGCTGCTCGGGGATACCGTGCTGGGCCTCGACTGGGTGGCCAGACTGCTCGGCGCTCACGGCCGCGTGCTGCCGATGGCGTCGGTCCCGCTCGACCTGGTGGCGGAAGTTGAGGGGGCAGATCCGGACAGGCCGGACGAGCTGACCATGGTTCGGGGCCAGGTGGCCTGCGCGTCGACGACGGGCCGGGTACGGTCGGTATCACTGATACCCGCCAACCCGCCCGCGTGCCCCGAGGCGGTGCAGGCGATTGGGGCGGCGGACTGGGTGGTGCTCGGACCCGGCTCATGGTTCACCAGCGTGCTGCCGCACCTGCTGGTGCCCGAGCTGGCGACGGCACTCGTTGGAACTCGTGCGCGGAGGCTGGTTGCGCTGAATCTGGCGCCGCAACCTGGCGAGACGGAAGGATTCTCGCCGCACGCCCACCTGGAGGTACTGGCCGACCATGCGCCGGCATTGATGATCGACGTCGTGCTGGCCGACCGGGAGGCGACTCGCGGCGCGACCGGGGAGCTGGAGAAGGCCGCGGGATTGCTCGGTGCCCGGCTGGTCCTCGCGGACCTGGCCATGGGCGATGGCACGCCGCGGCACGACCCGCGCCGGCTTGCGGGTGCATTCGCGCAGATATTTGAGGGGGAGTGAGGCCCATGGCGCTGACCGGCTTGGTCAAGGACGAACTCAGCCGGGTCAGTGTGCTCAAGCCATGCTGCCGCAAGGCGGAGGTGTCGACCATCCTGCGTTTCGCGGGCGGTCTGCACCTGGCCGCAGGGCGGATCGTGGTGGAGGCAGAGCTGGACACTGGCGCAGCCGCACGCAGGCTGCGCAAGGACATAGCCGAGGTGTTCGGTCACGCCTCCGACCTGGTGGTCCTGGCGCCTGGCGGCCTGCGCAAGGGCAACCGCTACGTCGTGCGGGTCACCAGCGACGGCGAGAGCCTCGCTCGCCAGACGGGCCTGGTCGACAACCACGGCCGGCCGGTGCGTGGCCTGCCGCGGCAGGTCGTGTCCGGGACCACCTGCGACTGCGAGGCGGCCTGGCGCGGCGCGTTCCTCGCTCACGGCTGCCTGACCGAACCGGGCCGGTCCATGTCGATGGAGGTCACCTGCCCGGGCCCCGAGGCGGCGCTGGCGATGGTCGGCGCCGCCCGGCGGCTGAAGATTCACGCCAAGGCCCGCGACGTGCGCGGCGTCGACCGCGTCGTGGTCAGGGACGGCGACTCCATCAGCGCCCTGCTGACTCGGCTCGGCGCGCACGACAGCGTGCTGGCCTGGGAAGAGCGCAGGATCCGCCGCGAGGTCAGGGCCACCGCGAACCGGCTCGCCAACTTCGATGACGCCAACCTGCGCCGCAGCGCACGGGCCGCGGTCGCCGCCGGGGCCCGAGTGGAGCGTGCGCTGGAAATACTCGGCGAGGAGGCTCCCGAGCACCTGATCGTGGCCGGGGAACTGCGGATCAAGCACCGACAGGCGAGCCTGGAGGAGCTCGGCCAGCTCGCCGAGCCGGCGCTGACGAAGGACGCGATCGCCGGCCGGATAAGGCGTCTGCTGGCCCTGGCCGACCGCCGCGCGACGGAGCTGGGGGTGCCCAACACCGAGGCGACCCTCACGGCCGAGATGCTGGTGCCCTAGAGCCCGCCGTTCCCCTCCGAGAGGGCGTCGCCTGCCGCCGCGGCCGGATCGGAGGGCTGGCCGGGCTGCGGGAACCTCCGGCTGGCCCGCATCGGCACGCGGATCGCGCCGTAGGCGGCGAGCCCGTAGAACAGCACGCCCAGCCAGCCGACGTTGCTCGGGTACGCGCGCAGCACCAGGTTCAGGTGGCCGAGGATGCGGCTCAGGCTCACTTGCGAGTTGAGCAGCAGGAAGATCTGGCCGAGCAGGGTGCCCAGCGCGCAGCCGGCGACCGCGATGACCGCGCCCGCGATCATGGTCGGCAGGTGGGCGTGCCGGAACCTGGTCACCACGGCGCCCACGCCCAGTCCGATGGCCAGCCCGATGAGCGACAGCTGCTTGTGGATCAGCAGCGCCACCAGCCCCCAGACGACCGCCCCGGCGATGGCCACGCCGGCCGCGCCGGCGAGGGCCGCCAGCGTGCTCTGGTGCTTGGCCGGGCGGGACCGTACCGACCTCAGTGCCGCGAAGATCATTTCGAGTCACTTTCGTAGTGCGGCAAATGCGCGCGGACCAGCATAAGGGGACAGGGCCACGGAAGCCCAGATCCGCAGGCTCCGGCTGGTTTCGGATAGGGTTCGAGCGGTGGCTGAGGGCGCGAAGGCAGCAGATTACGAAGGAGCAACGCAGTGACTGTCCGGGTGGGAATCAACGGTTTCGGCCGCATCGGGCGGAACTTCTGGCGAGCCGTGCAGGCCGGCGAGGCCGACATCGAGATCGTCGCAGCGAACGACCTGGGCGACCTCAAGACCATCGCGCACCTGCTCAAGTACGACACGGTGATGGGCACGCTGGACCTGGACGTGGTCGCCGACGGCGACGTAATCCGGGCCGGCGACCACGCGATCAAGATGCTGGCCGAGCGCGAGCCGGCGGCGCTGCCGTGGGGAGAGCTGGGTGTGGACGTCGTGATCGAGTCGACCGGCCGGTTCACCGACGCCGCCAGCGCCGGCCAGCACCTGGCGGGCGGGGCCAGGAAGGTGATCATCTCCGCCCCGGCCAAGGGTGAGGACATCACGATCGTGATGGGTGTCAACGACGACAAGTACGACCCCGAGCGGCACAACATCATCTCCAATGCGTCCTGCACCACGAACTGCGTCGCGCCGATGGCGAAGGTGCTGCACGACGCGTTCGGCATCCGCCAGGGCCTGATGACCACGATTCACGCCTACACCAATGACCAGGTGATCCTGGACTTCCCGCACAAGGACCTGCGCCGGGCCAGGGCCGCCGCGCAGAACATCATCCCGACCACGACCGGCGCGGCCAAGGCGACCGGGCTGGTGCTGCCAGAGCTGAAGGGCAGGCTCGACGGATATTCCCTGCGGGTGCCGGTCATGGACGGCTCGATCACCGACCTGGTCGTGGACCTGGAGCGCGAGGCCACGATCGAGGAGGTCAACGCGGCCTACCAGGCCGCCGCCGCCGGCCCGCTCAAGGGCCTGCTGCACTACACCGCCGACCCGATCGTGTCCTCCGACATCGTCGGCACGCCGTACTCCTGCACGTTCGACTCGCTGCTGACGATGTCGCTGCGCGACCAGGTCAAGGTCTTCGGCTGGTATGACAACGAGTGGGGTTACTCGAACCGGCTGGCCGACCTGACCGCCCTCGTCGGTGCCAGCCTGCCCGCCCGGTCATGAGGAGTCTTGACGAGCTGCCGGTAGCGGGCAAGGTTGTCCTGCTCCGGGCGGATATGAACGTGCCGCTGGATCGCACCACGATCACCGATGACGGTCGGATCAGGGCCAGCCTGCCGACGATCACGAAGATCGCGGAACGGGGCGGCCGGGTGCTGATCGTCGCCCACTTGGGCAGGCCTAAGGGTGACAGCTACGCCGAGCGAGTCGCCGGCGGCCCGTCGCTTTCCCCGGTCGCGGCCCGGCTCGGCGAGCTGCTGGGCCGGCCCGTGCCGCTGGCCACGGACGTGGCGGGGGAGTCGGCCGCTGCGATCGCGGCCGGCCTGGCCGACGGCGATGTGGCAATGGTGGAGAATGTCCGCTTCGAGCCGGCCGAGACGAGCAAGGACGATGCGGTCCGGGCCGAGTTCGCGGCCCGGCTGGCCGCGCTTGCCGACGTCTACGTCGGCGACGGCTTCGGGGCGTTGCACCGCAAGCATGCCAGCGTCTACGACGTGCCCGCGCTCCTCCCGCACGCGGCCGGCGAGCTGGTGCGGGCAGAGGTCGACGTCCTCGAGCAGCTGACTAAGGACCCGGCCCGTCCGTATGTGGTGGTGCTGGGCGGGGCGAAGCCGTCCGACAAGCTGGCGGTGATCCACAACCTGCTCGCCCGCGCCGACCGGATCCTCATCGGCGGCGGCATGTCGTACACCTTCCTGAAGGCGCAGGGCTACGAGGTCGGCAAGTCGCTGCTGGAAGCCGACAAGGTTGACGAGGTCAGTAAGGTCATGGCCGCCGCGGCCGAGCGCGGCGTCGAGCTGGTCCTGCCGGTCGACCTGGTCGGAGCGGCCTCGTTCAGCCCTGACGCCGAGCACGACGTGTACCCGGTGGCCGACTTCCCGGCTGACCGGGAGGGAGTGGACATGGGCCCGGCCACGCGGGAGCTGTACGCGGCCAAGCTGGCCGACGCGGCCACCGTGTTCTGGAACGGGCCCGTCGGGGTGTTCGAGTTCCCCGCCTTCTCGGCCGGGACGCGGGCGGTGGCGGAGTCGATTGCCGCACGGCCCGGCCTCACCGTGGTGGGCGGCGGCGACTCGGCCGCGGCCGTGCGGCGCCTGGGCCTACCCGAGAACGGCTTCAGCCATATCTCGACCGGCGGCGGCGCCAGCCTGGAGTACCTGGAGGGCACCAGCCTGCCCGGCCTGGCCGCGCTGGATTACGGCCCGGAGGCAGTTGCACAGGAGCAGGGCGCGTGAGCCCGGCCAGGAAGCCGCTGATCGCCGGCAACTGGAAGATGCACAACAACCACTTCGAGGCGATCGCGCTCACCCAGAAGCTGGCATTCTCGCTGGTCGAGAAGGACTACTCGGCGGCTGATATCGCCGTGCTGCCGGCGTTCACCTCCCTGCGCAGCGTCCAGACCCTGATCGAGGGAGACAAGCTGCAGCTGCTGTGGGGCGCTCA
>JASHOV010000491.1 GCA_030038495.1 Streptosporangiaceae bacterium
ATGGGCGATGCCCACCGGGGCCGTGGTATCAGGCAGAACGGGTGGCCCGCCGGGTCGGCATAGACGTTGTCGCCGCCGAGGTCTACCGCGCCCAGCGCCAGTACTCGCGGACCTGCAGCCGCAACGTCCTCGACCATGATGTCCAGATGAAATTGCTGAGGTACCGCGGGATCGGGCCAAGTGGGCGGCTGGTTGCCCGGGGCAAGCTGGAATGCCAGGCCGGAGGACGTGTCGCTGGCGGCGACCACCGCCCAGTCGTCCTGGCAGTATGTGACCGGCAGGCCGAGCAGCGCTGAGTAGAACGCGGCCAGGGCAGCGGGGTCCGGGCAGTCCAGAACCACATGATGCATCCGCCCGATCACGCCGCCGATCATGCCAGATCTTGCGTCGCGGTCAGCAGGATCTCGACGTATCCGTCCGTTCCGTGCACGCGGATCCGCTGCCCATCTCGGATCAGCCGGGTGGCTTGCTCCACGCCCACGACGGCAGGCAAGCCGTACTCCCGCGCGATCACTGCGCCGTGGGTCATAAGGCCCCCCACCTCCGTCACCAGGCCCGCGATCGCGACGAACAGGGGCGACCAGCTGGGGTCGGTGTAGGCCGTGACCAGGATGTCGCCCGCTTCGAGATCGGCCTCGGCCATGTCATGAATGACGCGAGCCCGGCCCTCGATGATCCCCGCGGATACCGGCAGGCCGACTAGCGCACCGGCCGGCACGTCATCGCGCCGGTACACCCCGGCGATGGCCTCGCCATCCGATGTGAGCACGCGGGGCGGCGTCAGCGCCTGATACGACCTGAACGCCTCCTTGCGCTCGTCGATGAGCTGGTCGTCCGCTCGGTTCGCCCGCACGACGTTGTCGAGCTCGGAGAACGTAAGGTAGAAGATGTCCTCTTTCTCGCGAAGCACGTGCGCCTGCACGAGGCGCTCGGCCTCTTCCAGCAGGGCCTGCTTGTAAACGAAGTACCGACTGACCATGCCGTACTTCGGATACTCCCGGTACCCGATGAAGGTACGGACCCGGTCGATCATCTGCCCGGCCTCTTCGGCCTTCCGTTCCCCGTCCGGCAGCGCCCGCAGTCGGTGCAGCACCTCCTGCTCCTTGTTCCGCGCCTCCTGCCGCCCCTGCTCGAAACGCCGCTCGCCGGCGCCCGGCTCGAAGTTCTTGACGTTGCCGAGGATCACGGGCACGAGCGTGGCGGGGCGTTCGCTCCAGCGCGGCCTCGTGATGTCGATCTCACCGACGCAGCGCATGCCGTACTTGCCGAGGAAGGCCCCGATGGCATCCCGCGTTTCCGGCCCGCCCGGAAGCTTGGCCAGCTCGTCGAGGAAGCCCTCGTCCTCGACGTCCTCGACGTCCTCGACGTGCCGCAGAAACGCCACCACCTCCGCGTGCGGGCGGATGACGTCCGCCACGTCCAGAAGCGCGAGACCCATCTCGGACGTGACGTTGTCGGGAACGGACTGGGTGAGTGCGTCGGCCGCGTTCCTCTCGCCCAGCCACGCCTGCAACTGCTCGTTGAGCCACCGTGTCGCCTCCATCGCCGACATGAACACCTGATGGCTCTGCGGATCGAACAGGATCCGCCTCAGCTCCTGAATGTCCGCCAGTACGAAGTCGAGCAGCGCCGATCCGGACTTCGTCCGGATATCGCGTTTCAAGGCGGCGATGGAAGCCTGGTTGCGCCCGATGAGCTCGGCGACGATGGCCGGATCGGTATCGATCGGGGCAGGCGCCTCGCGCGGAGGCACCGCGCCAGGGAGCGCGTCGCTGGGAGCCTCGTCCGGGAGCGACCGGATGAAGTCGCCGCGTTCGAGTACGGTCTGCAGCGCGTCCCTGATCAGCGGATCGGACCTCCCCAGGGCATCCAGGAGGCCTGCGCGGCTCGCTGGCGCGGCCAGCCGCCGGGTGACGTCGACGAACAGCCTACCGCCAGCCTCGTACATCGGCGCGGCGGTCGTCAGCAGGAACAGGGATACCCCCAGGGGCTTCATGGCGTCGGTCATCATCTGCTGATGACCGACGGAGACGTAGACGTGGTTCTCTCCGTCGCCGGTGGCGGGGATGGGGAACAGCGTGGTGATCGGCCGGCTCTGGACGATCTGGAAGTCATCATCGACCAGGCACCATTCGATGTCCTGGGGCCGGCCGAAGTGCGCCTCGATCCGCCGGCCCAGCTGCGCGAGGCGCACGGCCTGCGCATCCGTCAGCGCCGGCTGCTGCTGGCGCGCCGGGTCGATCGCCTGCTCCTGCGTCCCGCCATCCGGCCGGGCGCGGATGGCAAGCCGCTTGGCGGCGATCGCCTTGGCGACGACCTCGCCGTCCCGGACCTTGTAGGCGTCCGCGTTCACCAGGCCCGAGACGAGGGCCTCGCCGAGTCCGAAGCTCGCCTCCACGGAGGCGACCTTCCGGTTTGACGTGATCGGGTCGGCCGTGAAGAGGACGCCGGCCACCTCCGGCACGACCATCTGCTGCACGACCACCGCCATGCGAACCTTCCCGTGGTCGACGCCGTTCCGCAGGCGGTAGGTCACGGCCCGCTCGGTGAAGAGCGAGGCCCAGCATCGGCTGACATGCTGGAGGATCGCCGCGGGCCCCACGACGTTCAGGTAGGTGTCCTGCTGGCCTGCGAAGGAGGCCGTCGGCAAATCCTCCGCCGTCGCGCTCGAGCGGACGGCGTAGGCGCCTTGCTCGCCGAGCCGGGCGAGCGCACGGGTGATCGCCGCCGTTAGATCGTCGGGGATGGGGATCCCTTCGAGGGTCCGGCGGATCTCCGCGCTGAGCGTGCGGGTCGCCTCCCGGTCGCCGGGGTTCAGGTGCGACAGCCGATCGATCCGTTCGTCGATCGACGGCGCCTCCGCCATGATCCGCCGGAAGGCGTCCGTCGTCACGCAGAAGCCAGCTGGCACGCGAACGCCCTCGATCCGCGAAAGCTCCCCCAGGTGCGCGCCCTTGCCGCCGACGATGGCGATCTGCGTCAGGTCGATCTCCTGGAAGCCCAGCACGTAACTGCTCATGTGCCCACCGTCCCTTCGGCCGCCTCGAACCGCACTCATTCTTACTGTCAGTCGCCGACCGCCCGACCGCAGTTCTGACCATGTGGGTAGTTGTTAGCAGTCATCCGGGTGAGTACCTTCCCGCGTCAGGAACGTGGCAGGTGGCCGCCGATCGCACCGGTGCTGTCGCTGTCGCCGCCGTGGCTGACCGCGCTGATAGTGACCGGCCGGGGCAGCTACCGCAGGCGGCCGAGCAGCCTGTGGGCGACGTATCCTCGCGACGGGCGAGCGCCGGGATCGCGACTTGCAGCACGTACGCCGCGAGGATCTGGCCGGGGGTGAACCCGATCGATTTCAGCACCCCGATCCGCCCAAGGCCACGATGAATGGAACGTACGGCGCGAGCTGGGTAGCGGCCTGCTGGAGCGCCGTCGGATAGGACTGGGCACCGCCCAGCAGCGACCCGGACGGCAGCGAGGCGCGGACGGCTGGCCGCCGGCCCGGACTGTCCCGCTCGTCGGCCGGTCCAACCCGGCGATCAGGTCCAGCCGCGTGGACTTTCCGCTGCCCGACGGCCCCATGATCGCGACGGCCTCGCCGTCGGCGATGGAGATGCTCACGTCGGCCACCGCCGGGGTGGCGTCAGACCGCAGGCTGTCGTATCTCTTGTTTACCAGCTCAAACTGCACCAGCGAATCCATTGCCTTTCCCCTTTCGCCAGGAGCCGCCCCGTGACCGGGCGATGCCGAGCTGGCCCCGGCTGCGCTACCTGCGGACCTCAATACGCCGATCAGGTCACAGCACGCGTGAGCTGCGCTTAATATGCCGGTCTGGAGCCTGTGCCCTGTCATGTACCATCTCACTCGTGCTAGCGAACTCCTCGAGGTAATTCGATGCCTGAGTCTGGCGGACGCCCCCTGTTTACCCGCGATGTCGTGATCATCGGTGGCTGCGGGCACGTGGGCCTGCCGCTGGCGATCGCGTTCGCCGACCGGGGCCTGCGGGTCGGGATCTATGACGTCAACTCCGCCGCCGTCGAGACCGTTAACTCGGCCGAGCTCCCCTTTGACGAGCCGGGGGCCGCTGACGTGCTGAAGCGGGTCGTGGCTGAGGAACGGCTCATGGCGTCGGCGGCGCCGGAGATGGTCGCCAGCGCCGAGCACGTGGTGGTGGTCATCGGCACGCCGGTTGACGAGCACCTCAACCCGGACGTGGCGGCGATTCCCGACGCGCTCCGGCCGTGTGCCGGCTACCTGCGCGACGGCCAGCTGCTGATCTTGCGCAGCACGGTCTACCCAGGCGTCACGGCCCTGGTAGAGAAGATGGTGGCCGAGCTGGGCGTCGCCATGGAGGTGGCCTTCTGCCCGGAGCGCATCGCCGAGGGCAAGGCAATGACCGAGCTCTTCGAGCTACCCCAGATCGTCTCGAGCCGGACCGACAGCGGACTGGCGCGTGCCAGCGCACTGTTCGCCCGGCTGACGGAGACCCTGGTGCCGATGACGCCCGAGGAAGCGGAGCTGGCCAAGCTCTTCACCAACGTCTGGCGGTACATCAAGTTCGCGACCGCGAACCAGCTCTACATGATGGCCAACGACCGGGGGCTGGACTTCGAGCGGATCCGGCAGGGCCTGGGCACCGAGTACCCCCGAGCCGCCGACCTGCCGGGCGCCGGGTTCGCGGCCGGGCCCTGCCTGTTCAAGGACACGATGCAGCTCGCCGCCTACAACAACAACAACTTCGCGCTCGGCCACACCGCGATGACGATCAATGAGGGCCTTCCGCTGTACCTGGTAGGCCGGCTGGAGCAGCGCTTCAACCTGGCGGAGATGACGGTCGGGATCCTCGGGATGGCATTCAAGGGCGGCTCTGATGACATCCGCTCCAGCCTGTCGTACAAGCTGCGCCGGGTCCTGGCCTTCAAGGCCAAGGCCGTCCTGTGCTCCGACCCCTACGTCCGGGTCGACCCCGAGCTGGTCCCGCTAGACGACGTGCTGGCCGCCGCGGATCTCCTCGTGATCGGCGCGCCGCATCCGGAGTACCGGGGGCTTTCCACGACCAAGCCGGTCGCCGACATCTGGAACGTGCTCGGCAAGGGCGTCCAGGTATGAGCGAGACGCGGGTATCGGTCATCATTCCGGCCTACAACGAGGGCGACGCCGTCACTCCGGTGCTGGACCGGATCTTCGAGTCCGTGCGGCTGCCCTGCGAGGTTCTCGTCATCGTCGACACCGAAGATGACTCCACCATCCCGGCCGTCGCCGAGTACGCGACGAAGGAACCCCGGCTGCGCTATCTGGTCAACACCTACGGACCTGGTCCGGCCAACGCGATCCGATACGGAATAAACGCGGCCGCGGCCCCGGTCGCGGCCGTGACCATGGCCGACGGATGCGACGATGCACGCCAGATTGACGACCTGACCCGGCTGGTTGAGCGCGGGGTGGTCGTCGCGGCCGCATCCCGGTATATGGCCGGCGGCCAGCAAGTCGGCGGCCCGGTGCTGAAGGGCCAGCTGTCGAAGCTAGCGGGCCGGTCGCTGCGAATGCTGGCGCACATCGGCACCAGGGATGCGACTAACTCGTTCAAGGCATACTCGGCCGACTTCGTCCGGCGAGTCGGCATCGACTCGCGGGACGGGTTCGAGATCGGGCTCGAGCTGACCGCCAAGGCGCGGCGCATGCGCCTGCCGGTGGCGGAAATTCCGACGATCTGGCTGGACCGTCAGGCCGGCGTGTCCAACTTCCGGGTGGCTCGCTGGATCCCGAAATACCTGACGTGGTATTTCTTCGCGTTCGGACGGCGGCTGACGGCAGAGCAGATCCGCGGCAAGGCAAAACGGAAGGAAGCATGATGGATCAGGTCCTCGTCAGCGGGTCTGCCGGGTTTATCGGCGGCTATCTAGTCGAGGAGTTGCTGGACCGCGGCTATGCGGTCATCGGCGTCGACAACTTCTCCAAATATGGCCGCGTAGTTAAGTCCTACGACAGTCACCCGCACTATCGCCTGGTCGAGGGCGATGCTGCCGACGTCGAACTGATGAGCAGCCTGCTAACCGACTGTGATCACTTCATCGCCGGAGCGGCGATGATCGGCGGGATTTCTTATTTCCACACCTATGCCTACGATCTGCTGGCCACCAACGAGCGCATCATCGCCGGATCCTGCGATGCCGCGATCGCGGCCCACCGCGCCGGACGGCTCCGCAAAGTTACCTACCTCTCCTCGTCGATGGTGTTCGAGAGCGCGGATTTCTGGCCTTCGCACGAGGGGCAGGAGCGGGAGATCCCGCCGCCACTGTCCTCCTACGGGTTCCAGAAGCTCTCCGTCGAGTACTTCGCTCGCGCGGCCTGGGATCAGTACGAGCTCCCGTACACGATAATCCGGCCGTTCAATTGCGTCGGCATCGGCGAAAGCCGCGCGCTCGGCGATGAAGAGATCCTCTCCGGGAACGTCCGGCTGGCGATGAGCCATGTCGTGCCCGATCTCGTGCAGAAGGTGCTTAAGGGCCAGGATCCGCTGCACATCCTGGGGTCGGGCGAGCAGATCAGGCACTACACCTACGGCGGCGATCTCGCCCGCGGCATCGTCATGGCCATGGAGCATCCCGACGCCCGCAACGACGACTTCAACCTGTCCACGGCGCAGGGCACCACCGTGCTCGAGCTCGCCGAGCTGATCTGGCGCAAGATCCGGGGCGACAGCGCGGAGTTCCGGGTCGTTCATGACGAGCCTTTCCAGTACGACGTCCAGCGGCGCGTGCCCGGCACAGAAAAGGCCAAGCGGGTTCTCGGTTTCGACGCCCAGACAACCCTGGATAAGATGCTCGACGAGGTGATCCCGTGGATATCCCGGGCCATCGAGGTCGGCACCATCTAATGTCCGGCCAGCAGCGGAGTGCGTGAGCGATGTCGGTGTCGCGGGCGGCGAGCCCGGACGGAGTAGATGATCCGGATGCGGTTGGCCTCGGGCTCGATGACCCGCAGGCCCCCGCCGGCCGGCCCGCCGGCCGGCGCGCTCCCGCAGAGCTGCTTTCGCTAGCACAGCGTCGCGCGCTACTCGCCGCGGCGGTCACCGGCTGCGCGATCCTGCTGTTCTTCTGCTACTGGCGAATGTCGCGGACGTTCCAGCTGGGTTCGGACGGCGCCAGTAACGCGCTGCAGGCCTGGGACATGCTCCACGGCAACCTACTGCTGCGCGGCTGGACGCTGTCCGACGTCTCGTTCTATACGACCGAGCTGCCCGAGTACATGCTGATCGAGCTGGTCCACGGGCTGACCGGCGAGGTCGTCCACATCGCGGGCGCGCTTACGTACACCCTGCTGATAGTCGTCGTGGCCCTGGTGGCGAAGGACCAGGCCACCGGCAAGCGGGCCGCCCTGCGGATGCTGGTTGCCGCGGGCATCATGCTCTCGCCACAGCTCGGAGCAGGCGTCGACACGCTGATGCAGCAGCCCGATCACACCGGAACGAACGTGCCGGTGCTGCTGGCCTGGCTACTTGTGGCGCGGGGCGGCCGTCGGTGGTGGGTGTCCCCGGCAGTGGCGGTGCTCCTGGCCGTGGCCTATGTGGCCGACGAGGTGACCCTCGTGGTCGGGATCGCACCGCTGCTGGCGGTAGTCGGCTGGCGCCTGTACCAGCGGGTCTACCAGCAGCGGCCGGACGACACTGAGTTCTGGCCCGAGCTGGCGCGCGCTCGCTATGAGGTCGCGCTGATCGGCGCGGCGCTGGTCGCACTGGCGCTCGGGCGCGTCGTGCCGGCCATGATCCACCACGCCGGCGGCTACTACGTGGTGCCACCGCCGAACACGATCGCCCAGTCCAACGACATGATCTCCCATATCTGGGGGACCGTTAACGGCATACTGGTGCTGTTTGGCGCGAATTTCTTCGGGCTCACGCTGTCGTTTTCCACCGGCCTGGTGGCCTTGCACCTGGTCGGGGTGGCTCTGGCGGTCTGGGCGATTGGCGCGGGAGTCCGGCGGTTCATCGGCAACGACCTGGTCTCGCAGCTGCTGACCGTCGGGACCCTGCTGGCAATCGCCGCGTTCCTGATCTATCCCACACCCGCGGCGCCGCGCGAGATGGCCGCCGTGCTCCCGTTCTCGGCTGCGCTGGCCGGCCGGCTGCTCGCCGAGCGGCTGGCCGCGGTGCGGCTGGTGCCGGTGATGGCGGTCGTGCTGTGCCTCTACCTGGTGACGCTGTCCGTGAACGTGACCAGCGCGCCCGAGGTCAACGACTACCGGCCGCTGGCATCCTGGCTGTCCGACCACGGCCTGCGCTACGGCCTGGCGACCTACAACCTCGCCAGTACACTGACGCTGACCTCCGGAAATCACGTGCAAGTCCGGCCCACGGGGTCCGCCGCGCACTCACTGCAGGTCTATCCGAGGCTCTGGGAATCCGATAAATCCTGGTATAATCCGCATTTGCATGACGCGACATTCTTCGTGGAACCGGAACCGTGGGCGGGGCCGATGGTGCCCGGCATGTCGGCGGTGCTCCACACCTTCGGCCCGCCGGCCCGGAGATACAACGTGGATGGCGCCGTCGTGATGGTCTGGGACTACAACCTGCTCACCCGGACCAGATGGGGCCACCACTGGCCCGCCTTCGACCCCAGCCTGTAACGATCGCCGGGAAATGCTGCCGTCGACCGGCACATCGCATGGCCGGCCGACTGGCCCGCTGACGTAGCTGAGTACGTTGGATTGAGACGTCGCCTGCGCCGGAGGGAGTTGCCCGATGCCAGACCAGAACTGTCACGAGTCCGCTGACCTTGAGGACTACCAGGTAGAAGACTCGGCCGACACGCTGGACGAGGCCCCGGGTGACGATCCGCTGGACCGGGGCGTAATCCCGCCGGAGCGGTGGTCGGCGGCGATGCGGTTCGGGTCTACCGCCTCGGAGCAGGAGTCCGGAGAATCACTGGACCAGCTGCTCGCGGAGGAGGAGCCGGACATCACCGCGGAGATCGACGACGAGCGTCCCGAGGACATCGCCGCAGACGAGGACGCGGCGGACGAGGATATCGACGGGATGCTGCTTGACGACGGCCCCGATCCCAGGGCCGGCAGGCTCGTTGCCGACGATGAGGAAGCCGATCCCGGCGCGGACCGCGATCTGCTCGCGCATGACGTCGGGCCTGACGGCGGAGCGGCCACCGCGGAAGAGGCGGCAGTCCACGTCGTGTACGACGACGACAACGACATCCGCTCCGATTACTGACCGGCCATCTGGCCGCGCGCCGATGCCCGCCGGCTGGCCACCCAAGCCTGGCG
>JASHOV010000492.1 GCA_030038495.1 Streptosporangiaceae bacterium
GGCCGCGCCGGCCGGGCTGGTCCGTGGGTCCCTTCCGTCCTCGGCGGCGGGCCGCACTTCGTGCCGGTCGGTGGTCCATATCGGTGATTCCACCTCGGACGGGCTCGACTCGCCCGACTACCTGCCTGATCCGCGGCAGCGCATCACCGCCCAGTACGCCGACGTCGGTGTCACCAGGACGATCATGGAGGTCTCCGGCGGGCGCTCGATCGTGGAGACGCTGCTCGGCCAGCCGAATGCGTACACGGTTGCCCACCAGCTGGTGGCCAGCGGCTATCGCGGTTGCTGGGTGCTCGCCCTGGGCACGAACGACACGGCGGACGTCGCCGTCGGGTCAAACGTGGGCCTGGCCGCCCGCATCCAGCGGATGATGTCGGTCATCGGTGCCGAGCCGGTGCTGTGGGTCAACGTCAAGTCGCTGCTGCCGAGCGGGCCGTATTCCGAGCACGACATGCAGGAGTGGGATCAGGCACTGCTCCGGGCGTGCCCGCGTTACCCGAACATGCGCGTCTTCGACTGGGCGCATTTCGCCCGTCCGGACTGGTTCATCTCCGACGGCATCCATTACACGTCGCCCGGATACGTCGCGCGCTCGCGCCTGATCGCCCAGGCGCTGGCCGTCGCGTTCCCGCAGGCGCAGCCGCCCGCCCACGAGCTCAGGGCCGGCTGGGACAGCCCCGGCAGCTCCGGCCCTGGCTGCCTCGTCTACTAGCGCCCCGGTCAGACCGGCGGCAGGATCTCGGCCAGGTTGAAGGTGACCGGCTCCTCTAGTTGCTCGAACCCGCATGAGCGGGGGTCCCTGTCGTCGCGCCACCTGACCCACTGGGCCGTGTGCCGGAACCGGGTGCCCTCCATGTGCTCGTACCTGACCTCGACCACCCGCTCGGGCCGCAGCGGCACGAATGACAGATCCTTCTGCGCGTTCCACCGGCTGCCCTCGGCCGCACGGGGGTGGCGGGCCGCGTACTGCGCCTGCTCGCTTGCGGCCCAGTTCCACGGGTGCCCCTCGAAGCTGGTGACCAGCGGCTGCACCTCCTTGAACAGGGCCTTGCGCATGGCCATCGGGAACGCGCCGATCACGCCCACGCTGGCCAGGTTCCCGGCCTCGTTATAAAGGCCGAGCAGCAGCGAGCCGATGGCATCAGGGCCGCTCTTGTGCACCCGGTAGCCCGCCACCACGCAGTCAGCGGTGCGCTCGTGCTTGATCTTGAACATGACCCGCTTGTCCGGCTCGTAGCCGCCCTCGAGCGGCTTGGCCACAACCC
Source organism: Streptosporangiaceae bacterium (assembly GCA_030038495.1). Taxonomy (GTDB): domain Bacteria; phylum Actinomycetota; class Actinomycetes; order Streptosporangiales; family Streptosporangiaceae; genus JAJYUU01. Next base: position 1,266 of record JASHOV010000492.1, read on the forward strand.
CGTCCAGGCCGGCCCCCTCGAACTGGCGGAACCACTCGGCGGCCACGTTCCGGTCCCAGGTGGTCGGCGTCAGGTAGATCGGCGGCCGGGCGTCGATCAGCGCCTCCTCGAGCATTTCGCGGCGGCGGGAGAACGGCAGGCCGGTGCAGTCCTGCGAGCCCAGAGCAAGCAGGTCGAAGGCGACGAACGAGGCCGGCGTCTGCTCGGCCAGCAGCCGGACCCTGCTATCGGCCGGGTGGATGCGCTGCAGCAGCGCCTCGAAGTTCAGTCGCTGGCCGTCGGCGTCGGGGACCACGATCTCGCCATCGATGACCGACCGCTCGGGCAGGCTGGCGAGTACCGCGGCGACCAGTTCGGGGAAGTACCGCGTCATCGGCCGCTCGTTGCGGCTGCCGATCTCGACCTCGTTGCCGTCACGGAAGATGATCGAGCGAAACCCGTCCCATTTCGGCTCGTAACTCAGGTCCCCGTCCGGAATGTCCCTGACGGACTTGGCGAGCATCGGCGACACGGGCGGCATCACGGGCAGGTCCATCGCCCCATCATCCCCGACTGCGGGCAGTGCCTGCCGCCTTCATCGCTGCTGCCGCATTCGTATCCGGCGGAGTCTCTGCCACGTGTCGGCCATCCAGGTATCCCCGGCCGCCATCACGTGCGCCAGGCCGTATCCGACCGGGCCGTCATCGGCGCAGGCGAGCAGCAGTACGGTGTCCGGCTTGGCCAGCAGCTCGGCGTACAGGGCGCGCCGGGCCGCCCAGGCCTGGCTGTCGTCGACATAGGGGGCCAGCTCCGGCATGGACTCGGCATGCCGGTGATGCACGCTGACCCACAGCGGCTCGAGCGCCGCCAGGTCAGCCGCCGATCCGCGGCGCAAATCCACATTCGCCCCCATGCCGGCGATCCTGCCATATCGTCTCGGGCTCGCGCCCGCGCCCGCGTGTCCGGCCGCCGCCCGGCCGGGGCTGTTACGCCGCGCTGGTGGGCTGATATGAAGACATCAGCTACTAGCGGCCAGCGAGGTCGGTCAGCACCACGGGAGGAGCCGGGCATGAAGGTGCCGCTCACGGTCGGGGACTATCTGCGGCGCGGTGCCGCCGTGTACGGCGGCCGGATCGCGGTGCACGACGAGCCGGGAACTGCGGGCTCCCTCGGCGCGGTCACCTACGCCGAGCTCGAGGCACGGGCTCGTGGCATGGCGCTTACGCTGGATGACCTGGGTGTGGGCCCGGGTGAGCGAGTCGCGATCGTCAGCCCGAACGCGGCCCGGTTCCTCATCTCCTTCTTCGGAGTCAGCGGATACGGGCGTGTCCTGGTCCCGGTGAACTACCGGCTCAACGCCGACGAGATCGGCTACATCGTCGGTCACTCCGGCTCATCGGTCCTGCTGGTGGACCCGGAGTCGGAGCAGAGCCTGCGCGACGTCCCGGCCAAGCACAAGATCGTGCTGGACGGCGCGGCGGACGCGGCGCTGTTCGCGCCGGCGGCCGCCGGTGCCGCGCCCGCGCACTGGGCGGCCGACGAGGATGCGACCGCGAGCATCAACTACACCAGCGGCACCACCGCGCGGCCCAAGGGCGTGCAGCTCACGCACCGGAACTGCTGGCTGAATGCGGCCACGTTCGGCTGGCATACCGCGGTCACCGACCGGGACGTGTTCCTGCACACGCTGCCGATGTTCCACTGCAACGGCTGGGGCATGCCGTACGCGGTCACGGGCATGGGCGTGCCGCAGGTGGTGGTCAGGAAGGTCGACGGCGAGGAGATCCTGCGCCGGATCGAGGCGCACGGGGTGACGCTGATGTGCGGCGCTCCCGCAGTCGTGGCGGCGATCCTGACCGCGGCCGCCGACCGCCGGGCCGCGGGCGTCACGGTGCCGGGCGCGGGCACGGCCCGGATTGTGGTCGCGGGCGCGCCGCCGCCGTCCAAGACCATCGAGCGGGTCGAGACCGAGCTGGGCTGGGAATTCATCCAGATCTACGGGCTGACCGAGACCGCGCCGCTGCTCACCATCAACCGGGCGCCCGCCGAGTGGGACGCGCTGGAGCCGGCCGAGCGGTCGCGGCTGCAGTCCCGCGCGGGCGTGCCGGCGATCGGGGTCGAGATCAGGACCGACGAGGACGGCGAGGTCCTGGCGCGGTCCAACCACGTGTTCGACGGGTACTGGGAGCAGCCGGAGGAGTCGGCTAAGGCGCTGGACGGCGGCTGGTTCCACACCGGCGACAAGGGCCACATCGAGGCCGGCGATTACCTGGTGATCTCGGACCGGAAGAAAGACGTGATCATCTCCGGCGGGGAGAACGTCAGCTCGCTCGAGGTCGAAGACTGCCTGTATCAGCATCCGGCCGTCGCCGAGGTTGCCGTGATCGGCGTCCCCGATGCCAGGTGGGGCGAGACGGTGAAGGCGCTGGTAGTGCTGCGCTCCGGCAGCGCCGCGACCGAGGCCGAGCTGATCGAGCACTGCCGCGGCTTGCTGGCACATTTCAAGTGCCCGACGTCGGTCGAGGTGCGCGAGGCGCTGCCCCGGACGGCGACCGGGAAGCTGCAGAAGTTCAAGCTGCGCGAGCCGTACTGGTCCGGCCGCGACCGCCGGGTCAATTAGGACAATCAGGACGGGAACGGCGGCTCCGGGGCGCTAGCCCAGTCTCGCGAAGGGCAGCAAAGCTCCTACGTTGCCCATAGAAGGGCAGCAAAGCTCCTATGTTGCCCTTCGTCAGGGTGGCACGTGCGGCCCGGGGCCGGGCCGGATGCGGATTGCCCGCCCCGCGGGAGCACCGGCAATGAGTGCTTAAAGTGACCGTACGGGCACGATAAGTCCTACGCCCGCGGTTACTAAACGGGCATGAAGGGGGGAAATAAGTCTTCCAGATCTGGGTGCGCTGAGCCAGCTCCGTGCTGGCCGGGACGGGGGAGTGCCGGTGGGTCAGTTGTCCCTTGCGCTACGGCCTGTCGGCAATGCCGAGAACCGGCCGCCGCGGAGGTGGCGCAAGGCCGAGCTGCTGATCGTGGCGGCCTACCTGCTGCTGGCGCTCGGGCTGACCTGGCGCATCAACGTGAACCCTTCGGTCCGCGTGCCGTCAAACGGGTCGGCGACCGTCGAGTCCGATATCTACCTGAACATCTGGTTCATGCGCTATGCGGCGACCGCAGTCGCGCATGGTCACCTGCCCGCGCTGATCACGACCGCGGTCAACGCACCGCGCGGGATCAACCTGATGTGGAACACCTCCATGCTGCTGCCCGGCGTGCTGCTGGCTCCGGTGACCCTGCTGGCCGGGCCGTCGGTCAGCCTGGCGGTCCTGCTGGTCGTCGGGTTCGCCGGCTCGGCGAGCACGCTGTATCTCGTGCTGCGCCGCTGGGATGTGAGCATCGCCGGCGCGGCAATCGGCGGCGCCATCTACGGCTTCTCCCCGGCGCTGCTTGTCGCCGCGGAGGATCACTATCACCTCCAGTTCGCGGTACTGCCGCCGCTCATCGTCGATGCGGTGCTGCGCCTGTGCACCGGCCGCGGCCGGTGGGTGCGCACGGGCATATGGCTCGGGCTGCTGATCTCGGCGCAGATATTCATCGCCGAGGAACTGCTGGTCGACACCGGGCTGATCCTGGTGCCCCTGGTGGCGGTGCTGGTGCTGAGCCGGCCCTCGCAGCTGCGGGACCGGCTGGCCCGCGCGGTCGCGGGCGCCGGAATCGCGGTCGTGGTCACCCTGCTGATCTGCGGTCATGGGCTGCTGGTGCAGTTTCGCGGGCCGCTGCAGGAGACCGGCAGTCCCTGGCACGTCAGCCGGTACTGGATCGACCCGGTCGACTTCGTCACCGCTCCGAGCGCAGTGTTCTTTCACGGGACATACGGGCATTTCATGGTCAGCACCCGGCAATGGCCGGTCGAGACGTTCGCTTACCTTGGCTGGCCGTTGCTGATCGTCGTTGTCGTCGCGCTTGTCGGCTTCTGGCGGGATCTGCGCATCCGGATCGCGGGCATCGGCTTCCTGCTGATGGAGTGGATGGGCATCGGCAACCACAAGGCGATGATCGGCGGCTGGCGTATCCCGATCCAGTTGCTGCCCTGGCACTGGCTCGTCCGCATTCACGTGCTGAACCAGGTGCTGCCCAACCGGTTCCCGATCCTGGCCGACGGAGGGGCGGCGGTAGTGCTGGCCTGCGCCTTCGACCGGGTACTCGCGATGGTGCCGGCCAGGTACCCCTGGCGGGGCCCGGCGGTAGCCGCGGCGGCGGCGCTCGTGCTGCTGCCGATCGTTCCGCGGCCGGTGCCCGCCCATGACGTCCTGCCGGCGCCGTCAGGCTGGCATGCCGTGCTGGCCGGCCTGCATCTGAAGGCCGAGGCGCCGGTGCTGGTCCTGCCCTTCAACACGAACATGGACGACCGGGCGGATCCGATGGAATGGCAGGCGATGTCGGACGCGCATGTGTCGCTGGTGGGTGGCTACTGCATCGTCCCGGACCGGCACGGCCACGCCGTCATGTGCAATACCGGCAGAACCCTCGATCCCGCCCAGATCATCAGCGTCCGGCGCATGAACAAGCTCGCCCTGGACAAGCCCCACCAGATAGGACCGCCCCGCGCGGCGATGGCGTCGGCGATCACGGCGTGGCACCCCGCGGCCGTGCTCACCTCGGACGGCCCGCGCACTCCGCTCGGGCGCTACCTCATCGGGTTCTTCGGTCGCCCGACCGTCCATGAAGGCTCGACGCTGGGCTGGCGGATACCGACGCCCGCGACCGCGTCGCAGGCCACGGCGGCGAAGTAACGCGCCTCTTACGCCACGGGGGATCTTTCCCAGCCCATATGCACCGTAGTACGCTCCGCTCTGCACGACGTCAGCCGGACGTTACGCGCGATTCGCCGTCTTCCACGTGGAACTGGCTCCGGCGTAACCCCGGCGGCAGCCTCCCGAGGAAGTCTTGTAGCCAAGCAGAGAGGCCCGGCAGTGACAAGTTCGGATGCGAAACCGGTCCTGAGCGGCGGCGAACCGTCCGCGACAACGATCGAGCAGCGCGGCATCGAGCACATCCCGCACGGGGAACGATGGGGCAAGCCCAGCGGCCTGTTCTGGATGTGGGCAGGCGCCGTGTGGAACGTCGAGTTCGTCGTCTACGGCGCCATCGCGGTGGTCTTCTTCGGCCTTAACTTTGCCCAGGCGGTCGTCGTCATCCTGATCGGCAACCTGTTCTACGTGCTGACGGGCCTGGCCAGCCTGCAGGGTCCGGAGGCAGGAACGACGGTCTTCGCGATCAGCCGCGCCCCGTTCGGGCCGCGCGGCAACAAGCTGCCTTCGTTCTTCAACTGGGTGACCCAGGTCGGCTTCGAGATCGAGGGCATCGCCCTGATCGTGTTCGCCGCGATCCTGCTGAGCCAGAAGGCCGGCCTCACGCCCGGAACGCCAGCGAAGATCATTTTCGTGATTCTCGCGGTCCTGATCCAGGCCGTGCTGCCGTTGCTCGGGCACGCGGCCGTGCTCAAGGTGCTCCGGCTGCTCGCGATCCCGTTCGTCGTCCTGTTCGCGGTCATGGCCGCCCTGACGGTGTCGAAGGTCAACCTGCACGTCCCGGCGCACGGCGCGAGCTGGGGCGCGCTGACCATCTTCCTCGCCCTGGTGATCTCGGCGGGCGGCCTGGGCTGGACCGAGAACGGCAACGACTACTCGCGCTACCTGCCGCGCAACGCCGACAAGAAGCGGATCGTGCTGGCCGTGGCGCTCGGCGGCGCGATCCCGTCGGCGCTGCTGGAGATCCTGGGCGCGGCCGTCGCGACCGGCGTGCCCACGGCGACCACCGTTCCTGGCCTGCTCGCCGGCTATGCGGGCTGGTTCCTGTGGCCGTTTGCCATCTTCGCCATCTTCCAGCTATTCGCCATCAACACGCTCGACCTGTACTCCTCCGGCGTCACACTGCAGAGCATCATTCCGCAGCTCAAGCGCCTGCATTGCGTGGCCATCGACACGGTCGTCTGCGGTGCGATCGCCGCCTACGCCGTGTTCTCCTCGCACTTCTTCACGCTGCTGTCGGACTTCCTGCTGTTCATCATCTTGTGGCTCGGCCCGTGGTGCGCGATCTTCCTGATCGACAGCTACCTGCGCCGCAATCGCTACGATCACGACGCGCTGCTGGACGAGCGCGGCGGCCGCTACTTCCGTAACGGCGGTTTCCACTGGCCGGCGATCATCGCACAGGTGGTCGGCATGGTCGCGGCGGCCTTCTGGCTGAACGCGTACTCGCCGTACGTGGGCTATTTCGCGGCCAGGAACGGCGGCCCGATCGGGTCGGACTTCAGCGTGTTCATCGGCCTGATCGTTGGCGGCGTCGTGTACTACCTGCTCGCCGCGCGGAAGGTACTGGCCGAGGGCCGGGACACGCCGGTTCCGGCGCAGTAGTAGCCAGGATTCCGCGCCCGGCGCGTGGGCCCTAACCGGGGGCCACGCCGGTCAGCTCGAACCGGTCCACATCCACGAGGCCGCGGTCGGTGATCCGCAGTTCCGGGATCACCGACAGGCCGAGGAAGCTCAGGTGCATGAACGGCGTACCGATGGCGACGCCGAGTTCGGCCGCGGCGATGTGCTCCAGATGCTCGACCGCTGCGGCCACGGCGGCGGCGGGCTGGTCGCTCATCAGCCCGCCGATGGGCAGCGGCACCTCGGCGATCACCTGGCCGCCCAGGACGGCTACCTGGCCGCCGCCCAGCTCCGCGAGCCTGGCCACCGCCGCCGCCATCTCCTCCGGCCCGGCCGGGCCGAGTTCGCCCACCACCATGCAGTTATGCGCGTCGTGCGCGACCGTCGAGGCGATGGCCCCGCGGCGCAGGCCAAACCCCCTGACGTAGCCGAGGCCGATCCGCCCGGTGCGCAGGTGCCGCTCGACCACCGCGATCCTGGCCACTGCCGACGCCGCATCGGTGACGTCAAGCACCAGGTGGCGGGTGGTGAGGGTGTCGGGATCAATGCCGATCACCCGGGCGCGGCCGCCTTCCGGCGGCTCGAGCGCGAACGCGCCGGCCGCCGGAAGCTCGGCCAGGTGCACCGACCCGCGCATCCAGTCCGGTGCCGGCCGGTCGGGAACCGCGCCCGGTACCGCCAGGCCGCCGGCGGCTACCAGCCGCCCGGCCTGGTACACGCTGGCGGGCTGCATCCGGTCCAGCGAGTCGAAGCACAGCACGTCGGCCTGGTAACCGGGTGCGAGCCAGCCGAGATGGTGGAAGTTGTGATACTGGGCCGGGTTCGCGGTGGCCAGGACGAGCGCATCCTCCACCCGGACTCCGCACGCGACCGCCAGCCGGACGCAGTCGTTGACGTGCCCGTCGGCCAGGATCGTGTCCGGCTCTCTGTCGTCGCTGCACAGCGCGATCCTGTCGGTGCCGTGCCTGAGCACGGTCGGGATCAGGTCGACCACGTTCTTGCTGGCCGAGCCCTGCCGGATGAAGATCCACATGCCCTTGCGGCGCTTCTCCTGCGCCTCGGCGAGCATCGTGCACTCGTGGTCGGACTCGACCCCTGCGGCCAGATATGCGTCCAGTGCCGGTCCGGACAGGCCGGGCGCGTGCCCGTCGACCCGCAGGTGCCCGGCCGCCGCGATCTTGGCCAGCAGTTCCGCATCGCCGGCGATGACGCCGGGGAAGTTCATCACTTCGGCGACGCCGATCGCGCCGTGCTCCGTGAGCAGCTCGCTGACCTCCGCGGCGTGTACCTCTGCGCCCGGGCTCTCGAATGGCGAGGCGGGCACGCAGCTGGAGGCGCAGATCCCGAACGTGAACGGCAGTCCCGCCGCGGCCTGCGCGAGCGCGGAGACGCCGCGGACGCCGAACACGTTGGCCAGTTCGTGCGGGTCGGCTGCCGCCGCCGTGGTGCCATGCGGCAGCACCGACCGGGCGAACTCGTCCACCCAGAGCTTGGTCGACTCAAGGTGCATATGCGCATCGATGAAGCCGGGGGTCAGCGCGGCGCCGGAGACGTCGACGACCTCGCGGGCCTCTCGGTGGCCCCAGCCGGCTATTACCCCGTCGACGATGGCCAGATCCTCGCGCAGCCATTCCTTCGTGCCCGGCGAGAAGATCTGGCCGCCGCGAAGCAGCAGATCGGCGGGCTCGTCGCCGCGAGCGACGGCAAGGATACGGGGCGTTCCCCGGCGTGGCGACATCGTCCCCTCCCGGCTCGGGGGCGGAGCACGCGCTCCGCCGCAGCCTGACCTTGAGTGTAGGCCGTGCCGCAAGACGCCCAGTTCCAGCCGTTTCCCGGTCCCGGCTCCCGTGAGGTGCCAGCGAAGAATCCCGGCTCCGCCGGGAGGGGCCGGTTATCGTGGGGCAGAGTTAACGCCGGAGGTGCCAAATGGTCATGGCCGCGTTGCTTGCCGCTCCCCTCGCGGCAGGAGAGTCTGACGCCATGAGCGCCGGCGAGCTTGCACGATTCAATGGGCTGCCGTCGGCGGCGGCTCGCGAGCAGCTACTGGCCTGCTGCAGCTCTCCGGTGTGGGCCGACCGGATGGCCGCGGGCCGGCCGTACTCCTCGGCCAGGGACGCTGTACGCCAGTCCGGCGCGATCGTCGCCATGCTGACCGTTCCCGAACTCGAGGCCGCGCTGGCCGGTCACCCCAGGATCGGGGAGCAGCCGGCTGACACAGGAAACTCGGCGGGCACGGGGGACTCGGCAGGGCCGGGGCAGTCGGCCGAGTGGTCGCGGGCCGAGCAGTCCGGGATGTCGGCCGCGGACGACGCGACTCGCCAGGCCCTCGCCCAGTTCAACCTGGAGTACGAGCGGCGCTTCGGGCACGTGTACCTCGTGGCGGCCTCGGGCCGCAGCGCGGTCGAACTGCTGGCTGTGCTGCGGGCGCGGCTGCGCAACGCCCCGACGGCGGAGTGGCGGGTCGTACGGGTCGAGCTGCAGAAGATAAATGAGATCAGGCTGGTCAAGATGCTGGCCGGCACTCGGTGAGTGCCATCACGACGCACGTTCTTGATACCGCGCTCGGACGGCCCGCGGCAGGCATTCCTGTGCGGCTGGAGCGGGTCGCCGCGGGCGGCACGCAGATCGCCGCAGGCGGCACCGAGATCGCGGCCGCCGCCACGATCGGTTTCGCAAGCACGGGCGGGGACGGCCGGGTCGGCGACCTCGGGCCGGCCGAGGTAGAGCCAGGAACCTACCGGCTCGTCTTCGACACCAGCGCCTACTACCAGGCGCAGGCGGGCCAGGAGCCGCCGTTCTTCCCCGAGGTGACGGTCTCGTTCACGGTGCGCGACCCGGCGCGCCACTACCACGTGCCGCTGCTGCTGAGCCCGTACGGCTACAGCACCTACCGCGGGAGCTGACGATGGGGATCGTGCTTGGGGCCAGCCAGTACGGGAAGGCCGAGTCGAGGGTCGTGCGGATCTACCGTGACGGCCCCGAGCATGACATACGCGATCTCAACGTCTCTACCTCGCTGCGGGGCGACTTCGACGCGGCGCACCTGACCGGCGACCAGTCGAAGGTGCTGCCCACCGACACACAGAAGAACACGGCCTACGCGTATGCGAAGGAGCACGGGGCCGGCGAGATCGAGGATTACGCGCTGACGCTGGCCCGGCACTTCGTGGCCGACGTGGCGCCCGTGCGGTCGGCGCGCGTCGACGTGGACGAGTATCGCTGGGACAGGATCGCCGTCGACGGGGCCGGGCACCCGCACGCCTTCGTGCGGGCCGGGCAGGAGATCCGCACGGCATCCGCCGTCGTCGAAGACGGTGAGGGCGGGCCGAGCACCTGGGTGCTGTCCGGGCTGCGGGACCTTGTCGTGCTGAAGTCGACTGGATCGGAGTTTCGCGGGTTCCTCAGGGACCGCTACACCACGCTGGCGGAAACCGCCGACCGGGTGCTCGCCACCTCGGTCACCGCCCGGTGGCGGTACGGTGCAGCCCGGGGGGACAACCCCCAGAATCGCCCCGCGATCGGCCCGGCCGGGGACTGGGGGGCCGTCTACACGAGCGTGCGGCGGATCCTGCTGGCGCGCTTTGCCGGCGTGCACAGCCTGGCGCTCCAGCAGACCCTGTGGGAGATGGGGCGCGCGGCGCTAGCGGCCCATCCCGAGATCGCGGAGATCAGGCTGTCTGCGCCGAATAAGCACCACTTCCTGGTGGACTTGGCGCCGTTTGGGCTGGAGAATCCCGGCGAGGTATTCCATGCGGATGATCGCCCGTACGGCCTGATCCAGTGCGCGGTGCAGCGGGATGACGCTCCGCCGGCGGGTCCGGCCTGGGAGTCTGCCGCTGCCTTCGCCTGACCCAGTGTTTGCCAGCACGGGGTTTGCCAGCACGGGGTTTGCCACCACGGGGCTGCATGGCCACGGGGCCGGGCTTGAGCGCGCCCGGATGCGACGAGGATCATGGCGCTCATAGGGAGCTGCCATGGACTTCATCCAGCCGACAAGCTGGGCCGATGCGCTGGCCATCAAGGCCGGGCTGCCCGCGGCCGTGCCGCTGGCGGGCGGCACTGACCTGATGGTCGAGGTGAACTTTGACGCTCGCAGGCCCGAGGCGCTGCTCGACCTGACCAGGCTGGCGGAGTTGGCGGAATGGGAGCGGTCTGGCGACTGGCTGCGCCTTGGGGCCGGCGTCACCTATGCGCGGCTGATCACCGAGCTCGGCGGATTGCTTCCCGGCCTGGCGATGGCGTCCAGGACCGTGGGATCTCCCCAGATCCGCAACCGCGGCACCGTCGGCGGCAATCTCGGCACCGCCTCGCCCGCCGGCGACAGTCATCCGCCGCTGCTCGCGGGCGGCGCCGTGATCGAGGCGGAGTCCGTGCGCGGCAGGCGCATGATCAGCGCAACCGATTTCTATACCGGGGTCAAGGCCAACGCGCTGGCGCCGGACGAGCTGATCGCGGCCATCCACCTGCCGCTGCCATCCGGACCCGAGCAGTTCAGCAAGATCGGTACACGCAACGCGATGGTGATTGCGGTCGCGGCGTTCAGCGTCGCGTTGCATCCCGACCGCAAGGAAGTGACTACCGGGATCGGCTCGGCCGCACCCACGCCCCGCCGTGCGGCGGCGGCAGAAACGTTCCTCACCGCGGCGCTGGACGAGGACGGGCTGTGGGGCTCGCGGGAGGCACTGCCTGACCCGATGTGCGCCGAATTCGCCCGGCTCGTCAGCGCGGCCGCGGCGCCGATCGACGACGTGAGGGGCACGGCCGCGTATCGCCTGCACTCGCTGGCGGTGCTGGCCAGGCGCACGCTGGCCTGGGCCTGGCGGGATTACCAGCGCGGCAATTCCGACCGCGGGCGGCAACGGTAAGGGAGGCTGACCGAGATGCGCATCAGCGCCACCGTGAACGGCGAGACAGTGCACGCCGACGACGTATGGGAGGGCGAGAGCCTGCTGTACGTGCTCCGGGAGCGGCTCGGGCTGCCCGGCTCCAAGAACGCGTGCGAGCAGGGAGAATGCGGTTCCTGCACGGTTTACCTGGACGGCGTCGTCGTGTGCGCCTGCCTGGTGGCGGCCGGCCAGGCGCAGGGGCGGGAGATAGTAACCGTCGAGGGCCTGGCCGCCGGGACGGAACTGCATCCGGTCCAGGCCGCATTCGTGCAGGCCGGAGCGGTGCAGTGCGGATTCTGCACGCCGGGCCTTGTCGTCGCCGCGCACGACCTGCTCGCCCGCGTTCCCCAGCCCGAGGACCTGGAGATACGCGAGGCCCTTGCGGGCAACCTCTGCCGGTGCACCGGCTACGAGAAGATCATGGACGCGGTCCGGCTCGCCGCCAGGTACATACAGGAGGACGCGGGCAGGCAGGAGGACGTCAGATGACCACGCTGGTCCTGGAAAACTGCGCGATCGCGACGATGGACCGGCAGCAAACCGAGCACGCGAGCGGGCATGTCGTCGTCACAGGAACCAGGATCACCGCGGTCGGCCGGGGTCCCGCGCCGAGCCTGGAGAGTGCGGCCGGCGGTGCTGCCCTGCCCGGCCGGGCCGACGGTTCCTTCCGCCGCATCGACGCAGCCGGGTGCCTGGTAACGCCGGGGCTGGTCAACACCCACCATCATCTCTACCAGTGGGCCACCCGCGGCATGACCCCGGACGCGACGCTGTTCGAGTGGCTGACCGCGCTGTACCCGGTGTGGGCGGCCATGGATGCGGAACTGGTCGCGACCTCCGCCACGGCGGCCCTGGCCTGGCTGGCCAGGACCGGCTGCACCACGACAATGGACCACCACTACGTGTTCCCGCGGGCCGGCGGGGACGTCCTGCGCGCGACCATCTCCGCCGCCGCCGACGTTGGCTTGCGGTTTCATCCGACCCGCGGGTCGATGGACCTGGGCGCCAGCGCGGGCGGCCTGCCGCCGGACGAGGTAGTGGAGAGCAGGGACGAGGTCCTGGCCGCCACCCAGGAGGCGATCGAGGAGTTCCACGACCCGTCACCCGAGTCGATGCTCCGCCTGGGCGTGGCACCCTGCTCGCCGTTCTCCGTGACCGGTGAGCTGATGCTCGAGGCGGCCGAGCTTGGCCGCCGGGCCGGCGTCCGGCTGCACACCCACCTGGCCGAGACCGCGGACGAGCAGGATTACTGCGCCGAGCGGTTCGGCTGCACTCCGGTGGAATACGTCGACTCGCTGGGCTGGCTCGGTGACGACGTCTGGCTGGCGCACGCCGTGCATCTCGACGATGCCGCGATCGCGAGACTCGCGGCGACGGGCACGGGCGTAGCTCACTGCCCGTCCTCGAACGGGCGGCTTGGATCCGGCATCTGCCGCGTCCCGGCGCTGCTGCAGGCGGGCGTACCGGTCGGTCTGGGTGTCGACGGTGCCGCGTCGCAGGAGGCCAGTTCGCTGGTCGCCGAGCTCAGGCAGGCGACCATGGTGGCCAGGGCAGCGGGCGGCCCGCGCGCTTTGTCCGTCCGGCAGGCGCTTGAGCTGGCGACAATCGGCGGTGCCCGGCTGCTCGGCCGGGAGGCGGATATCGGCTCGCTTGAGCCGGGCAAACTCGCCGACATCGCGGTCTGGCGGCTGGACAGCCTGCCCCACGCGGGCATCGCCGACCCGGTCGCCGCGCTCGTGCTCGGTGTGCCGCCGCCGCTGGAACTGCTGCTGGTGAACGGCAGTCCGGTCGTGGAGCGGGACCGGCTCGTGACGATCGACGAGGAGCAGGCCGCCGCGGCCGCCCGTGCCGCCTGTGCCGACCTGGCAAACCGGGCCGACCTGGCAAACCGGGCCGACCCGGCCAGCGGGGCCGGCTTCGGCGGCACCGCTGGCGGCGCGGAATCCGTCGTAGGCTCGGCCCCATGAGCACGCCTCCGCGGGTACCGGCCCGTGCTGCTGCCGGCCGGGTGGGCGACCCTCCGGCACCTCCCGCACGGGCCGGTACCGACACGCGGCACGACATAGTCAGCGGCGGTATCGGCGAGAGCCCGCTGCGTCCCGACGGCACGCTCAAGGTAACGGGCCAGTTCGCCTACGGCAGCGACCTGTGGGCAGACGACATGATCTGGGGTGCGACACTCCGCAGCCCGCATCCGTACGCCCGGATCACGGCGATCGACGTCGGCCCCGCGCTGGCCACGGCCGGCGTCTATGCCGTGCTGACCCACGAGGACGTGCCCGGCCTCAATCGTTACGGCCTCGAGCACGCCGACCAGCCGGTGCTGGCCGACGAGGTGGTGCGCTACCAGGGCGAGCCCGTTGCGCTGATCGCCGCCGACCATCCCGAGATCGCGCGCCGGGCGGCCGCGAAGATCCGGGTCGACTACGAGGTGCTGGCGCCGGTCACCGATGCGGTGGCGGCCCTGGCCGACGCCGCGCCGGACCTGCACCCCGGCGGCAACCTGGTCCGTCACCTCAAGCTGCGCAAGGGCTCTGTTGACCTCACCACTGGCGACCCCGCCGCCGATGTCGTCGTCACCGGCAGCTACCGCGTGGGCATGCAAGACCAGGCCTTCCTGGGCCCCGAGGCCGGGCTCGCGGCGCCCGACGGCGAGGGCGGCGTCGACCTGTACGTGGCCACGCAGTGGCTGCACGTCGACCAGCGCCAGATCTGCGCCGCGCTCGGCCTGCCACCGGAGAAGGTCAGGCTGACCCTGGCCGGGGTGGGCGGTGCGTTCGGCGGCCGCGAGGACCTGTCCATGCACATCCACGCCTGCCTGCTGGCGCTGCGCACGGGCAAGCCGGTCAAGATGGTCTACAACCGCGAGGAGTCGTTCTTCGGTCACGTCCACCGGCACCCGGCGACCATGCGGTACGAGCACGGGGCGACGCGCGATGGCCGCCTCGTCTACGTCAAGGCGGAGATCTGGCTGGACGGCGGCGCGTACGCGTCGAGCACGCCGGCCGTCGTCGGCAACGCGGGCACCATGGGCATCGGCCCGTACGTCGTGGCGAACGTCCGCGTCGACGCCTACGGCGTCTACACCAACAACCCGCCCTGCGGCGCGATGCGCGGGTTCGGCTCGGTGCAGACCGCGTTCGCGTACGAGGCTCAGATGGACAAGCTCGCCGCCGCGCTCGGCCTCGATCCGGTCGAGCTGCGCTGCCGCAACGGCATGGAACTGGGCTGCGAGGCGCCTACCGGCCAGATCGTGGACAGCCCGGCGCCCGTAGCTGAGCTGCTGCGGACGGTCCGGGACCTGCCGTTCCCCCCGAAGGAGAATCAGGGATCGAACGGGCACGACCTGCGGGCGCTGCCCGGCGGCGTGGCCAACACCACCCACGGCGAGGGGGTGCGGCGCGGCGTCGGCTACGCGGTCGCGTACAAGAACGTCGGCTTCTCCGAGGGCTACGACGACTACTCGACCGCCCGGGTCCGGCTCGAGATCGTCGGCGGCGAGCCGACCGCCACCGTGCACACCGCCGCCGCCGAGGTCGGCCAGGGCCTGGTCACGATCGAGCAGCAGATCTGCCGCACCGAGCTCGGCCTGCAGAACGTGGTCGGCTTTCCCAAGGACACCTCCGTCGGCTCGGGCGGCTCCACGTCGGCCTCGCGGCAGACCTACGTGACCGGCGGCGCCGTCCAGGCGGCCTGCCAGCGGATCCGCGAGCGGATCTTCGCGATGGCGCAGCGGCGGCTCGGCCACACGATCGCCGACCTGCGACTGGAGGACGGCGGCGTCGTATCGGCCAGCGAGGGCCGGCTGATGTCGCTGGCCGCATTGCTGCGGGAGGGGGCGATCGAGGAAACGGTGCAGTGGCGGCACCGGCCCACCTATCCGGTCGACCCCGAGACAGGACAGGGCTTCGCGCACGTGCAGTACGCGTTCGCCGCGCACCGCGCGATCGTCGACGTGGACACCGAACTCGGGCTCGTCCGGGTGGTCAGCCTGGACTGCGCGCAGGACGTCGGCAAGGCGATGAACCCGGACGCGGTGCTCGGGCAGATTCACGGCGGCAGCGCGCAGGGCCTCGGCCTGGCCGTGATGGAGGAGATCCAGGTGCAGGCGGGCCGGATCAGGAATCCGTCGTTCACCGACTACCTGATCCCGACGATCCTGGACACGCCGCCGATGCGCGTGGTCGTGCTCGAGTACCCGGACCCGAACGCGCCGTACGGGCTGCGCGGAGTGGGCGAGCCGCCGACGATCTCCTCCGGCCCGGCGATAGCCGCCGCGATCAGGGCCGCCACCGGCCTAGACCTGACCCGCATTCCGATCAGGCCCGAGCACATCACGGGCACATGGAATGACTGACGCCGCTGCGGGGCCCGCCCCGGAGGTGATCATCCGGTCCGAGCGCGTGATCACGCCGCGTGGCATCGTTCCCGCTCAGGTAGAGATCAGCAGCGGGAAGATCATCGCCATCGGCCCGCCGGACCCGGCGAGGGGCGGCGCGGTGGTGCAGCTCGCCGCCGACGAGGTTCTGCTCCCGGGTCTGGTCGACACGCATGTGCACGTCAACGAGCCCGGCCGCACGGAGTGGGAGGGCTTCGCGACCGCCACCGCCGCGGCGGCCGCGGGCGGCGTCACCACGATTATCGATATGCCGCTGAACTCGCTGCCGCCGACCACGGACGCCGCCGCGCTCGCGCAGAAGCGGGCGGCGGCGCAGGGTCAGTGCCAGGTCGACGTCGGATTCTGGGCGGGTGCCGTTCCCGGCAACGAGGGGGAACGGCGCGCGCTGCGCGCAGCCGGCGCGCTGGGGTTCAAGAGCTTCACCCTCGACTCGGGCGTGCCCGAGTTCCCGCCCCTCGACCCGGACGGGCTGGAACGGGCCGCCCGCCAGCTGGCCGAACTGGACAGCCTGCTGCTCGTCCACGCCGAGGACCCGGACTGCGTGTCCGCCGCCGACGGCCGCGGCTACGAGGCGTTCCTGCGGTCACGGCCGGATGAGGCGGAAACCCGGGCCGTGGCGCGGATGGTCGAGATCGCGCGCCGCACCGGCGTCCGGCTGCACATCCTGCACGTCTCCAGCGCGGCCGTGCTCCCGCTTCTCGGCGCGGCGCGGGCGGACGGCGTCCGCGTCACGGCCGAGACCTGCCCGCACTACCTCGCGCTGGCCGCGGAGGATGTTCCGGCCGGCGCGACGCAGTTCAAGTGCTGCCCGCCGATCCGCGAGCGCGCCAACGCCGAGCTGCTGTGGGAGGGCCTGCGGGCGGGAATGCTGGATTGCGTGGTATCCGATCACTCGCCGTGTCCGCCCGCGCTTAAGGGGCTCGCTTCCGGGGATTTCGGCGGCGCCTGGGGCGGGATCGCGTCGCTTCAGCTGGCCCTGCCGGTGGTGTGGACTCAGGCCAGGGAACGAGGCTGCACGCTGGCCGATGTGGCCGGGTGGATGGCCGCCGTCCCGGCGTCGATCGCGGGCCTGGAGACCAAGGGCGCGATCGAAGTCGGGCGGGACGCCGACCTGGTGGCATTCGCGCCTGACGAGAGCTTCGCTGTCTCGCCGGACATGATCGTGCACCGGCACAAGCTGACTCCGTACGCCGGCCAGCGGCTGACCGGTGTGGTCCGCCGGACGTGGCTGCGCGGCCGCGGTGTGGACCCCGGCGGCGAGCCGCGCGGACGGCTGCTGACCAGGCGGGAGGACCGAGGTGACGGCTGATTTCACCGCGCTGCCGGACCTGGCCTCACGTCGGCTCGGCGGGAGCGTCGTCGCCGCCAACGATGAGCTTTTCGCCGAGAAGGAGAACCTCATCAAGTCGGCCGCCCCTGTCTTCGCAGCCGGCGACTACGGTCCGCGCGGCAAGGTCTACGACGGCTGGGAGACCCGCCGTCGCCGCGAGCCCGGCCACGACTTCGCGATTGTCCGGCTCGGGGTGCCCGGCATCGTGCACGGTGTGGTGGCGGACACCTCGTTCTTCCGCGGCAACTACCCGCCGGAGATCTCGGTCGAGGCCTTGCGGGCCGCGGGCTACCCGGCGCCGGCCGAACTGAGCGCGCTGGACTGGCAGCCGCTCGTCGCGCGCAGCGCTGCCCGCGGCGACGCCGCGAACCACTACCCGGTCGCCAGCAGGAAGCGGTGGACGCACGTCCGGCTTTCGATCTACCCCGACGGCGGCGTCGCGCGGCTGCGGGTGCACGGCGAGCCGGTACCGGACCCGGCGTTCCTGACCGGAACGATCGACCTAGCCGCGCTCGAGAACGGCGGGCGGCTGGTCGACTGCTCGGACGCGTTCTACTCCTCGGCGGGCAACCTGATCATGCCCGGCCGTGCCGCGAGCATGGCCGATGGCTGGGAGAACGCGCGGCGGCGCGATGGCGGCCACGACTACGCCACGTTCGCGCTCGCGGCGGCCGGGTGCCTGACGCAGGTCGAGCTCGACACCTCATGTTTCTTCGGGAACGCGCCCGGCTGGGCGCGGCTGCTGGCGGCCGAGGCGCCCGCGGATCCGGCCGAGGCGCCCGCGGATCCGGCCGAGGCGCCAGCGGATCCGGCCGAGGCGCTCGGGCAGGAGCCGCAGTGGCGGGAACTGCTGCCCAGGACCCGGCTGCAGCCGGACACGCGGCACCGATTCCTCGTCGGTTCGGCCGGGCCGGTGACGCACGTCCGCCTTGAGGTCTTTCCCGACGGCGGCATGGCTCGGCTGCGGGTGCTCGGCGAGATCACCGCGGACGGCCTGGCCCGGCTCCGCGAGCGGTGGCATTCCAGTCCCTAGCCGGCTTAGCTGTAGCGCTTGGGGGGTGCCAGACCCTAAACGCTACAGCTAAGCGCGACCCTTAACCCTGCCAGCGCCCGGCGGGCGGTCCGCTGGCACAGAAAAGGATTAGCTGCTGGGCCCGCGGCGCGGCTACGGTCGGCTGGCGGGCGATCTGGCCGCTTTGCCGCTGCCCGCTGAGCGGAAGGACCGCGAATGACCGGACATACCGCGATCGTGACCGGCGCCAACCACGGGATCGGCGCGGCGACCGCGGTCGCGCTCGCCCGGCAGGGGTGCACGGTTCTGTGCGCCTACCTGTCGCTCGAGGATCCCTTCGATCCTGGCGTGCCGCAGGCGTACAGGGACTTCCGGCGCGCGAACGCCGACGTCACGATCGAGCGGATCAAGTCAGAAGGCGGCGGCGCCGTCGCGATCGAGGCCGATCTCACCGATCCGGCCGCCCCGGCGATGCTCTTCGACGTCGCCGAGCGCGAACTCGGGCCGGTCGACATTCTGGTCAACAACGCGACTGGCTGGCTGTCCGACACCTTCCGCCGGGCCGACACGGACCGCCTGGGCCGGGTTCTGCAGCCGGTGAGCGCGGCCACCTTCGGCCAGCAGTTCGGCGTGGACGTGCTGGCCGCCGCACTGCTGATCGGCGAATTCGCCAGGCGCCACGTCGGCCGTGGCGCCACCTGGGGCCGGATCGTCGGACTCACCTCCGGCGGCGAGCTCGGCTTCCCCGAGGAGGTGTCGTACGGTGCCGCCAAGGCCGCCCAGGTGAACTACACGATGTCGGCAGCGGCCGAGCTGGCCGAGTACGGCATCACGGCGAACATGATCCATCCGCCGGTGACCGACACCGGCTGGGTCACCGACCCGGTCCGCGAGTTCGTCGCCTCGAGCCAGACGCACATACATGTTGCCAGCCCGGCGCAGGTCGCGGACGTGATCGCATACCTTGCCTCGGATGCGGCCGCCCTGATCACCGGGAACGTGATCACGCTGCGGTAGCGGGCCCCGTTCCGGCGTTGCCCCGCTGGCGTTAGGGTTTCGAGTCGTGACCGCACCGCGCGTGGCCGTCGGGCCGTCCAGCAGCGAATCCATAGCCGACGCGATCCGGGCGGGCGGCGGCGAGCCGGCCTCAGCGGACGAGCCCGCCGATGCGCTGGTATGGCTCGCTCCCTGGGATCCGGACGGGCTGAGGGCGGCCGTGAAGGCGACTGCCCCCGGCTGGGTCCAGCTGTCGTCGGCAGGAGTTGAGCGCATGGTGGAAGCGGGCGTACTCGATCCTGGGCGGGCCTGGACCTGCGCCAAGGGCGCCTACGCCGAGCCGGTAGCCGAGCATGCGCTGACGCTCGCACTGGCCGGGCTGCGGTCGCTGCGTACCCGGGTCGCGGCTCGGTCCTGGGGCCCGCCCGCGGGCATCAGCCTTTTCGACGAGCGAGTCACGATCCTCGGCGGCGGCGGGATCGCCACATACCTGCTGACCCTGCTCGCGCCGTTCCGCGTCACGGCCACGGTGGTGCGCCGCGGCGCTGAGCCGGTTCCGGGCGCAGCGCGGACGCTGCCGGTGACCCGGCTGGCCGAGGTGCTGCCCGATGCGCTGGTGGTGTTCGTCGCGCTGGCGCTGACTCCGGAGACCGAGCGCATCATCGGCGCGGCCGAGCTTGCCGCGATGCGGCCGGACGCGTGGCTGGTGAACGTCGCACGGGGACCGCACGTCGAGACCGACGCGCTCGTGGCCGCGCTCGACGGGGGTGCCATCGGCGGCGCCGCGCTGGACGTTACCGACCCCGAGCCGCTGCCCGACGGGCATCCGCTCTGGACGCAGGAGCGATGCATCATCACCCCGCACACCGCGGACACCCCGGAGATGGTCGACCGGATGCTGGCAGCGCGGGTCCGCGACAACGTGGCCAGGTTCGCCGCGGGCCAGCGGCTGGCCGGCCTGGTCGATGTCGCCGCAGGCTACTAGCAGGTGGACTGCTTCGTACCGGCGACATACCAGCCCTGGCCGAGCCACACCACCTCGGTCCGGGTGAGCCAGCCGACCCGGACCCGCAGGCTGAGCTGGTCTGTTCCTTCCGAGCCGCCTTCTGCCAGGCAGAGGTTCGACGTCCACATGAGCCGGATGTAGCGGCTCTGTCCCGGCGGGATGGAGACCGGCAGGCTGTAGCTAACGGTCTGCGGATCGCCAGGCCAGTACTTCTGCGGGTCGTAGCGGACCGAGACCGCGAGCTGACCGGTATCCGAGTCAAGC
This sequence comes from Streptosporangiaceae bacterium, assembly GCA_030038495.1. Lineage (GTDB taxonomy): Bacteria > Actinomycetota > Actinomycetes > Streptosporangiales > Streptosporangiaceae > JAJYUU01. The sequence continues at coordinate 21,563 of JASHOV010000492.1, forward strand.
CCCTGCGCGCTGTCCTGAGACAGTCCGAGGACCGTCTGGGTCCAGCGGCTGAAATTGTAGATCTGCACGTAGAACCCCTGGCTCTGCTGCCATCGCACCGGCACGGTGGTCTGCGAGGCGCCGTCCGCCATGGTGTTGACCTCATGCTGACCGTCCACCGAGTACCACCAGCCGGAGGCGCCGTCGAATGACAGCACGGGCGCGGTCTCGACGCTGACGACGAGCCCGATGACAACGCCCGCCGCCACCACGACCGCGCCCAGAATTGTCCAGAACCGCCACGTGCGGCGCCTGATCGCGTTTCGCACCCAGCGCGACACGTCGGCCGCGGTCGGCTCGGGCTGCGGGCCGCTCGCCTGCGCGCTGCCTGCTGCCACGGCGACCTCGGACGGTGAGCCCAGGCGCTGCAGCGCGTCGGACACCTCGGCATCGGTCGCGCCCGGCGCGAGCTGGTCGTCCAGGTGGGCGGTGATCTGCTCGCGCAGCTCCCGCGCCTGCTCGGGCGGTAGCGGCCCGAGGGCAGCGTCTAGCTCGCGCAGGTACTCGCGGATCCTCGGGTGGTCTAACGTGATGCCGCTCATCACGGGCGTCCCCTCGTGTGAGTTCGATCCCGGACCGCTATGTGATTGAGCACGCCGCCCACGGTGGTAGCGAACTGAACCCAGTCGGTGCGGAACTCGGCCAGGTTGCGCTTCCCGGCCTCCGTGATCGAGTAGTAGCGGCGGGCTCGCTCGCCCTCAGCGTCGCGCCATTCGCTAGTGACGAGCCCGGCGTCTCGCAGCCGGTTGAGCAGCGGGTACACCGTGCCGTCGCTAGTGAGCAGCCCGTCGGCGGCGGCCAGGTCACGGACGAGCTCGAGTCCGAACCGCGGTCGCAGCTCAAGCAGCGCGAGCACGCACGGCCCCAGCACGCCGCGGCGCAGCTCCGTCATCCCGCTCTCGCCGACCATGCCTCACATGATGTCTTGTCACGCAAGACTATGCAAGTGTGCACGTTCCTGAGGGGCTGTCATTAGCCTGGTGCGTTCCTGGCTGACCCGAGCGCTTTACCGGCTGCGCCGTGACCAGGCCAGGTACGCCCGGCCGCGCGGCGACAGCCGGTAGCCGACGTCCAGGCTGATCGTCAGCCCGAGCGCCTTCAATCGCCGGACGTGCACCTTGAACTCCGGGCGGTCCCACCCGAGGGTCTGCGCCAGGAACTCCGAGGACACCGCGGGCCGCTCGGCGATCTGAGCCAGGAACGCGGCCGTCCACGGCCCATGCCTGCTGGCCGCGTCCATCCGGCCGAGTCGTTTGCAGATGGTCTCGGCCTCGGCATCGGAGAGCTCGTCCCGCGCCGCGAGCTCGTCCCGCGGGTCAGGCTCGTCGAGCCATCGGAACCTGATCATGTACAGCGGCAGCGCCGGGTCGCCGCGCAGCTCGGCCAGCAGGGCCGCGACGTCGGCGTAGCCGGCCGCACGGGCCTGGTCAGCGGTGAGCGCATCCGGCGCGACGACATCCACGGTCTCCGCCTCGACCATGCCGGAACCGGTCCGGTAGCGATGGCCGGCGACGACCTGCGCCCGGCGCCACCGCCGGAACGCGAGCGTGATGCTGCCGTCGGCCAGCCCCTGCCGCAGCCGCGGCTCGAACAACATTCCGCGACTGTAGCCCGGGAGCGGTCGGCGAGGAGTACCTGCGAGCCCGCGACGCTCGCGCTCATCCGCTTCGCGGCCGGTGGCTTGTCGAGCTGGCATTTGACGACAGCCCCGAGCGCCTGGCGGCGCGTCCTGCCCACCGGGTCAGCCTGACCGAATTGCACGGGCGCGGCGTCGTCCGGGCGGCGGGACCGCTGGCGGATGACTCGGGCGCGGTGATTGTTTTCGATGTTCCTGACCGGGCCGCGCTCGACCTGCTGCTAGCCCGGGATCCCTACTTCGCGACCCCCGGCGTCACGATCCGGCAGATCAGGGACTGGCAGCCGTTCCTCACCTGACCCGGCCCGTCGGCCCGGCCGCGCGCGTCCGGCACACTAGGCGGGTGACTGCGCCCGATTCGCGAGATCCGCTTGGCCTGCGCGCCGATGCCCCGATGCTGGCTGCCTGGCTTGATTTCACCCGCCAGGCCGAGGCCGGCGGATTGCTGCCGATGAGCGTTCCGGGTCACAAACAGCGCCGAGACCTGGTCGGCGACGTAGTCGCAGGCGATGCGCCGTTCTACGGCGGCCTGGACACCATCAAGCACGCGGATCACCTGCGAGTCGAGGCAGAGTCCAGGGCGGCGGCGCTGTGGGGAGCGGACTGGTGCCGGTTCTCGGTAGCCGGATCGACGCACGGCAACCAGGCGCTGGCACTCGCGGTCGGCTCGCCGGGCCAGAAGGTGATCATCAACCGGACCCTGCACCGCTCGCTGCTCCTCGGCCTCGTGCTGGCCGGCCTGCACCCGGTGTGGGTCACGCCGGACATTGACCGGGCCTCGGGATTGCCCGCGGGCGTAGCGGTCCAGACCGTCAGGGACGCACTCGCCGCGCATCCCGACGCGTGCGCGGTGTTCCTCGGCGATCCCACCTATGTCGGCACGATCACCGACCTGGCGGGGCACGCCGAGGCCGCGCATGCCGCGGGGGTTCCGCTCGTCGTCGACGCCGCGTGGGCCGCCCATCTAGGCTTCCACCCCGACCTGCCGCCGCATGCGATCGCGGCTGGCGCCGACGCGATGGTCACCAGCGCGCACAAGGCGCTGCCCGCGTACACGCAGGGCGCACTGGTGCTGGCCAGGACCGAGCGACTCGACGCGGCGCGGCTTGACCGTGCCTTCGAGGCGACTCACACCACCAGCCCCACCGGATCGATCATGGCCAGCATCGATGCCGCGAGGGCCCTGCTCGCCAGGCAGGGTGACCGGCTCTGCGGTCGCCTGCTGCACGGGGTAGCGTCCGCGCGCAAGAGACTCACCGAGGTGCCGGGGCTGGCGGTCCTGGACGGGCCGGGCGTGGAGCCGACCAAGCTGACGGTGCTCCTGGCCGGGACCGGCGCGCACGGCAACCTGGTGGAGGCCGACCTTGTCGCGGCGGGCATGCCGGTGGAGATGGCCGACCGCGACACGATCATCCCGATCCCGACCATTGCCGACGACGAGGAGAGCATCGCGGCCTTCACCGACGCGCTCATCGCCGCGATCGAGCGGCACCGGGGCCAGCCGCGCCACCCGGAGCCGGCCGCGGCCTGGACGGTTCGGCCGCAAACGGTGCTGGCTCCGCGGGAAGCCTTTTTCGCGCCGAACGAAACGGTGCCCGCGCGTGAGGCCATCGGCCGGGTCAGCGCGGAGCTGATCGCGCCGTACCCGCCCGGGGTTCCGGTACTGGCGCCCGGCGAGCTGATCACGGCCGAAGCACTCGAGGCGCTGCGCGAGGTTGCTGCCGACGGCGGCCGCATCGCCTACGCCGCGGACCCGACGCTGGCGACGTTCCAGGTTATTACCGGGTAATCCGCACGGGTACCTGCTGGCAGCAGTCGTCGTCTGCGGGTGGAGATGACGCGTGACTGGCTCATCAGCACTCCCCGGCTAGCCGATGTCTCTGCCGACAGTAGTTCGCGCGGCTATCGCACAGATAACGACGGCGAGCGCGGCGAGCAGCGCGGCCGCGCCGGCGAACGGCAGTGGAACGGCGGCGCTGGCAGCGTCGTGGGCGGGGCCGAAGGCGGCTCCGCCAAGCGCGCTGCCGGACAGGGTGGTAGCCGCGGTGTAGGGGAGATACGGCTGCACCGAGTTGAACAGCCCGCCGATGACCGACTCGGCGACGACGGCCCACGCGAAGACGACGATCACGGCGAACAGCTGAGATCTGATCAGCGCGCCGAGGCCGACGCCGATGGCCGCCAGCAGCGCGGCCGCCAGGATGTGCCCAGCGCCGTACCTGACGATGGTAGCGGCGCCGATTGGCGCGCTGTAGCCGTGCGCTGCCTCGAACCCGAGCCCGATCCCGGTGGCCGCGAGCCAGCCGGCGAAGCCGAATACGGCGCCGCCAGACGCGGCGGCCATGGCCTTCGCGGCCAGGACCCGGCTCCGCCGGGGGGTGGCAAGGTAGGTCGCGGTCGCGGTGGCGTGCCGGAACTCGCCGGCGGAGACGGTAACGCCGAGCACCGCCGCGAATAGCAGCGCCCAGACGCCGCCGGTGATGACGGCGTCCAGACCCGCGGCCGTGGCCAGCGACGGCACGGCCTTGGTGCCTGCCCGGCTGGCCTCAAGCAGGCTGAAGACGACGGTCAGGCCGACCGCTCCGGCTAGCAGCCCCATGGGCAGCCGGGTCGTGCGCAGCTTCAGCAGTTCTACGCGCAAGAGCGTAATCATGACGCCGCCGCCGTTCCCCGTCCGCTGGCCTGCGGAGTCGAGGTCAGGCTGAGGAACACATCCTCGAGCCCGGTGCCGTCCGTGAGCTGGTCAATCGGGGCCTGCACTACCACGCGGCCCTGGTTGATGATGATCACCGAGTCCACCGTCTGGGCCACCTCGGCGAGGATGTGGCTCGAAACCAGCACGGTGGTCCCTTCAGCGGCCAGGCCGCGCAGGAGATCGCGCAGCCAGCGCACGCCCTCGGGGTCGAGGCCGTTAGCGGGTTCGTCGAGGATGAGCACCTCGGGGTCGGCGAGCAGCGCGGTCGCCAGCCCCAGCCGCTGGCGCATGCCGAGGGAGAATCCGCCGACCCGCCGCCCGGCCGCGTCGGTGAGGCCGACGAGATCCAGTACGACATCGATCCGGGCCTGCTCCGCGCCCGCGGCGAGGGCCTGGATCCGCAGGTGATTGCGGGCGGTCCGGCCCGGATAGAAGCTCGCCGCCTCGAGCACCGCCCCCACCTGATGCGAGGGCGCGGGCAGCTCGGGGTAGCGGCGGCCGCCGATGGTCGCGCGGCCGCCGTCGGGCCGGACAAGGCCGAGCAGCATCCGAAGCGTGGTCGTCTTGCCGGCGCCGTTGGGGCCGAGGAAGCCCACCACCTGTCCGGGTTCGACGCTAAAGCTGAGCCGGTCGACGGCCAGCACCGTCCGGTAGCGCTTAGTGAGGCCGATGGCCTCGATGATTGCCATGGTTATGGACCGTCCTTTTCCGGTGTCATGTGCACCGTGAGTCATGTTGCTCGCGGCCGGCCGCCACGTCGCCGGCCAGCGAGCCTGACCTGCCTGCCGCCCCCGGCGCAGGTAGCGAGGCAGCGGGTAGACCACAGGCGCAGGGCGACGGGCCAGAAGGCCGGCCAGCGGCTGACGCGGTCCGATGACTGCCGGGCGTAACGTCGGAGCTAGCTATGACTGAGTCCGCCCCGCTCCAGATGCGACCGGCTGGCCAAGCCCGCCAGCGAGCGGCCGACGCCGCGATCGCCGTCGCCGTGACCGCCGCTCAGATCGGCGCCAGGTACGCGAGCGCCTCCTGGGGCGCGCACACCCGTTCCGCCCCGACGTGGTACGTGGATGTGCTGCTCGCGGTGGCCGGCCTGGCTCTCGTTGCCCGGCGCCGGTTCCCGGTCGCGGTACTTGCCGTCAGCCTCGCGGCCACCCTCATCGCCGGCGAGATCGGTACCGGCGGAACGATGTGGATCGCGCTGATCGCCGCGTTCGTGAACGCAGAGCTAGCGGGCAAGCGCGCCGCCGCCGTCGCCTCGCTGGTGATCGGATACCTGGCTAGCTGCTGGCCGCCGTGGCGGATCGGTGAGGTCGGCCATACGAGCGCCACGACGGCGCTCGGCCTGGCCGCGTGGCTGCTGACGCTGCTGGCTATCGCCGAGCTCATCCGCAGCCGCTCGCAGCGGGCAGCCGCGGTGCGGCGGACCCAGGAGGAGCAGCTTCGGCGCCGCGCCAGCGAGGACCGGATGCGGATCGCCAGGGACCTCCACGACGTGCTCGCGCACAACATTTCGGTGATCAACGTGCAGGCCAACACGGCGCTCCATCTCATGGATCGCCAGCCGGACCGGGCCAAGGAGGCGCTCACGGCCATACACGCGGTCAGCAAGCAGGCGCTCACCGAGCTGCGCGCGGTGCTCGGCGTACTGCGGGACGGCGAAAGCGGTGACGACGACGCGCCGCGCTCGCCGAGCCCGGGACTGGCCCGGCTGCCGGACCTGCTCTCGGCCTTCCGGCCGGCTGGGCTGCTGGTGGAGCTGACGATCGAGGGCGAGGCCCGGCCGGTGGCCGCGGATGCGGACATCGCGGCGTACCGGATCGTTCAGGAATCCCTGACGAACGCCACCAGGCACAGCGCCGCTGGCTCCGCTGAGGTACTCGTGCGCTACGAGCCCGCAGGCGTGCTGGTGCGAGTGACGGACCAAGGACCGGCGGCCGCCGCCCGCGATGGCGTGCCGGTTACCGCACGGGCCGGCTCCGGTGCCGCCCCGGCCGCGCCCACGACAGGAACGACAGCGACCGGGCTGACGGCATTGGCTATGACGGGGCCGTCAGCGGCCAGGATCCAGCCGGGTAACGGGATCACGGGCATGGCCGAGCGGGTGCGCGACCTGGCCGGAACCTTCGAGGCGGGACCGCGAGCGCAGGGCGGATTCCTGGTCCAGGCGTGGCTTCCGGCCGGCGCGTGGCTTCCGGCTGAGACGTCGATCCCGGCTGGCACGTCGATTCCGGCTGACACATCAGACCGGGCGGATGCATCGCTGCCGCAGGCCCAGGGGTCCGAAGCCGCGGACCCCGACGTCGCCGGCCGCGGGGCGGCCCGGTGATCCGCGTCGGGCTGGCGGACGATCAGGCCCTGGTGCGCAGCGGTTTTGCCGCCCTGCTCGACGGCGAGGACGACATGACGGTCGTCGGCCAGGCCGGAAATGGCGAGGAAGCCGTGCGGCTCGCCGCCCGCGAGAAACCGGACGTGCTGCTGATGGACATCAGGATGCCCGCGCTGGACGGCATCGAGGCAACCCGGCGGATCGCGGCGCAGGCCGACCTGGCCGAGGTGCATGTGATCATCCTGACTACCTTCGACCTGGACGAGTACATCTTCGACGCGCTGCGCGCTGGGGCGGCGGGGTTCCTGGTGAAGGACACCGATGCCGCCGAGCTCATTCACGGTGTCCGGGTTGTCGCCGGCGGCGAGGCCCTGCTGTCCCCGACCGTGACGCGGCGCCTGATAGAGGAGTTCGCCGCGCGCACACGTTCCGCCCGGCCGGTGCCAGGCGTCGCGGAGCTGACGGCGCGCGAGCGCGAGGTCGTCACGCTGATCGCGACCGGCCTGTCCAACGACGAGATCGCTGGCCGGCTGTCCGTCAGCGGCTCGACCGTCAAGACCCACGCCGGGCGCGCGATGATGAAGCTTGCCGCCAGGGACCGGGCGCAGCTCGTCGTCGCCGCCTACGAGGCCGGGCTGGTGCAGCCGGGGTTCTAGCCCGTTGTGCCGTTTTTGACGGATATATCCGCTGAGATGCCGTTTCGTACCGGGATCCTGGTTTGCTCAGAGTATGTGGCCGATCACAGGCGGTGCCGACCGGGGCAGCCTGGGTAGGGCTAGCCCCAGGGGAGGTGCGGACATGACTGTGTCGATGGCGGCAGGCTGGGTGATTGCGATCGTGATCGTGATCGCGCTGTTCAGCTGGCTAACGGTGGTACTGCGGGCCGATACGCACCCCGGCTGGAAGCATCAGAGCAAGCTGCCCAAGTACGAGGTCACGGGCGGTGCGTTCCAGGCCCAGGGCGGGGGGCGGCAGCTCATGCCGCGGTACGGGGGGCGACCCATGCCCACCGAGGAGGAGCTTGCGCGCTCCGGCGGCATTCCGGCGCAGCGTGCTGCCACAGAGGAGGGGCTTGCGCGCTCCGGCGGCGTTCCGGCCCAGCGCGCCGCCGCCGAGCAGGGAGCGACAGCAGCGACGGGCGGCGAGCGCGCCGACGAGCCACATCGGGTGGCGGGCAGCAAGCTGCGGTTAGTCCCGGTCCCTTACGTCCGGCACGCGATGCGGCCAGGCAAACCACGCCAGGGCGGCACGTGTGCCCGGACGGCACTTGTCCTTCGTTACGTGGGGACAAACCGGCAATATCGGCGCGCAGAAGCCACGTAGCGAAGGACAAGTTGTCTCGCCCGGCGGCCGGGCGTTCTGTCCAGGGAGTCGCGGGCAAGCGCTCACCGACGACAGGGCCGTGCTGTAGATCAATTTGTGCATAGCGCTGTGGACAAGCAGTGGAAAGACGGGCGGCCTAGGGGATAAGAATCCCTCGCCTGTGGACGACAAAAAGAATCTTGAAAAGATGCGCTGAATCCCTTGCGCGCCGCTCCACGTGGCGAGTAGAAATTCACTCACCACCTCGCAACGGAGGCCCCTCGGGGGAAACCCCGGGGATCGCGAAGAGCCGGGGAACCGGATCTTCTGCGGGAGCATCCAGCGTGGTGGCGCGGTTAGGCGCAAGGTGTGGTCGGCCGAGGAATCGGCAGGTCAGCGCGGTGCCAGACCGCCTCAGGGCCCCTGCATCTCATACATGCAGGGGCCCTGAGTGTTCCGCGGGCTGCGCGCGTGCCATCCCGTCGG
>JASHOV010000493.1 GCA_030038495.1 Streptosporangiaceae bacterium
CCGGCCGGCGCCAGAATTCACCGGGGTGCCGCCTCCGGTTCCGTGACCTGGGCCGGAGCCTCGGTGCGGGCCCGCCGCGGGTACAGAGGCCCCCGCCGCAGCAGCGTCCCGCACACAACGGCACCGAGGGCGAAGATGCCCGCGGTCCACCAGAAGCCGACCGTGTAGCCGTGCACGAACGACTGCTGAACCAGCGCCGGGCTCGGATGACCGGCGACGATGGTCGACGGGTTCAGGTGTGACGTCAGATAGCTCGCCGTGGCGCCGGCCACCATCGTGTTGAGCAGCGCGGTGCCCATCGAGCCGCCGAGCTGCTGGCCAACGCTGACGGTCGCCGAGGCCACGCCCGCGTCGTGCGGCGCGACGCCGTACGTGCCGGTGTTGACCACCGGGGCGATCACCTGTCCGAGGCCCGCCGCGGTCACCATCAGCGGCCCGAGGATGGCCGAGGCATACCCGGAATGCACGCCGATTCTGGTCAGCCAGACCATGCCGCCCGCAGCGACCAGCATGCCGAGTCCTACCAGCGGCTTGGGACCCGTTCGCGGCATCAGCACGATCTGCCCGACGTTGGCGGACACCATGAGCATGACCACCATCGGCAGGAACGCCAGGCCCGTGACGATCGGCGAGTACCCGAGTGTGGTCTGCAGGTAGTAGGTGGCGAACAGGAAGATCCCGAACATGCCCGCGCCGGCGAACAGCATTCCCAGGTAGGCACCGCCCCGGTTACGGTCCAGGACCACCCGCGGTGGCAGCAGCGGCGCCTTCGCCCGCGTCTGCCAGCCGGCGAACGCCGCCAGGGCGACGACGCCGGTGACGAGGAAACCGTAGGCCGATGGCGCATGCCAGCTGTGCGTGGCGGCATTGGAGAACCCGTACACCAGGCAGAACATCGCCCCGCCGACCAGCACGGCACCCGGCAGATCCAGGCGCTGGCCCCCCGGGGCCGGCTCCCGCTTCAGCAGCACGGCCGCGCCGACAAGCGCGATCCCGGCGAAGAGCAGGTTGACAAACAGGGTCCACCGCCAGGACAGAAACTCGGTCAGCGCCCCGCCCAGCAGCAGGCCCACCGCGCCGCCGGCCCCGGCGATCGCGCCGTACACGCCGAACGCCTTGCCGCGGTCCTTCGGGTCCTGGAACTTGTTGGTCAGGATTGACAGCGCCGACGGTGCCATGATCGCCGCGAAAACACCCTGGCAAGCGCGGGCGGTCACCAGCATGCCGAAACTGGTGGACGCCCCGCCCACCGCGGATACGGCGGCGAAGCCGGCCAGACCTGTCATGAACGTGACCTTGCGCCCGAGCATGTCGGCGAGCCGCCCGCCCAGCAGCAGCAGGCTGCCGAACGCCAGCGCGTATGCCGTCACCACCCACTGCCTGTCCACGGTCGCGAAGTTCAGCGATCGCTGCGCGGACGGCAGTGCGATGTTCACGACCGTCAGGTCGAGCACGATCATGAGCTGGGCGAGGCCGATGGTGGCCAGAATCAGCCACCGCCGCGGATCGGGAGCCGCCCGCTCCGCGCCAGGTTCCGGTACAGCGCCCTGCGGCACACTCGTCTCGGACATCCGGGCCTCCTGAGCTTGCGCGCTGGATGGTGTCTTAATAGTTCGACGACGCGGCCGCTTGAATTGTGAGGTGATGCATCAACCTCACAATAAAGGTCGGTGTCTCGTCGGACTAATGGCACGTTGCGACCAAGGGAGTCGACGACAGCATGACCACCTCAAACGGGTCAGGAGACGGTCAGCCCGAGCCGGGCCTGAGCGTGATCATGAACGAGCGGCGCCAGCTGATCAATCTCGCCTACCGGCTGCTTGGCTCCCTGACCGAGGCCGAGGATGCGGTGCAAGAGACCTCCGCCCGCTGGTATGCGATGTCCCGGCAACAGCAGGAAGCCATCGAGAACCCGGGTGCCTGGCTGACAACGGTTGCCAGCCGCGTCTGCCTCGACCTGCTCGGCTCGGCCCGGGCCCGGCGGGAGCGCTACGTGGGCGAATGGATTCCCGAGCCGCTGCCCGATCGCACGGAGTGGATCAGCGGACCGCCGGGCGGTGACCCGGCCGACCCGGCCGACAGGGTCACCCTGGACGAGTCGGTCAGCATGGCCTTCCTCGTCGTTCTCGAGTCGATGACCCCGGCCGAGCGCGTCGCGCTCATCCTGCATGATGTTTTCGGCTATTCCTTCGCCGAGGTGGGCGAGATCGCCGGCCGCACGCCGCTAGCTTGCCGCCAGCTGGCCTCCTCGGCCCGCCGCCGCATTCGCGCGTCCGGGACTCCCGCGACGCCGGCAGCCCAGCGGGCCGGCGTCGTCAGGGACTTCAAGCGGGCATGGGAAGCCAGGGACATCGACGCCCTCGTCGGCCTGCTCGACCCCGACGCCACCTTGACCGCCGACGGTGGCGGCCTGGTCAGCGCCGCGCTGCGCCCGATCGAAGGGGGCGAGCAGATCGCGCATTACGCCTCGACCTCGCCACTTGGGTACCCGGCCTGACGATCCTGGAGCGCACGGTCAACGGCCAGCCCGGCCTGGTGGCCCAGCACGACGGCGTCACCGTGGCGGTGGCGGCCTTCGGCATCGCCGACGACCGGATCAAGCGCATCTGGGTGGTACTCAACCCAGGCAAACTCCGGCCCTGGAAGACGGGCTGA
>JASHOV010000494.1 GCA_030038495.1 Streptosporangiaceae bacterium
CCGGTCCGACCGGCGGCGCAACGGATTACCGTCACAGCCGAACCGCCGGATCAGCCGCTGCCACATCGTCGTGGGCCCTGCCGTCATTGGCCACTCCATCGGCCCCCGCCGCGCCCTTGCAGCGGTCCCGCTGGGATTGTCCCCCTCTCGGTGGTAGTCCGCTATACCCAGTTGTGCTCAAGGCATTCACGCGGCTCGGCTAGCAGGCGTCGCTAGCAGTGCCACTTAGCCGCGCGGCCTGGCTGCTGACGGTTCCGCGGATCTCGCGGGGGACTGACGGAACCTCTTCGCTCGCGCGCGCAACCGCGGCTGGCACTCGGCTCAGCAGGTCGGCGACAACGTCCTCGGCGCGGCGCAGGGTCATTCCCCATCGCGTCGCCTCACGGAGGATGTGATGCGTCGTGACTAGCCGCATGAGCCAGGCGCCGTCGACGGACATCGCGAGACGCCCGTCGCCGTATCGGATGGTGGACATCAGGTCATAAAGCGGCGCGAGCCCCATGCTTCCGGCCGGGTAGTGCAGCAGCGAGAAGTTCTTGGCATGGGCGTCTCCGTTGCCGATCAGGACGTTGAGCACAACTGCTCTCAGCAAGTCCTCCACGGCTCCTCGGCCAGCCACGGCCTGGAGGATCCCCGCAATCTCCCTGAGCGACGGCCCGCCTTCCTGCTGGTATTTCCGCTCTGGTGGCGCGCCCGCTGCCTGGCAGAAATCTTCCTGGTGCAGGCGCTCTACCGAACCGTCCGCATGCACGACCCGGTCGTAGCGCTCGACGACTATCAGCTTGCGGTCGTTTACCTGCGTCGTTCCGACAGCTGCAGCCGGCAGGCCAAGATGCTGGGCGAGGCGCATGCAGAACGCCTCGTTCTCGACCGTGTCGGGGAACCCGGCGACCTCGGGCTTCAGTATGTGGGTCGACGGCGTGCCGTCCACCGGTCGACCCCAGGTGCCGTCAGGCATGCGGGTGAGCAGGAGCTTCTCCTGCACGCCTGCAAGCGAAATCCGCACGCGTCGGCCAACGCCCAGCGGGGCGCTGCGGAGGTTCGCGACTAGCCCGGCCAACTCAGCGGTTCCCAGCGGCTCAGCGGTAAGCGTCGTCGGTCGCGGCGGCGCCGACTGCTCATCTGGCTGAATCACCAGGGCACCCGCGCAGTCACGGCCGATGGCCCGGATCAGGCCGTAAGTGTCGATGGAAGTGACACCAACGTCTCGGGCCACTGCCCGCCGGGCGTCACCTTCCGGCAGCAATCCGTCCAGGAACGCGCCGACCACGCGGTGCGTGTACCGCTGGCCAGACAGCGGAAGCGACAGGGAAAGCAGCGGCACGCCAAGCTCGTACCGGCCGAGCGCTTCCTGGGTGTAGGCGAGTTGAAGCCTGCCGCGCCGCTGGTCGATGTTCGCAACCTTGATGCCGTACAGCCAGACCGCGAGCCCGCCGGCCATTACCAGTCCGCCTCGTCGAGGGTCAGCCGGACGCCGAGTTCCTTGAGGATCCGCAGGATCCGCCGCAGTTGCTCCGTCTCCTTGCCCTGTTCGAGGTCGGAGAGGTAGGTGCGGTTAATACCGGCGCGATCGGCCAGTTCGGCCTGGGAGAGACCGGCCTGCAACCGGTAATGCCGGATGGCTGCGCCGAGCGAGCCTGCCGTGTAGATCCGAAACGGCTTGCCCGCCGCCGCCTCTCGTCGTGGTGTCTGCATATACGGACATCATAACAGTGTCTTAATTTACAGACAACGTCACGGTGTCCGGATTTTCGGACGGCGGTCGATGTCCGGTTATCCGGACACGGGTCCGCGAGAGAGCCCCCGGCCGAAGACGCAGGTCTCGTACGGCTTCGTGGGCAGAGTAGTTTCGCCGTCGTGCAGCCGGGCGCTCGTGCCGCTCACGGCCGGGATTGCGAAGAACTGGAACGTGATGGTCGTCTCGCCGGGGCGCTGGCCGGGATCGACGTCGAAGATCGCGTACCCGTAGGCGTCGGTCGCGTTGACCGCGGCCGACCAGGGCGCGTCCTCGATCGCATCGGCTCCGCCCCGGCGGAACCCGGTCGGCTGCGACCCGGTGGTGGCGTTGCGCCGGGTGGTGACCTTGGCCCGCGGGAGGCCGGTGTCGGGGTTGGTGCGGTGCACGTTGGACGGGCAGTTCGTGCCGCCGCTGCCCAGCACCAGGAACACGGTCCCCCGCTCGGTGTCCCACGCCGGCAGCCCGTCGCGCGTGGCCGGCTCGGTCGTCACGACGCTCGGCCGCCGGGTGTCGACGGCGTCGCCCCTGGCCTGGCCGGGGTTGGCGTTGACGACGAGGCCGTGGCTGCCCGCGTCGAAGCCACGGACCGGGAACGTCCGCTCGTAGTTGTGCTCGTGCCCGGACAGGACCAGGTCGACCTGGTAGCGGTCGAACAGCGGCAGCCAGGCGCGGCGGATGCCGAGGTCGGAGCCGTTGGCCTGGGCCGACGACATCGCGCACTGGTGCATGAACACCACGATCATGTCGATGCCGTCGTCCTCGCGGGCCGCGCGGAGGGTGCGCTCCAGCCAGAGCGTCTGCAGGTTGGGGGTACCGCCGGCCTGATCGGGGACCGCGACGTCGGCGTCGACCTTCAGGTCGCCGGTGTAGGCGTGGTTATAGGTCGAGGTGCCGTTCGGGATCCGCGCGCCCGAGGTCGTCTCCAGCGCCTGCGGGCCTGGCCGGCCGGTGATGTGGGACGCGCCGCTGTCCTGGTAGATGACGTCGTCGGCGTCCAGCGCGACGAACTGCACGGTGCCGACCCGGAAGCTGTAGAAGTTGCCGCGCAGCCGGTTGCCGTCGTGGCTGACGACGCCGTTATCCGGCAGCAGGAAGCGGCTCAGGTAGTGCCCGTACCCGTAGGGCCCGTTCCAGTAATTGCCCGCCGCGCCCTGGGCGCGGATGCCGCCGGGCGCGGTGCCCGGCCTGCCCCGCTGGTCGCAGGTTCCGAACTCGGTCTCGTGGTTGCCGAGCACCGGCATCCACGGCCGGCGCGCCGCGGACCTGGAGACGTTGATGCCGAAGTCGCGCCAGACGGCGGGCTCGTTCTGGTAGTCGAGGTTCGCGTATGAGACATCGCCGTTGAGCAGGTGGAACAGCGGCGGGCCGCCGCCGTCGCCCGGGTCCTCGATCGCGGACACGGCGTAATAGGCGTTGTCGCAGGACTGCTGCCACTGGTAGCCCGACGGGCTGAGGTCGAAGGACGGCGTGCCGAGGTCGCCGTAACTAGAGAACCGGAACGTGGCCCGGCCGGCTGGCGCGGTACGGAAGCTAGCCCCGGCGGTGCCGGGCACCGGGGTCGACCCGTCGCTGACCTGGTAGTAGTACGTGGTGCCGGGCTCCAGGTCACGGAGCTGGACGTGATAGTAAAAGGTCGTCTGCCCGTTGAGCCCGTCCTGGAAGCTGACCGCACTCGCGTCGTCGTAGCTCTGCGTGACGTCGAGCGGCCTGGGCTCAGGCAGGCCGACCGCCCGGCCGGGGTTGTCCGGCGTGATCGGGTGCCGGGAGTAGGACAGCCTCGGCGCTGGCATCGGAACGGAGCCGGGAGCCGACCAGGACACCGTGACCTGCGTCGCCGGGTCGGCGCCCCAGGTCAGCAGGAGCTGCTCGGGGGCTGTGGTTTCGGGTAGATCGACGGTCGTCGATGGCGGGCCTGGCGGGGGGACGGGACGGGCGGCCGCAGCGGCGCTTTCGCCTGCTGCCGGGACCGAACTGGGCGAAACCACTCAGGCGGCCCCGCCCGCACTCACTTCGTCCATGCCTCCATGGTAGTCGGCGCAGGTTAATCGACTGCGACCTGCAGGTCGCCGGCACGTGCCGGTCCGGTAACTCAGGGTTATCGCCCGGTCGGACTGGTCTCCCAGATCGCGCTTATGGGGATTGCCCGGAATCGCGAGCCGAACGGCAGCGTCTCCCGGCCGGTGTAGAGCACGGCGCCCACTACCAGACTGTCGCCCAGCCGTTCAGCCACGTGCCTGAGCCCGCGAAAATCTTGGGCTCTGACCGTCGAGCCGGCCTTCACGTCGATTGCGATGACCTGACCACGGCGGTTCTCCAGGATGATGTCGACTTCGGCTCCGTCCCTTGTGCGGTAGTGATACAGCTCGGCGCGCTGCCGGGACCAGGTGAGCTGGCGAGCTAGCTCCATGGCGACGAACCCTTCGAGCAACGGACCGAGAGGGCTCTCGGGCTGCCGGAGACTGCCGGCGTCGAGATCAAGCAGGTTAGCCGCGATCCCCGAGTCCGTCATCGCCACCTTCGGCGCGCCAACGGCCCGCGTGCTCAGATTGCGCGACCACGCCGGGATCCGCTTCATCAGGAAGACCTCTTCCAGCAGGCCGAGATAACGCTTAACCGTCGGCTGCGCCAGGCCGAGTTCGCCTGCCAGCGCACCGGGAACCAGGAGCTGCCCGGATCGCGCCGCGACGAGGCGGGTGAGCACTCGCATCTCGGCACCGCGCTCGATCTCCGACAACTGAATGACGTCACGGTTGACGATGTCAGCGACGTATGAATCGAGGAAACGCTCGCGCCGCGCACCGGCCCGCGCGATCGACTCGGGAAATCCGCCGCGAACTACCCGCTCGATATATCCGCGGCGCGTCTCCTCTGAGGTGTGGGCCAGTTCGGGACCTGCCTGGAAGATCGCGTCAACGAACCCGTCTGGCTGCTCCTCGATCTCGCCCTGCGATAGGGGCCAGAGCTCGATGGTCTCCATCCGTCCGGGCAGAGCGTCCGGCAGTCCGCGGAGTCCGAGTACCCGCGCCGACCCGGTCAGCAGGAAGCGGCCAGGCCTGGGGTCAGCGTCAACGGTCTCCTTGATCGCAAGGAACAGCTCAGGTACCCGCTGTACCTCGTCGATCACCATCGTGCCGACGCCCGAGACGAACTCCGTCGGATCGAATTCCGCCGCCTGGCGGGTGGCAGCCCGGTCCAGGCTGCGCCAGTCGCCCCGGCGGCCGCTCGCTATCTGCGCCACCAGAGTGCTCTTGCCACACTGCCTGGCACCGTTGACCAGGACGACTCGAGTGTCAGCGAGCGCATCTTCTATCGCCGCTCCGGCACGCCGCGGCAGTATCCGGCCGATAGGCGAGCGAGGAAGGAGCGACACGCATCGATTATCGCACGGCTTGTTAATCTAGCCGCCCGTCACGTGTTAATCTAGCCGCTACTTGGGCGTTAATCTAGCCGCTTGTGCGTGGGGCTCCGGCTGTTTGCGGGTACGTCACTAGAGGGGGATTGCCGTGGGGACCGGCTTTCGCCGGTCGGCAAGTGGGGAGGGGACGATCATGGCTGGGCATCCTAACGTCGCTCGCATCAGGGACGGGTACGCCGCCTTTGCCAAGGGCGACTTCGCCGTTCTCAACGACCTGTTCGCCGAGGACCTGCTCTGGCACGAACCCGGCAGGAACCAGCTGGCCGGTGAGTACCGCGGGCGGGATGCCGTCTACGAGTTCTTCGGCAGGCTCATGGAAGTCACCGAGGGTTCGTTCAGCCTCGACGTCCATGCGATCCTCGCCGACGACGAGCACGGCGTGGCCCTGGTAACCTCCACGGCCAGCCGGGGCGGCCGGAGTCTGACGGTGAAAGATACCCACGTCTTCCATCTGCGCGACGGCAGGGTGACGGAATTCTGGGCTGCGTCCACCGACCAGTACGCCATCGACGAGCTCATCGGCTAGCCGCTCTTCGCTATGCCGGGAGCCGGGTTCATGCGCCGTGGCGGCTAGCCCGCTGGAGGAGGCTGGTAACCAGGGCCAGCGGTGGCCAGTTCAGGCGCCCGCGGCGGGTGACGGCGTAGGCCCGGAGCTCGACGTCCGGAGCGGCGAGCGGAAGGACGCGTGCTCCTGAGCGGATCTCCTGACCGAGCGGGAACAGCCCCACGCCCAGGCCAGCGATGATCATGTCCTGCACCAGGTCGAGGCTGTCCGCCTCGTGGGTGATGCGTGGGGTGAACCCGGCCATGGAGGCGAGCGTGCGGATGACGTCCTCATCCGCGGTGTTGCGGGAGTTACCGATCCATTCGCGGGTCTGGAATCGGGCGAAAACCCGCAGCGTCGTTTCGTCGGCGGCGGATTCGCTGGCCGGCACGGCCAGGCCCCACCGCGTGGTCCATAGCGGCGTGCTGTGCATGGCCGGGTCGGCAGCGGCGGGAGCGAGGTTGTAGTCGTAGATGAGCGCCAGGTCGACGTTGTCGGTGGCCAGCAACTGCAGGGCCTCGGCCGGCTCGTGCTCGCGCACCAGCACGCGGACCTGCGGATGAGTAGCGGCGAGACCGGTGATCACCGGAAGCAGGTAAGCGCGCATGGCGGTGGCGAATCCCGCGACCCGCAGCGTGCCGCTGGGTTCCGCCTCCGGCCCCAGGTCAAGCTGCGCAGCCTCGACCGCGGCCAGGATCGTGACGGCATGTTCGGCCAGCCGGCGCCCGGCCGGTGTCAGCCGGACCCGGCGCCCGGCGGGCTCGATGAGCGGCGTGCCCATCTCGCGGGACAGGACGGCGATCTGCTGCGACACCGTCGACGTGGTGGTGCCGAGCGCTTCCGCGACCGCGCGCATGGAGCCCAGCCGGGAAAGCTCTGTAAGCAACTCCAGCCGCCGTGTCTCCACGCTTCATTGTCCATGATTACTGGATGGAGCATCAATATTTAACAAGTGGACATGGACGATTACTGCGGGCTCTACTGGGGTGATGGATTCGCAGCCGCCCTCGGGCCTGCACGGCACCGGCGGCGGCGTGCTGATGGCAGTGGGCTCCATGTCGTGCGTCCAGCTTGCGCTGGCGCTTTCTGTCCACCTGTTTGATCGGCTCGGCCCGCTGGGCGTAGCGGGACTGCGGCTGGGTTGGGCCGGCGTGATCCTGCTGGCGCTGGTCCGGCCCCGGCTGTCGCACTTCACCCGGAGGGACCTGCTGGCGTGCGGCGTGCTGGGCGCGGTCACCGCGGGCCTGATGGTGCTGTTCACGCTCGCAATCGCGCGGATCCCGCTCGGCACCGCCAGCGCGCTGGAGTTCCTCGGCCCGCTGACGGTGTCCCTGTGCGGTCGCGGCAGCGGGCACAGGCGCTGGGCAGTCCCGGCCGCCGCCGGCGTCGTGCTGCTGACCCAGCCCTGGCACGGCAGCGGCGACCCCGCCGGCATCCTGTTCGCCCTGGCCGCCGGGGTCTGCTGGGGCGCCTACATCCTGCTCACCCAGCACGTCGGCGACCGCGTCACCGGACTGAGCGGGCTGGCGGTCTCCATGCCGGTGGCCGGCCTGGTCGCCATGGCCGTTGCCGCGCCCAGCCTGGGCCGGGTGACCTGGTCACTGCTCGGCATCATGCTCGGCCTCGCCGCGCTGCATCCGGTCATCACCTTCATCCTGGAGTTCCGCGCCCTGCGGCGGCTCACGGTCCGCGCCTTCGGCACCTTGATGAGCCTGGAACCGGGCATCGCTCTGCTGGCCGGACTGCTCATACTCGGGCAGGTCCCGGGCGCGACCTCCGCGGTCGGCATCATCCTGGTGGTCGTCGCCGGCGCCGGTGCTGCACGGACCGGCGGCCGCGTTCCCCTCCCGCAAGACCACCGCAAGGACGAGTACCCCTCCGCGCCACCGCCGCAAGCGGAACCGTCAGCCCGGGCATTGCACTAGCGTCAGCCGTCGACTGCGCTTAATCCGGCCGGTGGTGTCACACTGGAACAGGCCGGTTGCAGTGATCGCCCCCGATCGCGCCGCCTTATCAACGG
>JASHOV010000495.1 GCA_030038495.1 Streptosporangiaceae bacterium
GCGAACGCGTGCTCGCCCAGCGCGACCCGCGCGTGCGACGCGCTCATCTCGTGGTGGGGGAACACGAGGTCGCGCCCGCCGGCCTGCACGTCGAAGGAGTCACCGAGGTGATGGGTCGCGATCGCGGCACACTCGACGTGCCAGCCTGGTCGGCCCGGACCGAACTCCGACGGCCAGGACGGCTCACCCGACCGCTCCGCCATCCAGACCACCGGGTCCAGCGGGTCCTTCTTGCCCTGCCGGCCGGGATCGCCGCCGCGCTCGGCTGACAGCTCGGCCATCGTGTCCGGGTCCAGGCCGGAAACCGAGCCGAACCCGGGGTCGGCGAACCGGCTGAAGTACACGTCACCCTCGAGGTCGTATACCGAGCCGCGGTCGGCCAGTTGCTGGTTGAACTTCTCGATGAGCGGTAGCGCCTCGACCGCCCCGACCAGGTGATCGGGCGGCAGTACCCGCAGGGCCGTCATGTCCGAGCGGTACAGAGCTATCTCGCGAGCCGCCAGCTCCTGCCATTCCTCCCCGTCGCGACTGGCCCGCTCGAGCAGCGGGTCGTCCACGTCGGTCACGTTCTGTACATAGCTCACCTGCTGACCGGCATCGCGCCAGGCCCGGACCAGCAAGTCCCAGGCCACGTAGGTCGCCGCGTGGCCGACGTGGGTTGCGTCGTACGGGGTGATGCCGCAGGCGTAAAGCCGGGCATGCTGACCGGTGGCCGCGACCGCGAGCGCCGCGCTCGCGCTATCCCAGACTCTTGTTACCGGGGCCCGTCCGGGCAACTCGGGCACGTCGGCGGCAGGCCAGGAATCCATGCGCGTCAGGCTACCGCTGCGCACCGGGTCCGGCCGTCGTGGGCTGGTGCAGGCCCGCCCGCGCGGGCCTGGCGAAGGTGCTCCCCCTATGGTCAGGGAACGGCCGCCCGCCGTCGGGGGGCTGGACGCCGACGCGGACGAACTCGTCCGGCAGGCTGCCGTTCTCGTTGCGGCAGTCCCGGCGGCCGAAGTACCCGAGGAGGATGTGCCCGGCGCGAGCCGCCGGGTAAGGGTTCCGCGGCTACCGGCCGGCGGCCTCGAACGCGTGCGCCAGCGCGATCAGCCCGGGCTCGCTCCAGGCCGGGCCGATGAACGACAGGCCTACCGGCAGTCCGCTGACCGCGCCCGCAGGGACCGTGATCGCGGGATAGCCCGCAACCGCGGCGGGCCCGGAGGTTCCCCACCGGTGCGAGTCGCCAAGCACGGGGTCGATGAGCCAGGCGGGATGCCCGGTGAGAGTGACGACCGCGTCCAGGTTGTCGCCGGCGAGCGCGCCGTCCAGGGCGGACCTGGCGGTTCGGTTGGCCGCACCACGTGCCTCAAGATAGCCCGGATCGGCCAGGTCGCCGCTGGTCGCCTCGGACGCCTCGAACTGTTCCTGGCCGAACGGGCGGAACACGACGGCCGCGTTCCCGGCATTGAAGGCGATCAGACCCGCGAGGTCGGCCGGATGGTCGCCGCCGAGGCAGGCCAGGTACGCGTTGATGTCGTGCTTGAACTCGTGCGTGAGAGCCATGCCCTCCGGCTCGTTCACCTTGTCGATGTCGGCGAGTTCCACCGGGTCGGCCAGTACCGCGCCCCGGGCCCGCAGCCGCTCCAGCGCCGAATCGAGGATTGCCCCGGTGGCGCGGTCGGCGTCCTTCGAGCCTTGCCGCCAGACGCCGATGCGGGCGCCCGCCAGCGCATCCGGCCGCAGGAACGCGGTGTAGTCGCAGGCCTCGGTCGCCGCGCGCGCGGTGGCCGGGTCGTCGGCGTCCGGGCCGGCCATGGCGGCGAGCAGGAACGCGGCATCCGCGACCGTCCTGGCCATCGGGCCGGCGGTGTCCTGGGCCGCCGAAATCGGGACGATGCCGGACCGGCTGATCAGGCCGAGCGTCGGCTTGATGCCTACTGCCCCGCACGCGGCGGCGGGCGACACGATAGATCCGTCGGTCTCGGTGCCGACCGTCAGCGGCGCCAGGCCGGCGGCGATCGCCGCCGCCGACCCCGAACTGGACCCCGAGGGGCTCCGGCCGGCGCCGTGCGGGTTCACTGCCTGCCCGCCGAGTGTGCTCAGCCCGCTGCTCGACGGCCGCGACCGGAAATTCGCCCATTCCGAGAGATTGGCCTTGCCGAGAATGACCGCACCGGCCGCGCGCAGCCTGCCCACCAGGAAAGCGTCCCTAGCTGCGGCGCTCTGCAGGGCGGGCGAGCCCGCGGTGGCGGGCAGTCCATTGGCGGAAATGTTGTCCTTGATCAGCACAGGAATGCCATCGAGCGACCCGATGCTCGCGTCGCGGGCCCGGCGTTCGTCGCTTGCCGACGCCTCGGCCGCTGCCGTCGGGCTCACCGTTATCACGGCATGCAGGTCCGGATTCAGCCGTCCAATCCTGGCGAGGTAGAAGTCGGCCAGATCGGCGGCGGTCAGCCTGCCGCCGTCCAGCGCCCTGGCCAGCCCGGCGACGGTCGCGCTGCCTGCCGTGATACCCGTGGGGCCAATGGTGTCTGCGAGCGATTCAGCGAGCGACATGGTGGAAAGAATAGGGGCGACGGCGGATTCGTCACGGGGGGATCTTTTCTATGAATTCGTCAGCAAGATCACTTCTGCGCACCGTGGCACTGCCTGGCGTGGTGCTGCTGGCACTGGTGATCGTGGCGTCCGCCTGCACCAGCAGCAGCCCGAAGAGCAGTTCAGGCGGCACCAAGAACAGCTCGGTGCCCCTGCAGGACAGCTACGAGGCCGTCGTGCGCGCCGTGCTGCCATCGGTGGTGCAGATCAGCGCCGCCAACTCCACCGGCTCCGGCGTGGTCTACGACGACAAGGGCGACATCGTCACCAACGCGCACGTGGTCGGCAACGCGAAGACCGTCGAGGTGCTGCCCGCCAGCGGCGCCGCCGCGATGACGGCGAACGTGGTCGGCGTGTTCAAGCCGGACGACCTCGCGGTCATCCGGGTCACCAAGGACGCGGACAAGCTGAAGGCTGCCAAGTTCGGGAACTCCAGCGAGGCCAACATCGGCGAGATCGTGCTGGCCATGGGCAACCCGCTCGGCCTGTTCGACAGCGTCACCCAGGGCATCGTCTCGGCCACAGGCCGGACGGTGTCGGCCAACGAGGCGGGCGGGGCAGCCCTGATCACATCCGCGATACAGACCAGCGCGGCGATCAACCCCGGCAACAGCGGCGGTGCCCTGGTCAACCTGGAGGACCAGGTGATCGGCATCCCGACGCTCGCGGCCCGGCTGCCCGAGGCCGGCGGCGCCGCGCCGGGGATCGGCTTCGCGATCCCGAGCAACACGGTCCGCAACATCGCCGACCAGCTGATCAAGACAGGCAAGGTCACTACCTCCGACCGCTCGACCCTGGGCATCACCGCCCAGACCGCGGCCAATCAGCAGGGTCAGGACGTTGGCGTCGCGATCGTCGCGGTCAATCCTGGCGGGCCGGCCGCGAAAGCCGGCCTCGGCCCTGGCGACATCATCACTGCCGTCAACGGCCAGGCCACGCCGGACGTGCAGGATCTGGAGAGCAAGCTCTCGACGCTGCCGCCGGGCACGAAGGTCACGCTGACTGTCGTGCGCAACGGCTCGACCCGGAAGGTGACGGCCACTCTGGGCAGCCTCGGCAACTAGCGCATCGGGGCGTCTAGACTCTGCCCTCGTGACCCTGCACATCGGAAGGCTGGCCGCCGTGCCGGCGCGTGAGCGTCCCGACCTGCTGGCGGAGCCGGTGACCAAGGCGCTGGCGGAACTGGCCGACGTGCTGCCGGCCGACGAGGTCGGGGTAGCCGAGATCGACCCGGCGCTGGCGGACACCGCGGCGTTCTGCACGGAATACGGCGTGGAACTCACCGAGTCGGCGAACTGCGTCGTGGTGGCCGGGCGGCGCGAGGGCCAGACCAGGATGGCGGCCTGCATGGTGCTCGCCACCACCAGGGCGGATGTCAACGGGCTGGTGAAGCGCGAGCTGGATGTGCGGAAGGCCTCGTTTGCCCCGGTGGACTCCGCGGTCGAGCTGACGGGCATGGAGTACGGCGGCATCACGCCCCTCGGGCTGCCGGCCGACTGGCCGGTGTTCGTGGACGAGGCGGTGGCGGCCCAGCCCCGGGTCGTGATCGGCAGCGGCGTGCGCCGGTCGAAGCTCACGCTGCCCGGGGCCGCACTCGCCCGGCTGCCCGCGGCCGTGGTGCTTGCCGACCTGGGCCGTTAACGCTCAGGGCTTGGGCAGCCAGCCCACCCTGCCGACCAGCGCGGCGTAGCCGACGAACGTCACCGCGTCGATCAGCGTGTGCGCGATGATGAACGGCATCAGCCGGCCCCAGCGCTTGTACAGGTACCCGAAGATGATGCCCATGACTGCGTTCCCCACGAACGCGCCGAAGCCCTGGTACAGGTGGTATGAGCCGCGCAGCACCGCCGCGAACAGGATCGCCTTCCACGGGGTCCAGCCGAGCTGATCGAGCCGGCGCAGCAGATAGCCGATCACCAGGACCTCTTCCAGGATCCCGTCGTGGGCAGCGCTCAGCAGCAGCACAGGGATGCGCCACCAGACCGCGGGCAGCGACTCGGGCACGACGTTGAGCTCGGCGCCCGCGTGATAGGCAGCCAGGTACAGGCCGAGCCCCGCGCCGCCGATGATCGCGGCCAGCACCGCGCCCTTGAGCAGGTCCGGCCAGGGCTGCCTGGCGTCCAGGCCCAGGTCGAGCGGTCCCTCACCCGACCGCGCCAGCAGGTAGAAGACCAGCGCGACCGGCATGAGGGCCTCGGCGATGCCCACCAGCTGCAGGATCAGGTCGAGCCAGCTGTTGGTGGACAGCGAACCGACAAGGAGCGCCTGCTGGCTGCTGAGTGGCTGGGAGATGAGCAGCGATCCGATGAGGCTCAGCAGCGCGTTCAGCCCGCTCGCGCCCAGGGAGAGCGCGAAGACGATGAAGATCTCCCAGCGCAGCATCCGCGGCGGCGGGAGCGTCAGCCTGGCGTTGTCCTGGCCAGACGGCCCGGTTAGCGCGGTCACCCCAGGACTGTAGCCGCCCCGGCTGGTGCGGCAGCGATCCCGGCCGAATCGGACGCCATCGAGGACCAGGCCAGCGCGGTCACGCGCTGCCAGGCGAGCTCCTCGCCGGACGCGAGGCAGCCGTCCACAACCGCCTCCGTGCCGAGCGCGCTCACCCGTACCTGCGGCATGACCGGCGCCAGCCGCCCGAGCTCGCCGGCCACCGCGGCGGCGAAACCGGGCGCCTGACCGATGCCGCCGCCGAGAACCACAAGCTCGGGGTCGATCACGGTGACGATCGCGCACACGGCCCTGGCGACCAGCTCCGCCTCCCCCGCTACCACGGCCGCCGCCCGCTCATCGCCCGCGGCGGCGGCCTCGAAGACCCTGCGGGCGGTTACCGGTCCGCGCATTCCGGCCCGCCGTGCGGCCCGCACCACGGCGGCAGCCGACCCGGCGGCTTCCAGCGTCCCGCGGCGCCTGGCATCCTCGGGATCGGCGCCCTGCCCGCCGGACATCGGCATGTACGCGATCTCGCCCGCTACCCCGTGCACCCCGCGGTGCAGCTGCCCGTCGATGACCAGGCCCATGCCGATGCCGGTGCCGACCCACACGAACGCGAACGTGCCCACCTCCCGCCCGTGTCCGTGCTCGCGCTCGGCGAGGGACGCGGCGTCCGCGTCGTTCTCCAGCACGAGCTGATCGCCGAACGCCGCCCTGAGCTGCTTCAGCACCGATGGCTTGCCGAGCCCGGCCAGGCCGCCGGCCAGCGCGATCGCGCCGCGGCGCGGGTCGTACACGCCGGGGCTGCCGATCACGGTCTGGGTGACCTCGTCGCGGCGGAGGCCGGCCGAGCCACAGAGCTCGTCCGCGAGGGCGATCAGCTCGGTAACGCGGCGGCTCACGCTGGCACTGCTGCTGCGCCGCGAGGACCGGCCGATGACGGTGCCGGTCAGGTCGGCAAGCGCGCCGCGCAGGTACTCTCGCCCGATGTCCAGGCCGAGCACGTAGCCGGCGTCGGGCCGGATCTCGTAGAGCACGGCCGAGCGGCCGGGTACCCCGGTCCGCTGACCGGCCTCACGGACGAGCCCGGAGCGCTCCACGTTCGCCAGGGCCAGCGACACCGTGGGCTTCGACAGACCGGACAGCCTGGCCAGCTCGGCCCGCGAGCACGGCCCGACTTGCCGGATGTGCTGCAGCAGGAGCTGCTCGTTGAGCGCGCGCAGCAGTTGCGGGCGCGCCGCCTGCAGGGAGCGGACCTGGCCGCCCTGGCCACCCTGGCCCGCGGGCAGTGCGGCGCCCGCGTCTTGTTCGGGCAGCTGCGAATCGGCGGATGTAGTGACGGCCACGATCACATCCTTCCCTACGAGCGTGCTGTCTTCCTGCAACCGCAGTCGTTCCTGCAACCACAGTCGTTCCTGCAACCACAGTCGTTCCTGCAACCACAGTCGTTCCTGCGACCACGGGGCCCTGGCGATACGGGCAGCCACTTGTCGGCGCTAGATAGTTAGGATACTGTCCTAACTAACTTTCCGGAATGACCTCTTTTCAGGACCCAGGGGAACCCCGCACATGACCCACCCCCCAGTCGTGCTCGGGCTCGACTTCGGCGGCACCAAGATCGCAGCGGCCGTCTGCGACCTGGCCGGCAACAAGCTGGCCGCCACCGTCGTCGACAGCCAGGGCGAGCTGGGCGCTCAGGCAAGCTTCGCCCATGGCATCGCGACCGCGCGCGAGCTGGTACGCGAAGCGGCCGAGGGGGCACGGCTCGTCTCGGTCGGGGCGGCCACGTTCGGGATCCCGTTTGACGACCGGGTCGAGCTGGCCCCGGTGATCAGCGGCTGGGAATCGCTTGCGTTCGGCCGCGAGCTGGCCGCGGCGTTCCCCGGCGCGCGCATCAGCATGGCCACCGACGCCAAGGCGGGAGCCAGGGCCGAGGCGCGCTGGGGAGCGCTGGCCGACTGCGATCCCGGCATCTACCTGAACCTCGGCACCGGGCTGGCCGCGGCGATCGTGTCCGGCGGCCGCGTGCTGGCCGGCCACAACGGCGCGGCCGGCGAGATCGGCTACAACCTGCGGGAGCCCGCCGACGTAGGGCTCATCACGGGCCACAGGCTGATGCTCGAGGACATGGTCAGCGGCCAGGCGCTGGCCCGGCGCGCCGCCACGGCCGGGAAGACCCTCAGCGCCGCGGAGGTCTTCGCGGCCGGCGAATCCGATCCGGCCCTGGACGAGCTGCTCACCGCGTTCGTGGCCGAGCTCGCCTTTCACGTCGTCAACCTGGCCATCCTGGTCGACCCCGAGCGCATCGCGGCCGGCGGCGGCATGGTCAGGTCGTGGGACCGGATCCAGCCAGTGCTCGCCGACGCTCTGGCCAAGGCGGTCCCGTACCCGCCGGACCTGGTCCTGGCCGACTTCCCGCACGATGCCCCCCTGCTCGGGGCCGTGGCACTGGCCGTCGACGCCGCCGTCGACGCCGCCGACGGCGCAGCCGACGGCCAGGACGACGGCGCAGCCGACGGCCAGGGTGTCGGCGCGGACGACGGCGCGGGTGTCGCGCACGAAGGCGCCGACGCGGGCGCCGCCCAGGACAGCACGGTCTACCTCCCCGGCAGCCAGCCGGCGGAGGGCATCGCGCACAGTGCCCTTTCGAACTGTGCCCAGTCAAACGGTCATTCAGCACATAAGGTAAAATCGTGACGCCCATCAACGTCAGCGATGCACGCCTCAGCGCGGCCGCAGGGAGGCCCGGCACGCCGGAGCCCTCACGGCCGACCGCATTTCATGGCGCCTGCCTCGTCCGTCCGCCCGGTCAGCCAGGCCGGCCACGGCGGATCAGCCGGCCCACCCCGCAACCACCTCCCATGGCATGAAGGGCTAGGCAGACAATGAGACGCCTTAAGTCACTCGGGGTCCTCATCGGGGCCGCGGGCCTGCTGGCGGCAGCCTGCGGCGGGACCACCGCCTCCAACAACAGCGCATCGGGCCCGACGGGCACTATCACGATCTCCAACGAGAGCGGGTCCACCTGGACCTGCCAGTTCAACCCGTTCAACGAGAACGTCAACTGGGAACTCTACGGCCCGGTGTACGAGCCGCTCGCAATGGTGGACACGCTGGACAACGGCAAGGCCACGCCGTGGCTGGCCAAGTCCTGGACCTGGAACAGCAATGCCACGCAGCTGACCTTCACCATGCGCAGCGGCGCGAAGTGGCAGGACGGCGTGCCGATCACCGCGGCTGATGTCGTCTACACCTTCGACCTGCTGAAGCGGTACACCGCGCTCGACCTCAACTCGGACTGGACCGTGCTCAAGAGCGTGGTGCAGAAGGGCTCCAACCAGGTCGTCATGACCTTCAACCAGCCGGCCATGACCTACTTCTACCTCGTCGCCTATGAGACCCCGATCGTGCCCGAGCACATCTGGTCAAAGATCGCCAACCCGGTCACCTACCCGGACACCCACCCGGTCGGCAGCGGCGCCTACAAGGTCGGCAGCTGCACACCGGAGAACATCAAGTTCGTCGCGAACAAGCACTACTACATTCCCG
This sequence comes from Streptosporangiaceae bacterium, assembly GCA_030038495.1. Classification (GTDB taxonomy): domain Bacteria; phylum Actinomycetota; class Actinomycetes; order Streptosporangiales; family Streptosporangiaceae; genus JAJYUU01. Next base: position 8,554 of record JASHOV010000495.1, read on the forward strand.
GCGAGCCCAAGATCGCGACGGTGAACTACCCGGCATTCCTGTCCAACACCCCGGCCAACCAGGAGCTGGCCGACGGCCAGGCCCAGTGGGGCGAGCAGTTCATCCCGAGCATCCAGAGCTTCTACTCGGACAAGAGCCCCGACAACAAGTACTGGTTCCCGCCGGTGATCAACAACGACCTGTTCATCAACCTGAAGAAGCCGCTGCTGGACAACGTCGCCGTGCGCGAGGCCATGTCCTACGCGATCGACAGGAACAAGGTCAGCCAGGACGGCGAGTACGGTTACGAGCCGCCGGCCACCCAGAGCGGCATCGTCAGCCCGACCTTCTCCAGCTGGCTGGACACCAGCCTGGCCGCTAAGTACGACTACGGCTACGACCCGGCCAAGTCCGAGCAGATCCTGACCGCGGCCGGCTTCAAGAAGGCCAGCGACGGGATCTTCCAGAACAGCGCCGGCCAGCCGCTGAACTTCACGGTGATCAACATCGGCGATGACTCCGACTTCGTGTCCGACATGGCGATCGTGCAGCAGGAGTTCAAGGCGGTCGGCATCGGCCTGTCGGTGGACAACCTGTCCAGCAACGCGTTCGACACCGACCTGTTCGACGGCGACTACCAGCTCGCCTACTACTACGAGACCGGCGGCCCCACCCCGTACTACGAGTTCCGGCAGTGGTTGCTGACCGCGAACTCCGCGCCGATCGGGCAGCCGGCCTCCTATAACTACGAGCGCTACTCCAACCCGGCCACCGACGCGCTGCTGAACAGCTACTCCAGCGCCACCACCCTCGCGCAGCAGCACCAGATCATGGACGAGCTGCAGCAGGTCATGCTGCAGGACGTACCCGTGATCCCGATCGTGGAGGGCGTCGTCTGGTACGAGTACAACACCGCGGACTTCACCGGCTGGCCGACCCAGAGCAATCCGTACGCCCAGCCCGGACCGGCACAGAACCCAGACTTCGGCTGGGTGCTGCTGCACCTGAAGCCCGCCTGACCTGACGGCGGCGTACAGACTGCGGCCCGGCGCCAGCCCCCGCGGCGCCGGGCCGCGCATTACCCGACAGCAGGTATCCACAAAGTGACGGCGAGGACGTGATGATGAGAAGAGGGAGGCGAGCATGAGATACGCGCTCCGCCGGCTTGGCTTCTTCGCGGTCACCCTGTGGGCCTGCGTGACCCTGAACTTCGTACTGCCGCGGATGATGCCGGGCAGCCCGATCATCGACATGATGGCCAAGTACCGGGGCAAGGTGAGCCTGCAGGCGATCCAGGCCATCGAGGTCGCGTTCGGCGTCGATAGCAAGGCGAGCCTGGTCTCCCAGTACTTCAGCTACCTCGGCAACACCGCGAGGGGCGATTTCGGCATATCGCTCACCCAGAGCGAGCCGGTC
>JASHOV010000496.1 GCA_030038495.1 Streptosporangiaceae bacterium
GCATCCTGGGGCAGCTCGTCCAGGCCACCCCAGCAGCGGGCGAGACGGTCAAGGCGGCGCTGGCAAAGGGCCACGCCGATCCGGTGGCCGCAGGGTCCGCGCTGATCACGTTCATGCACGAGCTTTCCGCGAGATGCCCGTTGGTCGTTGCCGTGGACGATGCGCACTGGGGCGATGACCTGTCGCTCAAGGCACTCAGCTTCGCGGCCCGCCGCGTTTACTCCGAGCGGGTTCTGTGCCTGATCGCCGCACAGCCCGACTACGCCGCCCGGCTGCCCTCCGGGATCACGCGCGCGGCCGCCAGCCATGGACTGCGCCTTGAGCTTGCCGGACTGTCGGTCACCGAGGTTGCCGCGCTGGCCCGGGCCGCCGGTGCGGTCGCTCTGCCAGGCAGAGCGGCGCGGCGACTGCGCGACCACACCGCAGGCGTGCCGATGCACGTGCTGGAACTCGTCCGCGACCTACCGGGCGACGTCCTCGTGACTCCGGGCGTCACGCTTCCCGCGCCGCGGTCGCTGACAACGCTCGTGCTGTCCCGGCTGGCCGCCTGCACGGCCGACACCGAACGCCTGGTAGTGGCGGCGGCGGTGCTCGGCTCGGAGTGCGATCTCGCGGACGCGGCGTCTCTCGCGCATCTCGCCGATCCGCTGCCCGCATTCCAGCAGGCCGTCGAGCAGCGGCTGCTGGTCGAGCAGCAGACGCCGGGGCGCCGACGCTGCTGCTTCGCGCATTCGCTCATCCGCACCGCGGTCTACCGCGACGTTGGCGTCAGCCGCCGGGCCCGCCTGCACCGCGCCGCCGCCGAGCTGACGACTGGCTCGCTCGCCCTGGCGCACCGCGCTGCTGGCTGCAGCGGCACGGACATGGCGCTCGCCGAGGACCTGGTCGTACGGGCGGCCGACGAGCAGGCAGCTGGTCAGCTCGCGGAGGCTGCGGAGCATCTGCTGGCTGCGGCGCAGGTGGCCGAGCGCCCGTTCGCGGACCAGTGTCTGCTGGCCGCGGTCGCGGCGCTGATCGACCTGGGTGACGCGGCCAGGGCGCGCGGCCATGACGCCGCGATTGTCGCCATGGCCCCTTCATCCATGCGCAGTCTCGTGCTCGGGCGCCTGGCGGTAGTAAGCGGCGATTGCGACGCGGCCGAGCAGCGCATCACCGATGCGTTTGCAGAAATCTGCGCGGCTGGGCAGCCCGCCGCCGAGCTGCGCGAACTGGCAGCCAAGGCCGCGTGCGAGCTGGCGCTGATGCTGCTTGGCCAGCACCGCACCGATGACGCAGCCAGGTGGGCTCAGCGCGGTGCCGGCATTGGCGTTACCGGATTTACCCGGGCCTGTTCTCGTGTGGTGCATTGCGGCGCCATCGCGGCTGCCGGCCAGGTGAGCGCGGCCAGAGTGGTACTCGAAGCCGATATCAGCCAGTCCTCCGACGGCCGCGGGCGCGCGCTGCTGCGGGCGGGCCTGGGCGGCGTGCTGCTGTATGCCGACGACCTGCCGGGATCCGCCCGGCATCTCGACGCCGCCACCGACCCCGGTCGGCGCGACCCATTGCCGCTCGCGCATCTGCTCGAGGCGAGGCTGATCCGGGTCCTCGTTGCGTACCGCAGCGGGTTCTGGGACGAGGCAGCCGCCGTAGCCGAGCGACTGGTGACCCTACTCGAGGACTTCGACCTAGGCTGGCTGCTGCCCCGTGCGCACCTTGCCGCGGTCTACGTCGCCGCCGGCCGTGGTCATTGGCCGGTCGCGCTGGACCACCTGGCCGCGGCCGAAGGTGCGGCTGCGCCGCAGGCTCGACCTATGGCCTTCGCGCTGGCCGACGCTCGCGTAGCGATAGCGGTTGCCCGTGACGACACGGCGGCGGTCCTCACGGCTGCGCAGGACGCTGTCAGCGACCTTGAACTGCTGCGCCGGCTGGAGCCGAGCACGCTGTCGTTCTGGCCGGCCTACGCTCAGGCGCTTGCGCGGGCGGGCCGTCCCGCCAAGGCCGAGGCCATACTTCAGCCGTGCGAGGAGCGCGCCCGGACCTGCGGCCGTCGTTCCGCCATAGCGGCAGCCATGCGCGCTCGTGGCGTCCTGGAGGCCGAGCGGAAGCGGCCAGATGCGGCACTCGCCGCGCTCGACGAGAGCCTGCGCTGCCTGGACCGCCTGGGGATGCCCATGGAGGAGGCGATGACAAGGTTCGAGCGCGGGCGCATACTGCGTCGCACCGGCCAGCGCCGGTCAGCGGCCAGGGAGATCGGCGCTGCCCGCTCGCTGTTCGCCCGCCTCGGGGCCCAGCCGTTCCTGGTGCGCTGCGACGAGGAACTGGGCGGAGAGGTGCAGGCCGACGAGGGGGCGACCGGGCTCGGGCTCACGGTACGCCAGCTTGCCGTCGCGCAGGCGGCGGTGGCCGGCATGTCGAACCGCGAGATAGCCACCGAGCTATTCATCAGCGTCAAGACTGTCGAGTTCCATGTTGCTCAGATCCTGGCCCGGCTGGGCCTCGACTCGCGTACGCAGATCGCGGATGCGCTCCGCGACCGGGATCGGGCCGGCACCGGGTCCGCCGCCGCGCACAGGTAGGGTCCATTGTCACTCCCCGCCACCGGCGCCTGCGATCGGCACGCGCCGGGTGCAGGGCCGTGGTGAAGCCGGCGAGCAACTGCTGGCCGACCCGGGTGAACCGGAACGGGCGCCCGGCGCGTTCGCGGTCGGGGCTGCCGCATCTCCGGGTCAGCTGCCGGCGAGCTTGGCGCGGACCTCGGCCGCCTGGGGGTGCTTGATGTCCTCGAAAATGGCCAGCGCCTGCTGCCACGCCTGCCGGGCCTGAGCGAGCTCGCCGGCGGCGTGACGGGTGTCGCCGAGGTGGGAGAGTGCGAACGCTTCGCCGAAGCGTTCGCCGAGTTCCCGGTGCAGGCTGAGCGAGCGCTGGTAGCAGGCGGCGGCTTCGCGGAGATTGCCCAGATGGTGTTCGGCGTATCCCAGGCTGTCCCAGACTTTCCCCTCGTTCCTGCGGTCGCCGACTTCCGCGCTCAGGGTCAGTGCCTGCCGGCAGACCGGGCGGGCCTGCTGGTAGTCGCCGAGAAGGCTGTGGAACCAGCCCACGTCGTTGAGCGCTTCGGCCTCGGACTTCCTGTCGCCGATTTCCTGGTACAGACGCAGCGCCTGTGCGGCATGGCCGAGCGCATCGGCGTAGCGGCCCTGACGTTCGGCGAGCGCGCCGAGATTCTGCTGGACCTTAGCCTCGCCGCGGCGGTCGCCGAGCCGCTCGTACAGCGTGAGGCAGCTGACGTAGTGGTCGCGAGCCTGATCATGCTCGCCCAAATCGGTGCTGACTATGGCCAGGAGACGGCAGGATACTGCCTGTCCGGTCGTGTCGCCCAGGCGCGTCGCGGCGGCCAGCGCGGTGCGCTGGATAGTGGCCCATTCCTGCCAGTGCCCGCGAGTTTGCAGCATGGCTGCCGCGGCCCAGGGGAGCTGCCAGGCGTGGGTGTCGAACCCGGTTCCGGCGGCAAGGGTGATGGCGGCGATCAGGACCTGGTGCTCGGCCTCGAACCAGGCCAGGGCCTGCGCGTAGTCGGCGGGATGCCCGGCAGCGGCGCCAGGCCTGAGCGGGGCCAGTTCCACCGGCTCCTTGGACGGGAGCATCACCACTGCGGCACGGGCGGCGGTGTGCAGGTAGTGGTCGAGCACCCGGCCGATGGCGGCGCGGCAGTCCGTGTCGCTGTCCGTGTCGCGGGCTTGCTCCGCGGCATAGGCGCGGAGCAGGTCGTGGAGCGCGTATCGGCCGGGGACGTGCTCGGCGATCAGGTGCGCGTGGGCCAGCTCGCGGAGCAGGCCACGGGCCTGCGGCTGGGAGCGTCCGGCCAGGCTGGCCGCGGCGAGGACGGAGATGTCGGGGCCGGGGTGCAGGCCCAGCAACCGGAACATCCGCGCCGGTTCATCCCCGAGCTGCCGGATGGACCAGGAGAACACCGCCCGCACGCTTGAGGCCGCCTCGCCGACATCCAGGGCGTCCAGGCGGCCGTCAGAGTCGGCGAGCTCGGCCGCCAGCGCGGCCAGCGGGAAAGCGGGCCGGGCGGCGGCGCGGGCCGCGGCGACCGCCAAAGCGAGTGGCAGGCACGCGCACAGGTCGGCGATCCGGTCGACCGCGTCCGGCTCCGCCGTGGCCCGGTCCGCGCCGAGCCTGGCGGTGAGCAGCTGCACCGCCTCGTCGTGAGTGAGGACGTCGAGGGTCAGCAGCCGGGCCCCGTCGGCGGCGGCCAGCCCGGGCAGCTGGTTTCGGCTGGTGATCAGGATCACGCTGGCCGGGCTGGCGGGCAGCAGTGGCCGCACCTGCCGCTCATCCCTGGCATTGTCCAAGACGACCAGCATTCGCCTGTCTGCGAGCAGGTCGCGGTACAGGCCTGCCTGGGCCTCAGCGCTGGCCGGGATACGGTCAGGCGCGACGCCCAGCGCGTCCAGGAAGGCGCGGATAGCCTCGGCGGTGGTGGTCGGACTGCCGGAGGGATCATAGCCGCGCAAGTTCACATGCAGCTGCCCGTCCGGGAACCGGCTGGCGACCTGGTGGGCCCAGTGCAATGCTAACGCGGTCTTGCCTACCCCCGCCGTCCCGCCGATCGCGCTGATCACCACCGTCCCCGGCCCCCCGGCCTCGTCCAGCATCCGGGTCAGCGCCTGCACCTCGGCGGCCCGGCCGGTGAACCCGGCCACCGCCGCGGGCAGCTGCCGCGGGGGCGCCAGCCGGACCGGCACCGCGGTGGTTGCCGGCGGCGCTGCCGGGTTGGCCAGGTTAAGCGCGGGGTCGGCACCGAGGATCTGCTGGTGCAGCCGCTGAAGCTCGGGTCCGGGCTCGGCGCCCAGTTCCTCGATTAGGGTCCGGCGGGCCTGCCGGTAGGTGGCAAGCGCCTCGGCGCGCCGGCTGTCCCGGTACAACGCCAGCATCAGCAGTGCCTGCAGCCGTTCCCGCAGTGGCTGCGCCTCGGCCAGCTGCCGCAGCTCGCCAATGACCTCGCCGTGCCGGCCCAGATTCAGGTCGGCCTCGACGCGCGTCTCCGCCGCCTGCAGCCGCAGTTCGGCCAGCCGCGGTGCCTCCCGCGCCGCCAGCACATCCGAGTCGGCGTCGGCCAGCGGCTCGCC
>JASHOV010000497.1 GCA_030038495.1 Streptosporangiaceae bacterium
GTACCAGAGCCTGCGCTACCAGCAGAACGTCGCGCAGGCGAAGCAGCTGCTGGCCAAGGCCGGGTTCCACCCCGGCGCGGGCGGTGTCATGGTCGGGCCCGGCGGCAAGCCGCTGAGCTTCAGCCTGCTGGGCGTGTCGTCGTTCACCGACACCACCACCGACCTGCAGGACATCGCCCAGCAGCTCAGCGCGATCGGCATCCAGGCCAAGCTGCAGACGGTCGCCCTGTCGACCTGGATCGAGTACCTCTACACCGGCAACTACCAGGTCAGCTTCGGCCCGCTGTCGGAGTCGGCCGATCCCAGCCCGTTCCCGTGGTACGACTCGGTCCTCAACAGCGCCCTGTCCGCGCCCGTCGGCAAGCTCGCGCTCGGCGACCAGGAGCGCTTCGACGACCCCGCGGCCGACGCACTGCTGGCCCAGTACGAGGCGGCCACGACGCCCTCGGCCCAGCAGCAGGCGCTCGATGGCCTCCAGGCCATCATGGTCAACGACGTGCCGGTCATCCCGTTCGCCGAGTCGGTCGAGTGGAGCGAGTACAGCAGCAGCCAGGTGACCGGCTGGCCGTCGGCCGCCGACCCTTACGCATCGGGCGAGCTCACGGGCGCGAATGCCGAGTATGTCGTCCTCCATCTCCGGCCAGTGAAGTGAGGCTCAGCTCCGATGACTGACATTCAAGAGGGGAACGGTGCCGCCGGTGCCGACCGCGCCAGCATCGACTCCGTCCTGGCGGATCTGACCATCGATGAGAAGGCCCTGCTCGTAACCGGCAGGGACCTGTGGCACGGCAACCACGTCGAGCGGACCGGCTTCGGCCCGCTGCGGCTCAGCGACGGACCGAACGGGGTGCGCGGCACCGAGTTCTGGGTCAACTCGAGCCACCACTCCGCCTGCTTCCCCTGCGGGGCGGCGCTCGGGGCCACGTGGGACCAGGCGCTGGTGGCCGAGGTCGGCGCGGCGCTCGGCCGCGAGGCCAGGCGCAAGGGCGTGCACGTGCTGCTGGGCCCCACGGTCAACATCGCCCGCCTGCCGCTCGGCGGCCGCAACTTCGAGTGCTTTTCCGAGGACCCGTTCCTGTCCGCCGAACTCGCCGTCGGCTACATAGCGGGCGTGCAGCAGGAACGGACAGCCGCAGTGATCAAGCACTTCGTGGCCAACGACACCGAGCGCGAGCGCAACACGGTGAACGCCGTCGTGGACGAGCGGGCCCTGCGCGAGATCTACCTGCTGCCCTTCGAGGCGGCCGTGCGGGAGGCCGGAGTCAGGGGTGTGATGGCCGCCTACAACAAGGTCAACGGCACCCACAACGGCGAGCATGCGGAACTGCTGACTGCCGTGCTCAAGCGGGAGTGGGGTTTCGACGGCATTGTGGTGTCGGACTGGTTCGGCACTCCGAGCACGGTCGGCGCGGCAGTGGCCGGGCTCGACCTGGAAATGCCGGGCCCCGGCGCCCGGTGGGGCGCCCAGCTCGCCGCCGCGGTCCGGGCTGGCGAGGTACCCGAGGAGGTCCTGGACGACAAGGTTCGCCGGATCCTGGCTCTCAGCGCCTGGGTCGGCGCCGACAAGCGAGTCGGCGAGCCCGAGCTGTCGGTCGACGATCCGGCCGACCGCAAGCTGGCCCGCCGGGTAGCGGCCGAGGCGACCGTGCTGCTGCGCAACGACGCCGGCCTGCTCCCGCTGGACGCGAACCGGATTAGCAGGATCGCGCTGATCGGCCCCGGCGCTGTCTCGCTGGCGCCGCAGGGCGGGGGATCGGCTCAGGTCAACGTGCATTCGATCAGCCAGCTCCGGGACCAGGTCGCGGCCCGCTGCGGCACCGAGGTCGAAGTGCTGCTCGAGCCTGGCTGCCGGATCCACCGGCGCACGCCCGTGCTCGCCGAGCCCGACCTGGCCGCGCCGACCGGCGAGCCCGCGGCGCTCGTGGAGTACTTCGCGTCCGCCGACTGGACCGGCGAGCCGGTGCTCACCCGCAGGGTACCGGCGATGCAGCTGATGGCCATCGAGCCGCCGCACCAGGCGCTGTCCCAGGGTTACTCGGTCCGCATGACCGGCACGCTGGTGGCGGCCGCGTCCGGCGCGAGCAGGGTCAGTCTCGCCGCGGTCGGATATGGCCGCCTGGCGGTCGACGGCGAGACGATCCTGGAGCTGTCCGAGGGTCGTCCGCTCGACATGAACGCGATCCTGTCCGGCGGCGGCGAGGAAGCGGCGCACGTCGACCTCGCCGCGGGCCAGCAGGTCGCCGTCGAGGCGCGGCTGCGCTGCCCGGCCGGGATGCCGGTGACGATCGCGCAGGTCGGCTACCTCGCTCCCGAGCCCGAAGATCTCCTGGAGCGCGCCGTGGCGGCGGCCGAACGGGCCGACGTGGCAGTGGTGGTCGCGGGCCGTACGCCCGAGTGGGAGAGCGAGGCCTTCGACCTGGAGTCGATGTCGCTGCCCGGCCTGCAGGACGAGCTCATCAACCGGATCGCGGCGGCCAGCCCGTCGACGGTCGTGGTTCTTAACGCCGGCGCGCCGGTGACCATGCCGTGGCTCGATAAGGTCGCCAGCGTGCTCCAGGTCTGGTATCCCGGCGAGGAGGGACCCGCGGCAGTAGCCGACGTGCTGTTCGGCGACGCGGACCCTGGCGGCCGGCTGCCCGTCAGTTTCCCCGTCCGGCTGGAGGACAGCGGGGCCGCGGCCAGCTACCCGCCCGCCGACGGTCAGATCGCCTACAGCGACGGGATCCTGGTCGGCTACCGGCACCACGACGCCGCGGGAATCGAGCCCGCGTTCTGCTTCGGGCACGGCCTGAGCTTCGCCAGCTTCAAGTACGGCGAGCTGTCGGTCTCGCGGGACGGGACCGACGTGATCGCGTCGGTCGAGATCGCCAACACTGGAACCAGGCCGGGCACCGAGGTTGCGCAGCTGTACGTCCGGGACGTCGAGTCGAGCCTGACGCGTCCGGACAAGGAGCTGAAGGGCTTCGCCAAGCTGCGCCTCGGGCCGGGTCAGCGGGACGTAGCGCGCTTCGTGCTGGACCGCCGGGCGTTCTCGGTGTTCAGCCCGGACGAGCGCGACTGGGTCGTGGAGCCCGGCGAGTTCGAGCTGCTGGCCGGATCCTCGTCGCGGGACATCCGTGCCCGCGGCCGGATCCACGTCGACTAACGGAGGCCCAGATGGAGTCGATCGTGCAGACCAGGGCCGGGAAGCTGCGCGGACGCCGGGACGATGCCGGCCCGCACGTCTTCCTCGGCGTCCGCTATGCCGAGCCTCCGCTCGGCCAGCATCGGCTCCGTGCTCCTGTGCCGGTGACGGCCTGGGCCGGGATACGCGATGCTCTGGAGTACGGGCCGACGGCCCCGCAGCCGGACCAGGACTTCACCCTGATCCCCGAGCCGGTCGTCCGTGGCGAGGATTTCCTCAACCTGAACGTGTTCACACCCGAGCCAGGCGGCGCCCGGCTGCCGGTGCTGGTGTGGATCCACGGCGGCGGATTCTTCGCGGGCTGCAACCGCAGCCCGTGGTACCGCGGCGAGAGCTACGCCAGGGATGGCGTCGTGCTCGTGAGCATCAACTACCGGCTGGGTGCCGAGGGATTCCTGACCGCCGAGGGCGCGCCGTCCAACCGGGGCGTGCTGGACTGGCTCGCGGCGCTGCACTGGGTCCGGGACAACATCGCCGCGTTCGGCGGCGATCCTGACCGGGTGACGATCGCGGGCCAGTCGGCCGGCGGCGCGGCGTGCGCGACGCTCCTGGCTACGGACCGGGCGCAAGGGCTGTTCGGTCAGGCCATCCTGATGAGCGGTGCCGCCCACATGTCGGTCGCTCCGGACGCGGCCAGGGAGCTGGCCCGGACGCTCGCCGGCGAGCTGGGCGTCGAGCCGACCAGG
>JASHOV010000045.1 GCA_030038495.1 Streptosporangiaceae bacterium
ACGACGCCGAGGTCGCGCGCCGGGCCGCGGCGATCGGCCGGGAGGCCGACGAGTTGCGCGCGCACGGCCTGGCCGGCTCGCCTGCCGAGATCGCCGATCGCATCGGGCAGTTCGCGGCGATCGGGGCGCGGACGATGTACCTGCAGGTGCTGGACCTGTCCGATCTCGATCACCTGGAGCTGCTGGCGGGTCTGCTCCGTCAGTCGGGCTGACGTCGGCAAGGCGGCGAGCGGCTGGCCGACTGCCGGTTACCCGCAGCCGCTGCGGGCGAGCCGGACGCTGACCGTGGCGATGGCGGCCAGCGGCAGGCTCACGGCGATTCGCTGCAGCAGCCCGTCCCACGGCTCGTGCGGCAGCCCGTAGAACGCGGCAAGCAGGGCGGCGGACACCACGGCCGCCGCGACCAGGGGAACGGCGAGCCCGCGCCAGCGCGGGTCCGGCCGAAGCCGGCGAGCCAGGAGCACCGGCGCGGCGACCATGAGCAGGTAGGCGGCCGCGCTGATCACGTCGTGGGCGTGGTTATGCCAGGACTCGGGACCGCCGGCCAGCAGCAGGTGGTCGCGGCGCAGCAGGCCAGCCGCGATCGTCAGCACTCCGGCCGCCTGGATGACAGCGGGTGCCGGGCCCGATGCTGGCCAGCCGCCGAGGGCGCGGCGCAGCGCCGCGCCGAACGCGAGAGCGCCGCCGCCGAGCAGCAGGAATCCGGTGATCATGATCCACGGGTAGCGCGCGTTCTCGGCGGCAAGCCCGCTGATCTGGACCGCGAAGACCTGCTCGCCGGGTTGCAGGAACGAGGCGGCAATCCAGGCCGCTGTGAACGCGGCCGGCCCGGCCAGCCCCGCCAGCGCCGCAGCCCTGGTCCCGGCGCCCGGTCTCGCGCCCGCTGCCTGGCCGCCGCTCAGCTGCCGCCTGCCGTCCACGGGTCGTAGTCGACCTCAAGTGCCTCCTGCGCGGGCCGCTGCTCCTCGGGTACATGGCGCAGGTTCAGCCGGATCCTGGTCCACGTGGACGACCGGCCGCGCATCGAGTCGACCAGGATGTCGGCGGGCTCGAGCAGCGCTGCCGGCACGGGATGGCGAGCCTTCCATCGGTCCAGCCCGGCCAGCGCCTCTTCCTTGCGCGCCGCGCGGGCCACCTCGATGAGCGGCGCCGATGTGTGCCGCCGGCCCGCCGGGCCGCTGGTCTTTCCCGGTGCGGGCGGCGGTGCCGCGCTGACCACCGCAGGACCGTCGCCGCGGCGCCTGGACGGCTGCACGCGCGGCTGCTCGCCCTCCTGCTTCTCGAAATGCGGCGGCCACGGCGCGTCCGGCAGGCCCGCTGCCTCGTCGGCCGCGGCCAGTTCCAGCAGGGCCGCGAGCGAGCCAGGGGAGCCGTCAATGCCGGCGCCGATGTCGCCAAGCCGCGCGTACCGCTCCGGCATGGTATCGATCGTGAACGCGGCGGGATCGCAGTCCGGCACCTCGTCCCAGCGCAGCGGCGCCGACACCCGCGCATCTGCGGTGGGCCGCACCGAGTAGGCGGACGCGACGGTGCGGTCTTTTGCATTCTGATTAAAATCGACGAAGACCCCGTGACGTTCCTCCTTCCACCAGCGCGATGTCGCGTCCTCCGGTGCCCGCCGCTCGATCTCCCTGGCCAGTGCCACCGCCGCGCGCCGGACCTCGGCGAAGGTCCACCGCGGCTCGATCCTGCTGTAGACGTGCATTCCGCGCGAGCCCGAGGTCTTCGGCCATCCGGTCAGCCCGAAGTCGGCGAGCACGTCGCGCGCCACCAGCGCCACCCGCACGATCTGCGGCCACCCGATGCCGGGAACGGGGTCGAGATCCACCCTGAGCTCGTCGGGATGGTCTAGGTCGTCGGCCCGGATCGGGTGCGGGTTGAGGTCAATGCAGCCGAGGTTGGCGACCCAGGCGAGCCCCGCGGCGTCGGTCACGACGATTTCCTCGGCCGTGCGCCCGGACGGGAAGCTGAGCACAACGGTCTCGAGCCAGCCGGGCCGCGCCGCCGGCGCCCGCTTCTGGAAGAACGCCTCTCCCTCCGCACCGTGGACGAATCGCTTGAGCACCATCGGGCGGTCGCGCACACCGGTCAGCGCGCCCTCGGCGACGCCGAGGTAATAGCGGACCAGGTCCAGCTTCGTGTGACCGGTCCGCGGGAAGTAGACCTTGTCCGGGTTAGACACCGTTACCGTGCGGCCCGCGACCTCGATGGTCTGCTTGCGATCCGGCATGGGCCCACGATAACCGCCGCATCGGCGACGTGGCCGGACTGAGCGGGCGCATCCGGTCCTGTCGCGTCACTCGGCGTGGGCCGGCACGGAGGTCGGGCCGGGTAGCCGCTGCGGAGCCCGCCGATCGACCCTTGCGTTGCGCCCGACCGCGGTAACCGCGATAACCGCCGCCGCGGCGGCCGCGGCCAGCCACGTCACGTGCTCGCCGAGTAGCACGACGGACCAGCCGAGGGTCAGCGCGGGCTGGGCCAGCTGCAGCCGGCCGATCCGGGCCACGCCGCCGCGCGCGAGACCCTGATACCAGGCGAAGAACCCCAGGCACATCGGTATCGTCCCGATGTAAGCGAGGGCCACTACCGAGCTGGCCGAGACGCGGTGCGGCGGGCTCGCGACGCCGGCGGCGATCGTGATCGGCAGGCTGGCCGGCAGCGAGACGATCAGCGCCCAGCAGATCACTCGCCAGCCACCGTACTCGCGGGCCAGAATGCCGCCCTCGGTGTAGCCGACACCGCCGACGGCGATCGCTACGAGCAGCAGCACGTCCGCGCTCCGCAGCCGCCCGCCGCCCTCGGTCACGGCGAATCCGACGACCACCGCCAGCCCGAGCGCGAGCGCGAGCCAGTAGCCCGCGCGGGGCCGCTCGCCGGCCCGCAGTACCGCGGTCCCTGCGGTCGCCACGGGGATCAGCCCGGTGAGCACCGCGCCGTGCACGCTGCTGACGTGCCGGAGCGCCAGCGCACCCAGCAGGCCGAAGCCCATGCCGACGGCGGCTCCGGTCACGAGGAAGCTCAGCAGGTGCTCGCGCGGTGGCAGCAGTCGCTCCCGCCGGGCCGCTAGCACGGCCGCACCCAGTGCGGCGGCGATCACCGTGCGGCCGACGCCGACGATCACCGGGTTGAACGACTGCTCCGCCGCCGTCGTCGCGGGGAAGGTGACGCTGAACGACAGGACCCCGAGAGCGCCGAGTAGCACAGGGGACGCTTCCCTACGCGACACAGAAGTGCTTCTATTGACTCTCATGAACGAGGATAGCAGTGAGCCTTCGGTTCGGGCCAGGCTGGAGACCCTGATCAGGGATCTTCCGCCGGACAGCAAGTTGCCGTCCTATCGGGCAATTCAGCAGCGCTACCGGCTGAGCCCGGCCACGGTCCAGCGCATGCTGGCCGATCTCGCCCGTCAGGGGCTGCTGGTGACCAAGCCGGGCAGCGGCACGTTCACGGCGCCGCGCCGCCCGGCCCGGCACCCGGCCGACCTGTCCTGGCAGACGCTCACCCTGGGCGCACGGGCGGGGCTCGGGCCAGACCTGGAACGGCTGGTGGACCCGCCGCCGCCCGATACGATCAGCCTGGCCAGCGGGTTCCCTGACGAGCGCCTGCAGCCAGTCGGGCTGCTGGCGGCGGCCACGGCTCGCGCCGTCCGGCGGCCGCACGCCTGGAGTCGCCTGCCATCGCCCGGCCTGCCCGAGCTGCGCGGGTTCCTCGCCGCCGAAGCCGGCGGCGGGCAGTTGACCGAGCAGAACGTGCTGATCGCCTCGGGCGGTCAGGCCGCGCTGTCGGCCGTGTTCCGCCATCTGTGCGCTCAGGGTGACCCGCTGATCGTCGAGTCGCCCACCTACGTGGGGGCGCTGGCGGCGGCGCGAGCCGCCGGGCTTGTGCTGGTCCCGGTGCCGGGCGACGCGAACGGAGTCCTGCCGGACGCGCTCGCGGACGCGTTTGCCCGGACTGGCAGTCGCCTGGCCTACCTCCAGCCGAGGTATGCCAACCCGCACGGCTCGGTGCTCGCTCCCGACCGCCGGGAGCCGGTGCTGACTGCGGCGGCGCGGGCGGGCGCGTTCCTGATCGAAGACGACTGGATGCGCGATTTCGATCTCGGTGCCCCGTCGCCGCCGCCGCTGATCGCGGCGGACGACGAAGGGCACGTGATCTACCTGCGCTCGGTGTCCAAGCCGATCGCGGCCGGGCTGCGGGTGTCCGGCATCGCCGCGCGCGGGCCCGTGCTGGCCCGGCTGCGGCGCGGGCGGATCAGCGACGACCTGTTTGTCGCGCCGATGCTGCAGCAGATCGCGCTGGACGTGCTGACCGCCCCCGGCTGGCCGCGCCACCTCGCGGCGGCGCGGCGGCGGCTGCGCGATCGCAGGGACACGCTGGTCGCCGCAATCACGCAGTTGCTCCCCGGCTGCCGGCTCGAGCTGATCCCCGGCGGCGGCATGCACTTGTGGGTGCGGCTGCCGGAGGGCAGCAGCGACGCGGACCTGACCGAGGCGGCCGCCGCCCGCGGTGTCTCCGTCAACCCGGGCCGGGCCAGCTTTCCCGGCGAACCGCCCGCCGCCTACCTGCGGCTCAGCTACGCGGGCGAGGAACCGCCCGTACTGCGGCAGGCGGTCGAGATTCTCGCTGATGTCATGGCGCGCGCCGCCGCGCCGTGACCGGGGCCGCCCGCGTCCGTCAGTGCAGCAGCTTGTCCTTGGCGGCCTGGAACTCGAACTGCGTCAGCGCGCCGGAGTCGCGCAGCTTCGCCAGCCGCTCCAGCTTCGTGACGAGATCCGCGTCATCCGGCCCGGCGCTCGCCGGAGTTACCGGCGCCGTCAGCCCGGCCAGCAGGCCGGCCCCTGGCTGGCTGCCGACCCGGCCGCCCTGCGCCAGCACGCGGACCGCCGACAGCGCGACCTGGGCATCCTGGGGCGAGTGCGACTTCGAGGTCAGGAACAGCTCGCAAGTCGTGCCCTGGATCCGCACAAACGTGCGGTCCTTGCCGCCGAGGCTGCGGTTGTTCATCCACTCGGTCGTCTCTTCCTGCACCGGGTTCGTCAGCGGGTTGACGCTGGCCGTCGCGGCGAAAGACCCGCCGCCGCCCATTCCGGACGCCTCCGCGCCGGTCAGCTCCGCCGCCGGGATCGTGAGCAGAAGCGCTCCGTCGCTGCTGGCGGTCAGGGCGATACGCGCCGGGGCCGTGCGCAGGTCCACGGCGTCGCCGGCCGACAGGTGATCCCCGCCGCCGTGGCCGCCCGCGAACGTCAGCGCGTAGAGCACCGGCGGCATCCTGGCATCGAGTCCGGCGATCACGGCGGCGTCCCTGGTTGGGCCCAGGTAGCGGTGGGTCCGTGCCATCCAGGACGCGAGGCCTTTGGCGTACGCCGCGGGTCCGGCCACGGCGGCGGCCCGGGCCCATGCGTCCAGCCAGCCGGCGGGCGTGGCCGGGAACCGCTCAGAACTCTGGCCGCCGTAAAGGACCAGGCCCGGCTTGAGGTCCCGGCCCGTCATGAACATCTCCAGCCGGGCCTTCATGCCAAATCTGGCCGGGGACATCTCCCGGACCGTGTCCTTCGTCCACACCAGAGGCATCGCCGGTATGGCTACGGACTCGCCTGGATTCATCGGCATCGTCACCTGTCGGCCGGGGCCAATCGCGGCAAGACTACTTTGGTCCGGACGGGCCGGCCAAGAGCGGAGCAAATCTGCGCCTACGCCTCGAGGGTGAGCCCGTCCGCCGCCACCGGGAACTCGGCGTCCGCCAGACGGCCGAGCATGTCCGGCGACATGTGCGTGAGCACCGTGCGCGCCGCGCCGATCTCGGCCGCGTGCGCCGCCAGCGTCCGGTAGTCGAGGTGGTAGCGCACCGGCTTGTCGAACGTGTACGCCTCCGCCGCGAACAGGCTCGCGCCGTCGGCGGCCGCGAGCAGGGCCGCGGTCCACTCGGTATCCCCCGAGTAGGCGAAGCTCGACCGGCCGTCCTCGACCCGCAGCGCCAGCGGCGGCGCTCCCGATGCGTGCACGACCTCCCAGCCGCGGACCCGCAGCGCGCCGGCCTGGGCAGTGCCGCCGGACGCCAGCTCGCTGACCTCGACCTCGAACCGGCGGCTGACCGCCGTCGAGCCGGGGAAGAGCGTTTCCATGGCGCCGGACAGGCGCGCGGCGACGCCGGGCGGGCCGATGATGCGCAGCGGCGCCGTGCGCCGGCGGAACTGGCCGTCCAGGATCAGGAACGGCAGCCCGCCGAAATGATCGCCGTGCAGGTGCGTGATGGCCACCGTGTCGACGGCCTGCGGGTCGAGGCCCTGGGCGCGCAGTGCCGTGAGGCTGGTCGCGCCGCAGTCCACGAGCATGACCTGCCCGGCCGCGGCGACCATGATGCAGGTCTGATAGCGGCCGCCGCTGCCGAACGCGTCGCCGCTGCCCACGAACGTCACTTGCACGAGCGATCAGCTCGCGGGTCGGAACGGCGTCAACTGCGTCATGAGGATGCGAGCACCTCATCGAGGGCCTGGAGCAGGAGGTCGGCGTGTTCGGGCTGGAATACCAGCGGGGGCCGGATCTTGAGCACGTTTCCGGCCGGCCCGGTTGCGCTGAGCAGTATGCCCCGCTCGCGCATCGCCTCGGTCACTTTGCGGGCGCTGCCGGGCGACGGCCTGCGTTCCTCATCGATCAGCTCGACGCCCAGCAGGAGGCCCTCGCCCCGGACGTCCCCGATCAGCGGGTGGCGTTCCGCGAGCGTCAGCAGGCCCTGCCGGAGGTAGGACCCGACTTTCGCGGCGTTGCCCAGCAGGCCCTCATCCTCCATGACGGCCAGGACCGCGAGCGCGGCCGCGCAGGCTACCGGGTTTCCGCCGAAGGTGCTGAACAGCTCGACATCCTCGGGCACGGCCCCGAGCAGCTCGGACTTGACCACCAGGGCGGCGACAGGGAAACCGTTCCCCATCGGTTTGCCCATCACCACCATGTCGGGTGTGATCCCCGACGCCTGGAAGCTCCACAGGTGCGACCCGCACCGGCCGTGACCGGCTTGCACTTCGTCGGCGACCACGAGCCCTCCCAGCGTCCGCGCTCGCCGCGCCGCCTCCCGCAGGTAGGCAGGAGGAGGTGACAGGATGCCGTCGGCGGTAAAGGCCGGATCCAGGTACAGGGCGGCGAAGCCGCGATCGCCGAGCGCCCGGCCGGCGTCATCGACATGCGCGGCGTACCGCTGCACCCACCCCTCGTCTCCCCGGCGGTACGGGCCGCGGTACCCGTCCGGTGCCGGAATCGTCGCGACGTGGGCAGGCCGCTCCCCCTTGGCCCACTCCTCGGGGGACAGGGCGTGGGTGGCCTCGGTCAGCCCGTGGTAGGCGCAGGCGGTCACGACCGCGCCCGCCCGCCCGGTGGCCGCGCGGGCGATCCGCCAGGCCAGGTCGTTGGCCTCGCTGCCGGAGTTCACGACCATGACGGCGTCCAGCTCCGGCGGCAGGGTGGCCTTGAGCCGTTCGGCGAGCTCGACGATCGCCTCGTGCAAGTAGCGGCTGTGGGTCGCGAGCAGCTGCTGCTGCTGCGTCACGGCCGCCGCCACCCGTGGGTGGCTGTGCCCGACCACGGCCACGTTGTTGTAGCAGTCGAGGTAGCGGCGGTCGTCGGGGTCGAACAGCCAGACACCCTCACCGCGGACGAGGTGCACCGGCTGGGAGTAGAACAGCGGCGATCGGGGCAGTGCCCGGCGGCGGCGCTCGAGCAGGGCACCGGTGGCGGACCTCCGGTAGGGGAGGCGACGGCAGGCGTCGCGGAACCGCCGCCCGACAGCGTCGATCCCCGTCGTCTCGATGGCGTCGAGGAAGGCCCGTGCGCCGGGCTCGCCGCTCGCGGCGTACGCGGTGTTGTCCGGGTAGAGCCTGCGCCGCCAGGCGGTGATGGTGACCTCGGTGGCAAGCCTGGCCGCCACCAGGTCCGCGAGCAGCCCGGCCTCCTCGTCCTCGAGCGGCGTCACCGAGACGTAGCCGCCGATGATCGCGTCCGCCGCCTCGATCGCGTCATCACGGCCGTGCAGCACATCGGCGATTTCGACGGCGAGATCGCAGACCAGCGGCGCATGGGTCATGTCCCCGAAGTCCACGATCCCGCTGACCAGAAGGTCATCGCCGAAGAGCACGTTGTCGAGGCTCATGTCGCCGTGGATCACCTGGGCGCGAAGCCCGGGCAGCGCGGGCGCGACGCGGTCCTCGAACCGGTCCATGATCCGTTCCGCCTGCGCCCGGCGCTGGCCGTCGCAGACGTGGGTGAGCAGCGGGCGGATCCTCGGGAACTGGGTGATGTTCCACAAGATCTCGTAGTCGGCCGCGGGGTGGAAGAAGCCTCGCAGCGCCCGGCCCAGACGGGCCGTCGTCTGCCCGTGGGACCGGATCGCCTCGGTGGTGAGCGCCGTGTTCGCGGTGACCTTTCCTGGCAGGAACGTGAAGAGCCGGGCCGGGTAGATGCGGCTCTCCGGCCCCGGCACCTCGAGCCAGGATTCCCCCGCCGCGGTCGGCAGGGCCCGCATCGCCGGCAGGTCAGGATCGACCCGCTCGATGTGGCGCAGAGCGGCGGTCTGCATCGCCAGTATGGGCCCGTCGTCGGCCGGATTAGAGATCTTGAGCAAGAAGCGCTGCCCGCCCGCCGTGTCCACGCGGAAATTCTGGTCCCGCTCGCCCGCGAGTGGCTCGAGGGACGACGATTCGATGCCGAAGCCTTCCCGCAGGATGTGCCTGGCCGCAGCCTCGGCGAAGGCTGGGGGCGTGCTCTCCAGGGGGTCAGGGCGCTTCACCATAGGCCCGAAGGCTATCTCGCGGCCACGTCAGCCGACTACCGCCCGCGGGCCGGGAAGCCGGCATCCGGCCCACTACGATCGGAGAATGTCCGTCCCAGCGGCGTTCGACCTGTCCGGCCGGGTGGCGGTCGTCACCGGGGCGGGCAGCCCCGACGGCATCGGTTTCGCCACCGCCAGGCTGCTCGCCGAACTCGGCGCCGCACTGATGATCAGCGCCACCACGGCCCGGATCCAGGACCGGGTCAGCGAGCTGCGCGACGCTGGCTTCGACGGGGCGGGGATCGTCGGCGACCTGACCGACGCGGCCGCGGCGTCCCGGCTTGTGTCGGCTGCGCTGGAACGATGGGACCGGCTGGACATCCTGGTCAACAACGCCGGCATGATCTCCGCCGCCGATCCCGTGTTCGAGTCCGGCACCGCGGAGTCCATGGACCTGAGGACCTGGCAGGCTGCGCTCGCCCGCAACCTGACCTCCGCCTTCCTGGTCACCAAGGCAGCGCTGCCGGCCATGACCGGCGGCGGCTGGGGGCGGATCATCATGGTGGCCAGCCTGACCGGCCCGGTGATGGCGATCCGCGGCGACGTCGGGTACGCCGCCGCCAAGGCGGGCATGGTCGGCCTCACCCGCGCGCTCGCCGTCGACACCGCGGGGCAGGGGATCACCGTCAACGCCGTCGCCCCTGGCTGGATAGCGACCGGCTCGCAGACCCCGGACGAGCGCGGCCAGGGGCAGGCCACCCCGGCGGGCCGGAGCGGCTCACCCGCCGAGGTCGCCGCCGCAATTGCCTGGCTGGCCAGCCCCGGCGCGTCCTACATCACCGGGCAGTACCTCGTCCTGGACGGCGGCAACTCGATCGCCGAACAGCGCGCCGCACCGGCGTGATCGGCAAACGGGTCTGGCTACGCGGTGAGGAAGTCGAACAAGTACAGACCAGCTTTGCCGACGACTACCAGCCCTGAGCCGCCAAGCCATGCACAGCCAAGAAGAGAGTCCTCCACGCGCATGAGCGCCTGAACCTGGCCGGTTACGACATCCCAGATTCGCGCCGTATGGTCAATACTGACCGTGGCGATCGAGCCACCATCAGGTGATACCGCCATCGCGTCCACCCAGCGACGATGCCCGGTCAGGACCGCAAGTTGCTCCCCGGTCACCGCATCCCAGATCCGCGCCGTTCCGTCGATGGCGGCGCTGGCAACCCAGCTGCCGTCGGGGGCTATCGCCACCGCGAGGACAGGGCCGCCATGGCCGGTCACGGCGCCGCGTTGCTGCCCGGTGACCGCATCCCAGACTCGCGCCGTCCCGTCGTCCCCGCCGGT
>JASHOV010000046.1 GCA_030038495.1 Streptosporangiaceae bacterium
CCGGTCGATGCCCAGTACCTGCGCGAACAACTCGCACAAGATCTCTTCCCGCGCAGTCCGCGGCGCCCGCTGCCCAGCCTGCAGCCGGTAGGCCGGGGCCGGCAACGCACGCCGGTCCAGCTTCCCGTTCGCGGTCACCGGCAGCGCCGCCAGCACCACCACCGCCGCCGGAACCATGAACTCCGGCAGCACCCGCGCCGCCCCGGCCCGCAGCACCACCGGATCGACCGCGCCCGGCCCGCCCTCGGGCACGACATAGCCGACCAGCCGCCGGTCACCGGGCCGGTCCTCCCGCACCACCACCGCCGCCTGCCCCACCCCCGGCTGCGCCACCAGCGCCGCCTCGATCTCCCCCAGCTCCACCCGCATCCCGCGGACCTTCACCTGATCATCAGTGCGGCCCAGGAACTCCAGCTCACCCCCCGCACCCCAGCGCACCAGATCACCCGTCCGGTACATCCGCTCCCCCGCCACCCCGAACGGACACGCCACAAACCGCTCCGCCGTCAGCCCCGGACGACCCAGATACCCCCGCGCCAGCTGAAGTCCCGCCACGTACAACTCCCCCGCCACCCCCGCAGGCACCGGACCCAGCCACCCATCCAGCACGAAGACCTTGTTATTCCACCTGGGCTTGCCGAGCGGTATGCGCACTTCCGGCCCGCTGGATGGGCACTGCCTGGTGATGACCCCAACGCAGGTCTCTGTCGGGCCATAGCCGTTGCTCAGCCGGGCGCGGGGGAGTATGTCCAGGAACTGATCGCGGGTGGCGGCGGTCAGCGGCTCACCGCCGCTGATCACCTGCCGGACGGTGGTGCATGCGGTGGCGGCGGGCTCGGCCAGGAACAGCTGCAGCATGGACGGCACGAACTCGGCGATGGTGACGCGCTGGTCGCGGATGAGCGCGGCGAGGTAGCCCGGCTCGCGTTGCCCGTCCGGCCGCGCGACCACGAGCGTCGAGCCGGCGATGAGCGGCGCGAACATCTCCCAGATCGACACGTCAAAGCTCATCGTCGCCTTGTGCAGGATGCGGTCGGCCGCTGTGACCCGGTAGATGTCCAGTACCCATGAGACGTAGTTGACGATTCCTGTGTGCGGCATGACGACGCCCTTGGGCCGGCCGGTGGAGCCGGAGGTATAGATCACGTACGCCGGATGGCAGGGCCGCAGCGGCTCGCGCCTGTGGTCGTCGGCAACGTCGGATGTCGCGTACCCGTCCAGAGCCGCGCGCACCGCAGGGGAATCAAGCACCAGGCGTGCCGGCGGATTGGCAAGCGCGGAGCCGTCGGCTACGGCGGGCAAGGCAGAGACGGTCAGGCCGGTGGTGATCAGCAGATTCGGCTGGACGTCGTTGAGCATGTAGGTGATCCGGTCGGCGGGATGGCTGAGGTCGACGGGCAGGTAGGCGGCGCCGGTTTTGAGTACGGCGAGCAGGGCGGTGATCAGGTCGGGTGAGCGGGGGATGGCGACTGCGACGTAGTTCTCTGGTCCGGCTCCGTGCTGGATGAGCAGGCGGGCTAGCTGGTTGGCCCGCGCGTTGAGCTGCTGGTAGGTAAGTTCGGTGCCGTCGCAGGCCACGGCGGTGGCGTGCGGGGTGCGGGCTGCGGTGGCCTCGATGAGGGCGGGCAGGGTCGCGGGCGGGACGGTGCGCGCGGTGTCGTTCCATTCCCGCAGGATCTGGTGCCGCTCGCGGGGGGTGAGTATGTCGAGGTCGCTGACGGGCTGGCCGGGGTCGGCGGCTACCTGGTGCAGCAGCCGGGTCAGCCGGCCGGCGAGTGCCTGGATGGTCGGCGGATCGAACAGGTCGAGTGCGTATTCGAAGGTGCCCTGGATACCGTCGGGCCTGCCGTCGGCGGTGCGCAGCTGGTGGAAGGAATAGGTGAAGTCGAACTTGGCGACCTGGGTGCTGACCCGCTCGTACCGGGTGCGGACGCCGGGTAGCTGCAGGCCGCTGGTGCCGGCGTCGTCGTCGGAGGCGATCATCACCTGGAACAGCGGGTTGCGGGCGGCCGAGCGGACCGGGTTGAGCTCTTCCACCAGCCGCTCGAACGGCGTGTCCTGGTGCGCGTAGGCGCCCAGGTCAACGTCGCGGATGCGGTCCAGCAGCCGGGCAAAGCTGGGGTTGCCGGACACGTCTGCCCGCAGCACCAGGGTGTTGATGAACAAGCCGACCAGGTCAGTGACTGCCTCGTCGGTGCGGCCGACCACCGGCGTGCCGATCGGGATGTCGGAGCCGGCCCC
This sequence comes from Streptosporangiaceae bacterium, assembly GCA_030038495.1. GTDB lineage: Bacteria > Actinomycetota > Actinomycetes > Streptosporangiales > Streptosporangiaceae > JAJYUU01. The sequence continues at coordinate 2,242 of JASHOV010000046.1, forward strand.
GCAGCGGGCCAGCACAACGGCCAGCGCGGCCTGCAGCACCATGAACAAGGTCACCTGATGCGTGCGAGCCAGCCCCAGCAGGCTGCCGTGCAGCCCGGCGTCCAGGTCCACCGCGACGGTGGCCCCGCGGTGGGTCGGCTCGGCCGGCCGGACCCGGTCATAGGGCAGCTCCAGCTGGTCGGGCATGCCATCCAGGACCTCGGTCCAGTAGCGGACCTGGCTCGACAGCAGGCTGCCGGCATCCTGGTCGCCGTCCAGCAGCGCACGTTGCCACAGCGTGTAGTCCGCGTACTGCACCGGCAGTGCCGTCCAGGCCGGCTCACCTCCCGCGCACCGGGCGCCGTAAGCCACCGACAGATCCCGCAGCAGCGGCCCCATCGACCAGCCATCACAGGCGATGTGATGGGCCAGCAGGACAAGCACATGCTCGTCGCCGCCGATGGAGAAGACCTCGGCCCGGACCGGCAGCTCACCAGACAACTCGAACAGGTAGCCGCACGCCTTCGCTACCTGGTCCCCGACCTCGCCGGCACCGACGCTGCTGACCGCGACCACCGGCACGATCTGGCCGGCCGGCAGGACCTGCTGGAACACCTGCCCGTCCTCGGCCGCGAACACGGTCCGCAGGCTCTCGTGCCGCGCCACCACATCGCTGAGCCCCGCGCGCAACGCCGGCACATCCAGCGGCCCGGACAGGCGCAGCACCAGCGGCTCGTTGTAGGTCGCGCTCGGCCCCTCCATCTGATAGAGGAACCACAACCGGGTCTGAGCGAACGACAACGGCATCCGCTCAGGCCGCGGCAGCCGCGTCAGCGCCGGCCGGGCACAGCCAGCCCCCTCCAGACAGCCCGCCAGCATGGCCACGCCGGGGTTCTCGAACACCGTCCGGATCCCCACCTCCACCCCCAGGACCAGCCGGATCCGGCTGATCAGGCGCATCGCGAGCAGGGAGTGGCCACCCAGGTCGAAGAAGCTGTCATCGACTCCGACCCGGTCGATGCCCAGTACCTGCGCGAACAACTCGCACAAGATCTCTTCCCGCGCAGTCCGCGGCGCCCGCTGCCCAGCCTGCAGCCGGTAGGCCGGGGCCGGCAACGCACGCCGGTCCAGCTTCCCGTTCGCGGTCACCGGCAGCGCCGCCAGCACCACCACCGCCGCCGGAACCATGAACTCCGGCAGCACCCGCG
>JASHOV010000047.1 GCA_030038495.1 Streptosporangiaceae bacterium
CTTGAACTCCACCAAAATCTCCAGCCCACGCCCGCATGCGGCGATTCAGCGCGGCGTCGTGACAATGCTAATTCGCGCATCGGCAGATGCCTCGCCTTCGATCCGCTATCGCGCCGCGAAGCCCGGCGGATAACACGCCCGGCGACCCTAGTCGCGTAGGCGACGGCCGATACGGAGGACACTATGGTGCTCACAGCTAGCGAGGTGAATGCCGCCAGCAGGCAGGCGACGTCGGCCGCGCACGCGGCGGACCTGACGAAGATCTACGGCAGCGGCCAGGCCGCGGTGCGGGCACTGGACCGCGTCACCGTGACTTTCGAACGCGGCCGGTTCACCGCCGTGATGGGCCCGTCGGGCTCGGGAAAGTCCACGCTCATGCACTGCATGGCCGGATTGGACCGCCCGACGTCGGGGGCTTCGTTCGTCGGTGGTCAGGACATCGGAGGCCTGGACGATGCCAGACTTACCCGGCTGCGGCGCGACAGCATCGGCTTCGTGTTCCAGTCGTTCAACCTGGTGCCAACACTGACGGCGGCCGAGAACATCACGCTGCCGGCCGACCTGGCAGGCCGCAAGGTCGACCGCGACTGGCTGCGCTACCTGCTCGACCAGCTCGGCCTGGCCGATAGACAGGATCACCGGCCGGGCGAGATGTCCGGCGGCCAGCAGCAGCGCGTCGCGTGCGCGCGAGCACTGATCAACAAGCCGGAACTCATCTTCGCCGACGAGCCAACCGGCAACCTCGACTCGACTGCCTCGGCCGACCTGCTGGCGTTCATGCGGCGATCGGTCACCGAACTCGGCCAGTCGATCGTCATGGTCACCCACGACCCGCGCAGCGCGGCGTACGCCGACCGGGTCGTCTTCCTGTCGGACGGTCGGCTGGCCGGCGAACTCGACCGTCCGACCGCTGACTCGGTCCTGGAACGGATGCGGACACTGGGAGCCTGAGATGCGCAGGGCAACGTTCAAGGGCCTTGGGGCCCACAAGCTAAGGCTGGCGCTCACAGCGCTGGCGATCGTACTCGGCGTCACCTTCATCAGCGGAACGTTTGTGCTGACCGACACGCTGAACAGCATGTTCTCGGCGCTCGTCGGGAATGTCTACAACAAGCTGGACTTCGAGGTCCGTGGGGTCGCGCAGTTCTCCGGCAGCGGCGCCACGCGCAACCCGCTGCCAGCGTCGCTGCTGGCGAAGGTACAGCGTGTGCCCGGCGTGGCCGACGCACAAGGCGTCGTCTCGGGCTACGCGCAGTTCGTCGCCCCGGACGGCAAGCCGATCGCCAACGGCGGCGAGCCGACGCTTGGCGAGAGCTATCTAACCGATCCGGCGCTGTCGGGCCTGCACGTCGTGCAGGGTGGCCCGCCACGCACAGCCGACCAGGTGCTGATGGACGCGGGCACGGCGCAGCAGTACGGATTCAGGGTGGGGCAGCGGGTGCGGATGCTGTTCTATGGTGCGCCGCGCACGTTCACCATCTCCGGCATCGCGCAGTACGGGTCGGCGAATGGCTTCGCCGGGATCACGCTGGCCGCGTTCACCCTGCCGACGGCACAACAGCTGATGCAGGAGACCGGTCAGTTCGACGCCATCGCGGTGGCGACCAGCCCCGGGGCTAACAAGCATGTGGTGCAGAAGGACATCGAAGCGGTCCTGCCGCGCGGCGTGCAGGTAGTCACGGGGCAGACGGTGGAGAACGAGGCGTCCACCTCGGTCAGCCAGTCGCTGAGTGTGTTCTCGACCGCGCTGCTGATCTTCGCGCTCATCTCGCTGTTCGTCGGGGCCTTCACCATCTTCAACACCTTCTCGATCATCGTCGGCCAGCGGACGCGAGAACTGGCCCTGCTGCGCGTCGTCGGAGCCAGCCGGCGCCAGGTGTTTGGCTCGGTGCTGACCGAGGCGACCGTCGTGGGCCTGGTGTCGTCGGCCGTCGGCATCGGCCTCGGCGTGCTGGCCGCGGCCGGGCTCGAGGCGCTGCTGCGCGGGTTCGGCGTCAATCTGCCGGCCGGCTCGCTGGTCTTCGAGCCCCGCACCGCCATTGTCGGGCTCGCTGTCGGAGTCGGGGTCACCGTTATATCCGCGGTCGGGCCCGCCCGCCGGGCCGTGCGGATCCCCCCGGTCGCCGCGATCAGCGGCCGCCCGGCGCACGGCGAGTCGTCGCTGCGCCGCAGGCTGGCCTCGGGAACGGCCGTCGCGCTGGCCGGAGCGCTGCTGCTCGGAGTCGGGCTGACCAAGCCGGCGATCCAGCTGGTGGGCCTCGGTGCCGCTGGGGCGTTCATCGGCGTCGCCATGCTCGCCCCCGCGATCGCGCGACCGCTGGCGGGCGCGATTGGGCGCCCGCTGGCCGGCCTGGCCGGCATCGCCGGAAACCTGGGCAGGCGCAATTCCATGCGCAGCCCGCGGCGCACCGCGCAGACCGCGGCGGCGCTGATGGTCGGGCTGGCCCTGGTCTCGGCCATGGCGGTGTTCGGCTCGTCGCTGGCGCGCTCGGCCACCAGCAGCATCGACCAGGCGGTCCGTGCCGACCTCGTCGTGTCGAGCACCAGCTCGATGAGCGGACTCGCGCTGCCGGTCCCTTCAATCGTGGCCGCAGTGCCCGGCGTCACCGCGACGAACACCGTCTACCGCGGTCAGTTCGGGATGAGCGGCGCGGTGGAAACTCTCACGGGGACCGGGACTCGCGACCTGGCCGCGACCGTGACGCTGCAGATGACCGAGGGCAGCACGGCGGCGTTGGCCAGGGGCGACATGCTGGTCGACACCAGGACGGCGGCGTCCGACCACCTGAAGGTCGGCGACTCAGTGCGCGTCAAGTTCGCGCAGACCGGCAACACCAGCATCACAGTCGGCGGGATTTACCAAGCGAACTCCGAGGTCGGCAGCTACCTGGTCAGCGACCAGTACTTCCTGGCGCACTTCGCCCCCGGCTGGAACCCGGCCGGCCTGCTGGTCCGCACGAGCGGCGGCGGCGCCGACAGCCGGGTTACCAGCGCGCTGGCCGCCTACCCGACGGTGCAGGTGCAGACCAAGGCGCAGTTCGAGCAGGCAAGCGCAGCCACCGTGAACGAACTTCTGGGCCTGGTCTACGCGCTGCTTGCGCTCGCCGTGCTCATCGCGCTCATCGGCATCGTCAACACGCTCATGCTGTCGGTATTCGAGCGCACCGGCGAGATCGGCCTGCTGCGCGCGGTCGGGATGCGGCGCAGCCAGGTCAAGACAATGGTCAGGTCCGAGGCGGTGATCATTGCGGTGTTCGGCGCGGTCATGGGGGTGGTGATCGGCACAGGGCTCGGCCTTGCCCTGGCGGACTCGCTGAGGCACAAGGGCATCACCGCGACGTCAGTGCCCTTGCCAAGCCTGGTGATCTTCCTGGTCCTGGCCGCGTTTCTCGGCCTGGTAGCCGCAACCTGGCCAGCACGCCGGGCAGCGCGGCTGGACGTGCTGGCAGCCGTCACGTCGCTCTAGGAGGCAGGAAATGCTGACGGCTACCGGTGCGCTAACGCGGTGCTTACGGCGCCCTCGTAGCCAAGGAGCGCCGGTGCGGACCGCGAGTCGGGCCCAGTTTATGGGACCTTTCAAAGTCCGCACCGGCGTCATGACCAGCGGTTAATAGCTGTAGTGGTACCGAGCCTTCAAGATCTTCACTTCCTTGTCGTCGGCGCGGTAGATCAGGCGGTGTTCGTCGTCGATCCGACGGGACCAATACCCAGACAGGTCGCCTTTCAGCGGCTCAGGCTTCCCTATGCCGGAAAATGGGTCACGCTGGATCTCGCCGATCAGGCGCACGGTCCTAGTCGCCATCTTCCGGTCCGCGCCCAGCCAGTACAGGAAGTCTTCCCAGGCATCAGGGTCGAAGGGGATACTTCGCACTACTCTCCCGCCAGACCCTCAAGTTCCTCCATGGTCTTGGTGACGCCGTCTCGGCCAGACCTGTCTCGGGCGACGGCCTCCATCAGGCGCAGGGCGTTGGCAGGCGACCGCAGCAGGTAGATAGTCTCCTGCCAGGAGTCGAAGTCGTCGGCCGACATGAGCACGGCGTCCCCGCCACGGGAATTGATCCTCACCGGCTCGTGGTCGTCGTTGACCTGCTGGATGAGTGGGAACAGGCGCGAGCGGGCTTCACTGGCAGTAATAGCCACGTCTAACCTCCAATGTTTCGTACCCATTTACTCGTGTCGGACCGTTGGTACAACGGCTTCGAGAACGGCACCCCTCCGCCATCGCGGTACGACGAGCTGGTCAGCCGCCTCGGTGAGCTGCTGCGCCTCACCCCGGCCGAGCGCATCTACCTCCACCTGCTGGCCACCGGCCACGAGCCGGCCACGCCGACCGCCGATCCTGCCGTCGACGGCCTCGCCGTCCGGCCCGTCGTGCAGCAGCTGCTCGCCTCACTTGGCCCAGGACTGCCCGCCATCGCCTGCGACATCGCCTGGAACGTCATCGACTGGAACCAGGCGATGACCGACCACCTGGCCGGCGACGCCACCGTGCGGCCCGGCCAGAGCACCGTGATCACCTGGCTGTTCACCGATGACGCCGAGCGCATCATCGCTGACCTCGGACACGCCCGCGAGGCCGAGATCGGCAACGTCCTCCTCGCAATGGCACGCCACCCCGGTGATCAGGGCAGCAGGCCGCCAGTTCGGAAGCATGGCCTCACGCGCACCGGTCCGCGACGGGCCGACTGGGCAGCTAGCCGACACCGGCCTGACTGGCCGCCAGGAAAATCGGCCCTGAGCTCACCACGGAACGGGGATGGGCTAGATGTTCATCACGCAGGAGGAACACCTCGGCATCCCCTATGGGGCTGCCCGTTCGCGGCTCGCCAGCCTCGTGGTGACCGGCAACCTCAGCGATGCATCTCATACCGCCTACCAGGCAGGGCTGACAACCCTCATGAGAGTGGGGCCCTTTGGCGACGTGCCAGGCGCCGCGAAGCTCGTGCGGGTGAGTTTCCTCGAGCCTGTCGAGCGCGGGGAGAGTTTCCACGTCGGAGTGCGGTGGGAGGCCACCGGCGTGACCGCCGGCCTATTCCCCATGCTGGACGGCGACTTCACGCTCGCGCCGACCAGTACCGATGGGACGCGGCTGACGCTGATGGGCGTCTACGGCCCGCCATTTGGCCTCCTCGGTGCAGCACTCAACGCCGTGCTGCTACGCAAGGTCGCCGAGGCAACGATCCGGTCGCTCGTGCGCTCCGTTGCCGAGGCCATCGTCGAGCCGGCCATCGGAGCCGGCCGATAGCTGCCCGATCCCAGTAGCCCCGCCAACGGCGCCCAACCCGGAACTGCGCTGAACCCACAGCATCGGCGAAGCCGAGACCCTGCGCGATACCGGCTGAGCAGGAAGTCCGATCGCTACGTGGCTGGGGCCGGCACCGGCCGACCGGCAGCATGCAGGGTGAGTGAGACGCTCCGGCCTCCCTCGGAGGGATACTCGCAGCGGAGCGTGTCGCCCATGGCCTCGGTCAGGTCGCGGGCCAGTCTGAGGGCTAGTCCATTGCCGTTGCCCTGGTCGGGACCGGGCCCCCGGTCGGTCACGCAGATGTCCACCTCGCCTCCGGCGACCGCCGCGCTGAGCGTCGGCGCGACGTCAGCTGGGCTGCGGTGCAGCGCGTCGGCCATCAGGCCGGTGAGCACCCTGGTTAGCAGCGCGGCATCGGCGATCACGTCGGGGAGGTCCTCCTGGGTATCGAGCGTGACGTGGTGGCCGCCGGGTCCCAGATCCTCGAGGCAAGCGGCGATGACCTCGTCGAGTTCCACCGGGCGGAGATAGGCCTCGAGAGCCCCGGCATGCAGTCGACTGAGGTCCCTGACCAGCCTCGCCACGCCGTCCAGAGCCAGGCGCGCCGACGCGACCAGGTCGGCATTCTCTGTTGGAGAGCGAGAGGCGGAGTCGGCCAGCTGGTCCAGGGTGACTTGGGCCGTCGCAACCAGGTCGTGGGCTCTCTGGGTGGTGGCCTCTACCAGGGCGGCGCGGGAGCGCGGGCCAGGCACGCGGGTAGCCGCTTGCGCATTGAGGTCGTACTGGCGACGCTGGACTAGGCCTGCGACGATCTGGACGGCACACAGGAACAGGACCCGTTTGTCCTGCCCGCCGAGCGCGCGGCCGCGGGCGGCTAGCGTGAACGCCTCGCTGATCGGGAGCTCCACGTCGGCTCCAGGGCCTTCGGGTGCCTGCTCTCCTGCGCTAGCCACGACGAACCAGCCGCCGCCAGGATCCCGCCGTCGCTCGAGCAAGCTGACCGCGGCCAGGTCGAACATCTCCCGTATCTCCTCGAGCAGCGCGGGCGAGTCGCTGCGTCCGACCAGCACGCTGGTCGCGAGCCGGGTAAGCGCTGTTGCCTCCGCGCTCGCTTCGGCGGCGAGAGCGCGGCGCCGGCGCAGCGCGCGAAACGGCTGGGCCAGCTGTACGTCGCCGTGGCTCTCGCCGCCACGGCTGACCAGGTGAACGTCGAGGTGCTCGGCGCGGCGGGCCACCCTGGTCGGTGTGCTCTTGCCCGCGATGAGGGTGCGCAACCGGCTCCGCCGACTAGCGCCGAGCACCATCTGCGTGGCGTTCTCAGCGCGAGCAAACTCCAGCAGGGTGTTGGCCACGTCCTGGCCGGGTATTTTCTGGAAGCTCCCACCGAGCGAGGTCACCAGCCGATGCCGTGACTCGAGCATCGTCGTGTTCTCGACCGCGAGCCCGTCGTCACAAGTTACATGCACGGCCAGGAGATCGCTTCCGGGAGTCCTGGCCGCGATACGCGCGGCCCGCCGGATGACTGTGTCATCGTCCTTCTCGCCGGCGACGCCGACAACGATTCGCTCTCTGGTCTCCCACGGCGCTGCGATTCCGTGCTCGGCACGGTAGCGCTGCAGGCCCTCCTCCACCCGATCCGCGAGCCACAGCAGCGCGAGCTCACGGAGCGCGGTGAGGTTGCCAGGGCGGAAGTAGTGGGTCAGCGCGGCATCGACCCGGTCCGGCGGGTAGACATTGCCGTGTGCCATCCGTCGCCGCAGCGCCTCGGGGGTCATGTCAACCAGCTCGATCTGGTCGGCGCGGCGCGCCACCTCATCAGGCAGCGTCTCGTGCTGCACCACGCCGGTGATCTGCTGGGTCACGTCGTTGAGCGACTCAAGGTGCTGGATGTTCAGCGTGGTAATCACGTCGATTCCCGCGCTCAGCAGCTCATCGACGTCCTGCCAGCGCTTGGCGTTCCGGCAACCGGGCACGTTGCTGTGAGCGAGCTCGTCTACCAGCGCAACCTGCGGATGCCGCGCTAGTACCGCATCGGTATGCATCTCGGTGAAGGTGGATCCGCGATAGGTCATCGTGCGGCGCGGCACCGCCTCTAGGCCCTCGGCCAGCGCCGCTGTCAACCGTCGGCCATGGGTTTCGATCAAGGCTGCGACCACGTCCGTCCCGCGTGCCCTGCGGCGCTGGCCCTCGGCCAGCATCGCATAGGTCTTACCCACGCCAGGCGCGGCGCCTAGATACACGCGCAGCCGTCCTCTTCCGTCCATACCACCGATACTCGGTCGGCACGTCACCGCCCCGCTGGGGCGTTTGTTCCTTCGATCGCATGACTGAAGTCCCGGCTTCTTGGCGGCCCCGGGCCTAACGAACGCTGGCCGCATGGCGAGTCCCGTGCGACCAACGGCAAGCAGGAAGCCGAGCTGCGACTGCGGCACCCGCAAGCCCCGCCGACGGGCCGCGGACCGACGGCTCGGCGGGCCATTAGTCCCGCCGGATTAAGGACTTTCAGCCCTGCTGGGCGGCTCAGAACACCGGACGATGATGGCTGCATGTCGATGATGCAGCACCCTAGCTTCCAGAGCTCACTCAACGGGGCCTCGGCGGCCCGGCAAGACGCGCCGCTTACCGCGGAACCCGCTGCTGTTTACAGGCCGGCTCGCCGTTATGCCGACCGAGCTTGCTGCTGCGCGGCCCAGCCCGCGGTCATCGCGATCATTCCCGCTAAGAACGGCCGCGGCGCGCCCACGGACCTGCTCCTATGCGGGCATCACTACCGGCAATCGCGCGCCGCGCTGGCAGCCAGGGGCGCGACACTGCTCGACGCCAAGGGCTTTCCGCTGACAACCGCGTGGCCCCAGCCGGTCAGCTAGCGCAAATCGACGGGCCGCATTCGGAACGCCGAGTTCCAGCCGTCCGGCGGCGACAGTCGTCAACGCGGTGCGGCCAGCCGGGTCGAAGTCCCCGGCAGTGTGAGTTCAGTCAGGGGATAGCCCGGCCTCCACATTGCCGCCGCTACACAAGCCGCGACGTCCTCGCCGACCGCCAACTGGGCAACGCCGCACTCGCGAGCCTGCTCGGCCACGGCGATCGCGATCGCGCGCGACACTACGCGCAGGTCAGCCAGCCGGGGGTACAGCGCGCCGACCGAGATCCGGTCGGGCGTTACCAGGCTGGCCAGCGTCTCCGCGGCGGTCAGGAACATGCTGTCGGTCACTTCTGTTGCCTGTGCGACTACCGCGCCCAGACCAACGCCGGGGAAGATGAAGACGTTATTGGCCTGGCCGACCTGCCGGGTCTCGCCGGCAAGGTCGACCGGCTCGAACGGGCTGCCAGTCGCCACCAGAGCCCGGCCGCCGGTCCAGCGCAGTACGTCGCCAGGTGTGGCCTCCGACTTCGAGGTCGGGTTCGACAGCGGGAAGATGATCGGCGCTCGGGTCGTGGCAGCCATCTGCCGGATGGCATCCTCGCCGAACGCGCCCGGCGTGCCGCTCGTCCCGATCAGGATGGTCGGAGCCACGTGGCGGATCACCGTCTCGAGGTCGTGCTGGCTCGCCGGCGGGAACGCGTAGCGAGCCACGGCGGCCGCCGGAAGCGCGAACGCTCGCTTGTCTTCGTGGATGTCCGCTCGCCCTTCGAAGATCAAACCAGCGGAGTCGAGCATCACGATCGCCGCGCGAATGTCGTCCTCGGCCACGCCCGCTCGCTGCATGACCCGACTCATCAGCCGGGCAGTCCCGAGCCCGGCTGCGCCTGCGCCAAGGAACACCAGACGCTGACCGGCGACTGACTCGCCGCTATGCCGCAGCGCGGCAAGGATGCCCGCCACCACGACGGCCGCGGTGCCCTGAATGTCGTCATTGAAGCTCGGCAGGGCGGCGCGATAGCGGTCGAGCAGGCTGATCGCATTGTGCTGCTTGAAGTCCTCCCACTGCAGCACGGCGCGCGGGAACACGCTACGGACGGCCTGCACGAATGCGTCGATGAACGCGTCATACTCAGCCCCGCGCAGCCGTGGCTTGGGGTACCCCAGGTACAGCGGGTCGCGCAGCAGACCGTCATTGTCGGTGCCGCAGTCGAGCGACACGGGAAGCGTCAGATGCGGCTCGATCCCCGCCCCGGCCGTATACAGGGCCAGCTTCCCAACCGGGATGCCCATCCCTCCGGCACCCTGGTCGCCGAGGCCCAGTATGCGCTCGTTGTCGGTGGCCACGATCAGCCGGACATCCGGCTTCCCTGCGTTGCGCAATAGCTTGGGGATGTGGTCGACGTCATCAGGAGTGATCCACACCCCGCGCGGCCGGCGCAGTACATGACTGAATGTGCGGCACGCCTCGCCAACCGTCGGGGTATAGACGATCGGCGCGAGTTCTTCGATGTGATCAAGGAGCAGGCGGCAGAACAGCGTTTCATTGCGATCCTCAAGCGCTGTCAGCCCGATGTACTTCTCGATGTCGTCCGTCTTACGACGCAGATGCTCGAGTTCGAGGGCGACCTGCTCCTCAATCGTCGCCACTCGCCAGGGGAGCAGCCCGCGCAGACCACGATCATCACGCTCCCGCATGGTGAACGCCGCGTCCTTGTTCAGCAATGGCTGACCAAGAATCTCAGGACCTGACAATCCAATCGCTGCCCGTGCTCGTGCCATCTCGTCCCTCCGCAGACTTGAGGCTTTTGGTCTACTGGCGGAGCGGCATGACCGTTAGAGACGAAAGTCCCCAGGAAGGCCACGCTGACGGCATGTCGATGAGCTTTACCGGCCGGTCTTGCACAGATTTGATAGTAAAAGCGCGGATACTTCCGACGCTGGTGGTATGGCGCAGGCCTTCTCGAGCCGGGGTAGCTGCGCGACGGTCCTCAGGGGTGCCTCGCGCAGTGGGCGCCCGGTGCGGGGTTCATCCCGACGCCCGGACGATGAGCTTGGGTGCAAGCAGAACCTGGAGCGGAGCGGTCCCGCCCGTGCCCGTGGCGCGGTTGAGCGACTGCACGCAGTCGACGCACACGGCGGCGGCCTGCCCGGGGTGACGTGCTCAAGTCCCTTAGCCCAGCGCAGGATCGAGGTCGCCTAAGAGTTCCGGTTCCTTCTGATCAGCGTCCCGCCGTTCCCTGGGAAGGCTCGAGCTGTCGGATCACGCCTGTGGTGTTGACGAAAACGTGCCATCTCAGGGGTAACTGAGTAGGTACGTGCGACGTCATCGACGCCCATGCCCCGCAGCAAGAGCGGCCGAGGCAAGAGGAGCGTGCCCCCGAGCGTGGTGGCCTCCTCTTCCTGGTCTGGACGGCACGTCCGGAACGGCAACCCGGCAACCTCGCGAGTCTCGGTCAGTGAAGTCGGCCGGGCTACGCGTTCGCGGAGTACGCGCCACAGACGCTGGAGCCCGCCACCATCTACATCTCCACCAGGTACCGGGCGACCGTCCATCTGTGCCTGTGCGGATGCGGCGAGAAGATCCTGCTGAACCTCGACCCGGACGGCTGGAGTTTCACTTTCGACGGCCGGTCGATCTCAGTTCACGACTCCGTCGGCAACGTCGGCATACCCTGCCGGTCCCACTACCACAAGCTCATTATATGCGTACGCGTACGCAAGCTGGAGTATGCTTAAGAACATGCGGAGATCAGCCCAGGCTCCGTACGCGCCGCCCTCTGTGAAGGGGGCTGCACTGCGTCGCGCGCCGTGGGGATCGATTTCGCGCGAGGAGATCATCCAGGCGGCGGCCGGCATCGTCGAGGCCGGGGGCTATGAGGACATGTCGATCCGCAACCCGGCCGCCCAGCTCGGCGTCTCCCCCATGGCTCTTTACCGGCACATCCGCGACAAGGACGACCTCCTGAACGAGGTCGTCGACATTCTCCTCGCCCAGGTCTGGCGTCCCCGCGCCGACGAGCACGACTGGCAGACCTGGATCATCGAAGCCGCCGCGAATCTGCGACGGTTCCTCGTTACGCAGCCCGCCGGTCTGCACGTCTACCTCCGCCATCCCGTCGTCTCACCGGCTGCCGAGGAGCGGATGGATGCCATGCTGGGCGTCCTAAGGCGAGCCGGACTCGACGAGGGGACAGCCCGCAGCGCCTACGGCGCCCTGCACACTTACACGATCGGCTTCGCGGCGCTCGAGGCCTCACGCGCCGGCTGGGTTCCGGACGACGGCGACGTCAACAGCCTCGCCAAGCAACTGGCGGCCTACACCACCGCCGGGCAGTTCATGGACGGCCTGCGCTACCTGCTGGCCGGAATCAGCAGGCAGGTCCAGACAGGCCGACCACCACGCCGGTGACCTGAATGGGAGGGCCGCGGTGGAGCGGCACACGTTCAGCGCACTCATCACGCTGGATCCGTCGGCGCCCCACGACCTTGTGCAGCGGTACCTCGACGGGACCCAGACAACCGGCGTTGTCCAGTCGGGCGGCAGGTACCTCCCGGCCGTCAGCATCAACTCAGCACGACTCTGGGCAGTGGATGTGGACTGCCGCCGTCTCTTGGTAGGTGGTGCCAGGTCGTGAATGCCTCCAGCAACCCACGTCAGCCGCAGGCCGCGACAAGCGTGGTATCGGCATTGGGCCAGCTGGCGAACCCGTAATCGAGGGCGATTGCGAGCTGCGCTGACGAGAGGATGAGCCACCGGGGGCATCGTCCCGATCCGCGCCGTGGCGTCGGGATCGCCCGACGGCGTGCAGCAGGTCCTTGGATTGGTGGCCGAGCTGGTCGAGGTCGGGCCCGGCAGGCAGGTCAGGTTCCGCGCGGGCCCGGTCCTCCCGGCAGTGGACGATAGGCACAGGATCCAAAGGACGCCTGTGCGGACCAGGTCGATGAGCTCTGCTGGTCTGCCGGACCTAAAATGCGACTCACCATCTCGGTCTGCGCCTCTGCTAGGCAGCTGACGGAGCCCGAAGGTAGCTAGCACGTGATGCATCGGGCAGAGGCGTCTGCCTGGCTATGCTTGCTGCATGTGGCGATGACCTTCACCTGCTCGTGCACCTCCTGTCCAGCTCGCACCCAGTCACGACCAGCCGAGCCCGACAAGGAGTTCCTTTCATGCTTACGCACCAGCAGATCTTGCACTTCAGCACTTTCGGATACCTGACGCTACGCGGGCTGTTCAGCCCCTCGGAGATGACGGTCCTGCACGGTGAGGTCACCAGCGCGCTGACCGATGCCTTCGGCCAGCTGGGCACCGAGCCAGACGACACCGGCGGCATCAGCGGGGACTACCTGCCGCTGTCGGTAGACCGGGCGCCGTTCAGCCAGTCGCTGATCGCCGACGACGAGCGCACGTTCCTCGCCGCGGCCGAGCTGCTCGGCGGCCCGGTCCTGCCATCGGCAGGAATCGCCACCTGTTTCACCGGTAGCTCCACCTGGCACACACGGCTTGGCCCGGCCATTCCCGGCCTGACCGTCTGGGTAGACCTCGAGTCCCGCACCGCTGACACCGGCGCGCTACGGCTCATCCCTGGCTCGCACATACCCGACTACGAGCACCAGCTATGGGCCTACTGCCGCGCCGAGCCCGGTATCTCTGGCTTCGCGCAGCCGGACTGGCCGCAATGGCCGCATGCAATCGTCGAAACTGAGCCGGGCGACGTCGTCATCTTCCACGCCCACCTATTCAACTGCGCGCAGGGCGGCACGCCGAGGCTGACCTGGACCATTGACTACCTGCTCTGGCCAGGACTCGGCGACCCCGAGCAGATGCGGCTCGTCAGGGACATGACAGTCGACGACGTCGAGTTCGACCACGAGGACTACGACCGCGACCGCTGGCCGGTCTGGCGGGAGTGGGCCGCCGGCGCAGAGACCAGCCCGTCGCGCGCGCTCGCAGTGGAACGCCTCAGGCTGCTGGGCGTCATCACCGGCGACTAACAGGGGCCCGGGCCGCCACGAGGCCACATGAGGTCGTGGCGGCCCGGGCCGTCCTCGCCGCGCCCGGGAGATCTCACCTGCACGCGACCCGGTCACCCTGGCGACAATCGGCAGACTCCGGCGGGCAGCACTTCCGGGCCGGTCACCGGCCAAGGAATCGCGCTACCATCGGGTCTGGCGCTGGGAGGGTGCCACCAGGTCCGCGGGAAGGACTGAGTCCACCTCCGCACTGATCTTTGTGCTGTGGGCATCTTCCTCGGCCTGAGCAGCGGACCGCGGGCCGGCGAGGGAGACGCCATGTCTGAGTTCCTTCCCGAGCGCGCCGATCTTAGCCAGCTGCGCCGCCGAGCCAAGGAGCTGCGCGACGCTGCCCGCCGCGGCGATGCCGCGGCACTGGGCCGCTTCGCCCGCCACCACCCCGCAGCGCCGCACGGTGCGGTCACTCTTGCTGCCGCGCAGCTGGTCATCGCCCGCGAGCTGGGGTTCGCGAGCTGGCCCGCGCTCAAGATTGCCGTCGACGCCGGCGCCATAGCGGGCGAGGCCGTGAACGTATTCGTGGCCGCCTCCGTGGACGGCCGCCTGGGCCAGGCCGCCGCGATCTTCCGCGCAAACCCGGGCATCGCGAGCCGCAGCCTGCTCGCCGCCGCAGTGCTCGGCGACGCCGGCGCGGCACGCGCGATGCTGGCCGATGATCCCGCCGCCGCAGTGACGGTCGACGACGAGCGCGGCTGGCCGCCGTTGCTGTACGCGTGTTACTCACGCTGGCATGAGATTGACCCTGGCCGGGCTGCCGGGCTGGCGGAAGTGGCTCGCATCCTGCTTGAGGCCGGCGCCAGTCCGGATACCAACGACGGCGGCCGGCCCCGCTTCCGGTCGGCCCTGAAGGGATCGGTGGAGGCCGGCAACCTGCTGGCCGGCAGGCAGGTTTGCCGTGGGCGCAGATGATGCGAGGCGAGGAGCTGGTCGGCGTGGAGCTGGTGTTGCTGTCCGTCCCGGACTGCCCGAACGCCGCCGCGTTCGAGGAGCGCCTGGCCGCAGCGCTGGCCGCACATCCGGCGGTGGTGGTCAGCCGCCGCGTAGTGCGCGACGAGCGGCAGGCGGCGGAGGCGGGCATGCACGGGTCGCCGACCCTGCTGGTCGACGGCCGCGACCCGTTCGCCGCGCCGGGCGAGCGGCCCAGCCTGTCGTGCCGGCTGTACCGGGACGCCGCCGGCCAGACCGGGCCGGCGCCATCAGTGGAGGAGCTGCGGAAAGCGCTCAGCGCGGCTGGCGAGGACTAGACCAGGCCCGTGCGCTGGCAGGCGCCAGCGTGCGCGCAGGAGCGTGGCCGCCCGGATTGCAGGACAGCGCAGCCAGGCAGGCGGCGCGGCGGCAGGCGTCTCTGTGACCGGTCACCGGGGAGCGAGGTTCCTGGCGACCTGCCGCATCAGCGGAGAGCCGACCGATTCCTGCACGCTGCGGGCGAACAGCCACAGCCGCACCCGGCCGCGGTCGAGGCCGACCAGGCCGGCCATCCGGTCTGCCAGCGCGGCCGGGCCGGCCGCCAGCCGGTCGTCGCAGTTGAGCATGTGCTGCAGCACGTCGTAGGCGGGGTCGCCGACGTACGGCTTGGGGTCGATGACCAGCCACGGCTCCCGCCGGGCGGCCAGGATGTTATCGGCGTGCAGGTCGGTGCACAGCAGCACCTGGCTGGTTGCGGTGCCGGGCAGTTCGCGGAACAACGAGATCCCCTCGCGTGCGAGACCCGGATCGATCCGGTCCGCCGGTGGCGCGGCCGCATAGCCTGCCTCGAACTCCTCCGCCCACGCGGCGCACATCTGCGCCAGCGGGCGGAACGCATCCACCAGGTAGGGCTGGGCCCACAGCCGTTGCAGCAGCCCGGCCACCACGACGTCCTGCTCCGGCTCGGGCAGCACGTGGCCGAGCGGTGCGCCCGGCCCGCACCGCTCCAGCAGCAGCCCGTACGAAGAGTCGCCGTCGCAGGCGGCATGGAGCCGGACGGCCCCGTTCCCGTCCCAGGTGCGCAGCCCGGCCGCCTCGTCGCGCTCCTCCCCGCCGCCGAACCGGAACCCGACCTTCAGCACCAGTGCGGCACCCGACGGCCCGGTCACGGGTGCCGTCCATGAGCACTGGCCGCCCGGCTCGAACGGCTCGCCGACCGACACCGACCACCGGCTGGCCAGGCCGGCCACGACTTGCGGCAGGCCGGCGAGCCACTCGCGCATCTCGGGCTCGCGGGCCGCGGTCTCGGCCAGGTACTCCGGTACCCGGAACGCGGCCATGCCCCGACCCTGCACGGCACCGGACCCCGCGGTCAACAGGGCCGTCGGCCGTGGCCCGGCTATCGGCCTTAGTCAGCACCCCGTCATGCCACTCCTACCAGTAGGCGCACGTGCACCCACAGCCACCGCCGGACGGGCATTCAGTAACTAAGCCGCCGCAGTGGGGGCCGATCATCCGCGGGCCGGGTCCGATCAGTGGCGGCTCTGTGACGGACTTGCGGGGCATGGCCGGCAGCCTCCCACAATCACGAAATGCCGCGCACCGGAATGCAGTCGCAAGCCGGGCCCGTCGAATAGCCGCCGCTCAGCAGACGCTGGTGGCGGCCAATCTCACCGCCGGCCTCGGTGCGGCGGCGCAAGACGTCAGGTGATCTCACCGCTCCACGGCCGGATCACGCCGTCGAGGCGGCGCACCCGGCGCGGCACCTGCTGGTAGGACTCGGGGTCGTCGAGAGGCTGGAGCCGCGACGCTCTGACGGTAGCGACCTCGTGCTGAGGTCTGCCGCCAGCTTCACTGATCCAGCTCACCCATGCCCACCACGTGCCTTCAGCCTCGGTGTACTCCCAGGCCAGCAGGTGAGCAACCGTTGTGTCACCCATCCGGACGATCGGCGGGCACCAGGGAGCGTCGTCCTTCGGCACATCGCGAGTATTCGCTCATGTGTTCGACTAGTCAAGGGATCTCGCGGCACACACTAGGGCGGCCAGGTCCGGGCTGAGGTCAGGCCGGGCGGGCTGCCATGGCCTCCAGGTAGGCCTGGTCGCTGCATTCGCCTACCTGGTCGTCAGCTAATGCAGCGGGTTCAGCCAGTTGATCTGCGGGAATCTCGCGAAGTCAGAGTCGGCTGAGCAGACCCCTACTCCGTGCTCGATCGCAAGCGCCGCCAGGTGAGCATCAGTCACCAGATTGCCTCGCAGGTCGCCCGCGACAATCAGGTTACGAAGGATCTCCGCATGCCCTTCGCCAGGAAGCTCAGGGACCCAGGTCGCGTCGGCGTCGAGCCAGTCGGCCACGAAGGACCAGGCCTGGCTCGGGCTGAGCGGGCTAATCGACGCACGCGGGTGGGTGGAGATGCGCTGGAACGCCAGCAACGATGCCCACGGCAACCCGACACGGGCCGGCTCGTTGAGAGAACTCTCCAGCCAGTCCCTAGCGGACTGGTGGAAAGGACTGCTGGAGTCGCATCACAGAATCACACGCTTTGAGAGCCTTCGACGCCGCGATGTCGTGATCGCGCAGCGCGGCCGGCGCCACCGAGCCACTGCGGCGCGTCTCTGCGGGCACGTCGCAAGGAAGGCTGGTGGCGCCTGTCGGGCGGTTGCTTGGTGATCACGACCTGGCATATGGCAAGTCAGCGATCCTGCCTATGAGCAGATTC
>JASHOV010000498.1 GCA_030038495.1 Streptosporangiaceae bacterium
GGCGCGTACGTGCGCCGGTCCGCGGATCGGCGCGGGTAGCCAGAGCCAGCGCAAGGCGTTCACCGAAGCCCTGGCCGCTCAGGTCAGGGTCGCAAGCACGGCTACTTTCCGGTGATCTTGGAGGAAAAGTCAGCCTTACCGCTGACTTTTCCTCCAAGATCTTCTCGATCCGCCGCCGATGCGGCCGATGGCTGCCATCGGCGCGTTACAGGTGAGGTTTGTGGGGCCGGTGGGACTCGAACCCACACTGCCAAGAACCTAAATCTTGTGCCTCCTGCCGTTGGGCTACGGCCCCTTCTGCCGCTCGCTCAGACGCCGAGCTCCTTCCGCAGTCTGGCCACGTGGCCGGTCGCCTTGACCCCGTACTGAGCCTGTTCCAGCCTGCCGTCCGGTCCGACGACGAACGTCGACCGGATGACACCAACGGTGGTCTTGCCGTACATCATCTTCTCTCCGTAGGCGCCGTACGCCTGCAGGACGCTGCGATCGGCGTCGCTGAGCAGCGGAAAGTTCAGCGCCTCCTTCTCCCGGAACTTGGCCAGCTTGGCCGGGCTGTCCGGGGAAATCCCGATAACCGCGAGGCCGGCCGCCGCCAGCGACGCGAGGCTGTCACGGAAGTCGCACGCCTGCTTGGTGCAGCCGGGAGTCATCGCCGCCGGGTAGAAGTAGATGATCACGCGCTGACCCCGGAACGACGACAGGCTCACCTTGTTGCCGTCCGCGTCCGGCAGGGTGAAATCCGGCGCCTCGTCGCCTGGCGCCAGCCGGTGCTCGGCCATCTATTGTTCCCTTCGCAAACGGGTCGGTGCGGTCTAACCGTATCCGCACCGGCGGGCGTCCGCGCGGGCTGCCCGACCTGACGCGTCACGGCGGCTTACCATTATTTCGCCCGGCTCCGTCATAGGATGCCGGTATATAGCCGGACGCGGAACTGGGCCGGGCCGCACGAGTGGGCCCACGGGGGCCGGGAGCGAGGATGGCCATGCCGGAGAGCGACTGGAACGACGAGATCGCGGGCTCCCCTCCGGTCCCCGCCCAGGACGACGTTGCCTGGCCGGCCGGCTCGCCGGTGGCAGCCGAGATCGGCGCCGTGAGCGCACCGCGCCGGCACAAGCACGTGGTCGCCGCTCTCGGTGCCGCGGCAGCCGTTACAGTCGCCGCCGTGGCGATCGCGCTCGTAACTGGGTCGAGCGGCGCCGTTGCACAGACTCCGGCGCAGGCGCTCGCCGCGGCCGCGCACGGGACAGCAGGCCTCACGTCGTTCTCGGCGACGATGACGGAGCAGTTGGGCGCGGCCGGTACGGTGCGCGCGGTCTTCGCCGAGCGGCGCAGCCCGTTCGTCATGTCCATGAACATGACTGAACAGATCGCCGGCCACGGGATTCCGATCTCCATCATCACTACGAAGACCACCATGTACATGAAGCTCGGTAATGTGCCGGGCATACCGCGCCAGCTCGCGGGCAAGTGGATCAAGATCTCGCTCAGCGGTCTGGGTATCAACCCCCTTGCCTCGCTCACGCAGGGCAGCGGTGGCTACAACCCGGTGTCCGAGGTACAGATGCTGGGCGCCGGCGCGCACGTGAGGGACGTTGGGACACAGGTCATAGACGGCGTCCAGACCACGAGGTATAGCGGATCATTCGCCATGTCCGCCGCACTCAAGCGACTTCCGGCCAGCGCTCGGTCGCTGCTCAGCCCGCTAGAGACCGAGATCAGCGGACAGATCCGCTTCACCGTCTGGATTGACAGCCAGCACCGGGTCAGGCAATTGGCCGAGACCGAGAACGCCGCGAACATACCCGTGCACATGACAATGACGTTTACCGGATTCAACCAGCCGGTGACGGTCACGATCCCGCCGGCCAGTCAGGTATACAGCCCGCCTGCGAGTGCGCTGCCCGGGCTCACAACCTAGCCGAGCAGGGCGGCGATCGGCCGGGCCAGCGCGCGCAGCGCCTGGCCGCGGTGGCTGATCGCGTCCTTGGCGGCGGAGTCAAGCTCGCCGTTGGTGACGGACTCGCCGTCGGCCACGAAGATCGGGTCGTACCCGAACCCGTTCTGCCCGCGCGGCTCGCGCACCAGCGTGCCGCGCATGATGCCCTCGGTGACCTGCTCCGGCCCGCCGGGCAGGACCAGTGCGGCCGCGCACGTGAAGTGCGCCCCCCGCCTTTCTGCGGGAACGTCGGCTATCTGGGCCAGCAGCAATCGCAGGTTCGCGGCGTCGTCGCCGTGCCGGCCCGACCAGCGGGCCGACAGGACGCCAGGCATCCCGTTCAGCGCGTCGACGCACAGCCCCGAGTCGTCGGCAACGGCGGGCAACCCGGTGAACGCGGCGATCGCCCGCGCCTTCAGCAGCGCGTTCGCCGCGAACGTGGCCCCGGTCTCCCGCACCTCGGGCGCGCCGGGAAACTCGGCCAGCCCGGCCAGCCGAACGTCGACGTGATCGGCAGCGAGGATCCGCTGCAGCTCGGTCAGCTTGTGCGCGTTCGCCGTGGCGAGTACTAGCCGGCTGGTCATGCGCCGAGCGCGGCCTGCTGCAGCTTGGTCAGCTCGGCGCAGCCGACGACGGCCAGGTCGAGCAGCTCATCAAGCAGCTTGCGGCTGAAAGGCTCGCGCTCGGCCGTGCCCTGGACCTCGACGAACCCGCCGTCCCCCGTGCACACCACGTTCATGTCCGTCTCGGCCGCGACGTCCTCGTCGTAGCAGAGGTCGAGCCTCGGCTCGCCGCCGATGATGCCGACGCTGACAGCCGAGACCGAGGCGATGAGGGGCTCGCCCTTGCACCGCTTGCGGCCCTGGAGCCAGGACACCGCGTCCGCCAGCGCGACGTACCCTCCGGTGATGGCGGCCGTCCGGGTTCCGCCGTCGGCCTGCAGCACGTCGCAGTCGATGACGATCGTGTTCTCGCCCAGTGCCCTGGGATCGATGCAGGCGCGCAGCGAGCGGCCGACCAGCCGGGAGATCTCATGCGTCCGCCCGCCGATCTTGCCCTTCACCGACTCGCGGTCGCTGCGGGTGTTGGTGGACCGCGGCAGCATCGCGTACTCGGCGGTCACCCACCCCTGGCCGCTGCCGCGTCGCCAGCGGGGCAGCTCCTCCTGGACGCTGGCCGCGCACAGCACGCGGGTGGCGCCGAACTCGACGAGCACCGAGCCCTCGGCGTGGGCCAGCCAGCCCCTGGTTATCTTGACGTCACGCAGCTGTTCGGGCCGCCTACCATCCGGTCGGGCAATACTGCCATCTGGTCGGGACATGGCTTGCAGCCTAACGGGTCCGGCCCGGCCGCACGGCCTCACGGGTCAGCCCGGCCGCAAGGCCTCCCGGGGTCAGCCCTGCCGCTACGCGCTGGCTCGCTCCGGCGCACCGGCCTCCAGCCACCGGTACACCCGCGCCACCCCGTCTGCCAACGTGGTGCTGGCCGCCCAGCCCAGGTCGCGCCCGGCCCGCTCGGAGGCGAGCGCGCTGCGCAGCAGCTCGCCCGGCCGGGCCGGGGCGAAGAGCGGATCTAGCTCGCGGCCCGCGACCGCGCCGATGACCATGGCCAGCTCCAGCACGCTGACCTCCGTACCCGATCCGATGTTCCAGGTGCCGGGGCGGCCGCAGTCGGCTGCGGCCAGTAGCGCCGCGATGGCGTCGCCGATGTAGACGTAGTCGCGGGTCTGCCGGCCGTCGCCGAAGATCGTCGGCCGCTCGCCCGCCAGCACCTGGGCGCAGAAGATCGCGACCACTCCGGCCTCGCCGGCCGGGTCCTGACGCGGGCCGTAGACGTTGGCCAGCCGCAGCACCGCATGGCTCGTGCCGTGCAGCCGGTTGTAGAGGACCACGTACTGCTCCGCGCAGTGCTTGGCCACGCCGTAGGGCGACTCGGGCAGCGGCAGCACGTCCTCCAGCGACGGGATCGGCGCGTCCCGGCCGTACAGCGCTCCGCCGGTCGAGCACAGCAGCACCCGCGCCCCGGTCTCGCGCGCGGCCTCGAGGACATTGACGGTGCCGATCACGTTCGCCTCCGCATCCGCGGCCGGCTGGGTCACCGAGGCCCGCACGTCGATCTGAGCGGCGAGGTGGCAGATCAGATCGGGCCCGATGTCGGCCGTGGCGGCGGCGAGTTCGGCCGGATCGGCAACGCTGATCTTGTACAACTGCGCCTCGTCGGCCAGGCGGCCGGGCCGGCCCGTGGACAGGTCGTCGACGACCGCAACCTCGTCACCGCGAGCCAGGAGCGCATCGGTCAGGTGCGAGCCGATGAAGCCGGCGCCGCCGGTGACGAGTACGCGCATGGCTGAGCAGTCTATGCGCCGGACCGCGCGTTACCGAGCAGGCTGCGGCCGGGCCTCGCCAGCGACAGTTCTCCGGCGTAGGCCGCGCTGGCCTGCTCGAGGGTCGCCGCCGGGTCATTCCAGGCGACCAGGTGGGTCAGCACCAGCTCGCCGACCCCGGCCCGGGTGGCGTGCTTGGCCGCCTGCCTGGCGGTCAGGTGCCGGTCGGGCGGCAGGTCCGGTCCGTCCAGGAACGATGCCTCGCAGATCAGCACGTCCGCTCCCGCCGCGAGCCGGACCAGTTCAGGCGCGGGCCCGGTGTCGGCCGAGTAGGCCAGCACCTGCCCGTCGTGCTCGATCCGGAAGCCAAAGGTCTCGACCGGGTGGTTCATGTGCGCGGTCGTGATCCGCAGTGGCCCGATCTCCGTGCGGCCGGCCGCGAGGTCGATGAACGCGAACGCGTCCGTCATGCCCGTGCCGGGATCCAGGCCCATGGCCCGGGTCAGCCGCTCTGCTGTCGCCGGCGGCCCGTAGACCGGGATCCGGCGGCGCGGGCCCAGCGGATGGTGCGTCTTCGCCACGCTGAACCCGCACATGTCCAGGCAGTGATCGGGATGCAGGTGGCTCAGGCACACGGCGTCGACGTCGTCGAGGTCCATGTAGCGCTGCAGCGCACCGAGTGCCCCGTTCCCTAGATCGAGCACTAGCTTGAAGCTGCCCGTATCAATCAGGTAACAAGAGGCGGTGCTGGCGGGACCGGGGAAGCTGCCCGCGCAGCCGACGATCGTTGTCTGCACAGTGATCCAGGCTAGCGCGACGCCCGAAGGTAACGGGATGGCAGAAATCAGGCTAAAATTCTCCCCCTACCACTATGATCCGCGACACGGCATGATCCGGAGCAAGGTCCATTCACACAGCTAACAGGCGAGCCCACCGGCGGCGGAGGTGTCATGACAGACCAGTCGACAGATGCGGAACGAGAAGTTCCGCTCGCGCTGGCCGAGCCGACGGTCCATGTGGGCCCGGCGTGGATCACCGGGCTGACCCTCGGCAACATGGGCATGTGGATGGCCTCGCTGGCAGCGCTGCAGTTCCTGCTGCCGGCGCAGATCCAGGACATCACGGCCAGGCACAAGTTCGTGGCGCTGGGCGTGGTGTCCGCGCTCGGCGCCATCGCCTCGGTGCTCGCGACGCCGGTGGCAGGAGCCCTGTCCGACCGGACCACCCATGCCTTCAGCTTCGGCCGGCTGAACGGGCGCCGGCACCGCTGGACCCTGGTCATGGCCCTGCTGGGCGGCATCTGCCTGGCGGTCCAGGGGTACCAGACCACCATTGCCGGGGTGGCTATCTTCTGGGTACTGTTCAGCGCCTTCCAGAACGGCGAGTACGCCAGCCTGAGCGCGGCCATCCCCGATCACGTCCCGGTCAGGCAGCGGGCCACCGTGGCCGGCTGGGTGGGCATGCCGCAGGCGCTTGGGCTTGTCGTCGGGGCCTTCCTGCTGGCCGACGTCGTTACCGGCATTATCAGCGGCTACGTGACGCTCGCGGCGACCTTCTTCATCCTGATCATCCCGTTCGTGCTGCTGACCAAGGATCACCCGCTTTACCCCGAGCACAGGGAGCCCCTCTCCTGGCGGAAGCTGGCCGGGGCCTACTGGATCAGCCCGCGAGAGTACCCGGACTTCGCCTGGGCCTGGATCACCCGGTTCCTGAACTCGCTCGCGATTGCCATGGGCACGCTGTACCTGTACTACTTCATCGAGAACCAGCTGCACTACACCAAGCTGAATCCGGGCCAGACCGTGGACGATGGCCTGACGATCGTGATCGTCATCTACGCGGTCTGCGTCGTCATCACGGCGATCGTCGGCGGGGTCATCTCCGACAGGATCCGCAAGCGGAAGATGATCGTCACGGTTGCCGGCATCGTGATGGGCCTCGCCGCGCTGCTGCTGACGTTCGTCGAAACCTGGGACGCCCTGCTGGTGGCCGCGGTGCTGTTCGGAGTCGGCTTCGGCGCCTACCTGTCGGTGGACCAGGCGCTGATCACCCAGGTCCTGCCCGCCGCCGCGGACAGGGCCAAGGACCTGGGCATTATCAACATCGCCATCGTCGGACCGGCCGCCATCGGCCCGGCCATCGCGACACCGATGGTCGTCGTTGGCGGCTATCCGTTCCTGTTCGGCGCCACCGCCGTCGTGGCCGCCTTGGGCTCCGCGTTCGTCTGGAAGATCAAGAGCGTCGCCTAGTCGGGCCGCGCTGACCGCGCCGACCGCACCGGCCGCACCGGCCGCACCGGGCCCGCGGGCAGGAATCGCACGCCGCATCCCGGCTCGGTGATGAAGTACCGCGGATGAGCTGGGTCGGGCTCCAGCTTGCGCCGGATGGTCACCATGAACACCCGGACGTAGTTGTTGGAGATATCGCTCAGGCCCCAGATGTCCGACAGCAGCTGCGTCTGCGTGATCAGGCGGCCAGGGTTGCGTGCGAGCAGCTGGACGATCTGCCACTCGGTCCTGGTCAGCGGGACCGGGCGGCCCTCGCGGCTGACGCGCTGCGCGGCCAGGTCGACGGTGAAATCGTCGGTCTCGATGACAGGATCGTCGCCCTGCCGCCGTACGTCGCGCAGCACGGCCCGCAGGCGCGCCATGAACTCATCCATGCCGAAGGGCTTGGTGACGTAGTCGTTCGCGCCTGCGTCGAGGGCCGCCACTTTCTGGACCTCGGCCAGGCGGGCCGACAGGATGATGATCGGCACCGTCGTCCAGCCGCGGATCCCGGTGAGCACCTCCATGCCGCTGATGTCCGGCAGGCCGAGATCGAGGATGATCGCGTCAGCCGGATAGTGGGCGGCGCGGGCGAGAGCCTCGCGCCCGGTCGCCGCGAACTGAACGTGGTAGCCGCGTTTGCGCAGGTTCGCGCCCAGCATGCGGCGCAGCGGGCTCTCGTCCTCGACGACGAGGACGGTGCCCGGCTGGCCCGGGCCGCGACCGACCGCCCGCGGCCGACCGGCATCCGTGCGCCGCTCCCTGACAACTCCGACGCTGGTCATCCCTGGTCCTTCCCGCGACGACTCGCCCTGCTGGTCAGCTGACCGAACCCGGCGGACCGTCATTGCATTGTCTCTCCGGCCGGCCGGCATGGCACCTCCGCTGGCGGGATGCGGTCGCCATCACCACGGGCGTCGCTCGCCCGGCCATCGCCCGCCCGGAGCAGCGAGAACACGAAGGTGGCCCCGCCGCCGGGCGTGTCCTCGACGATCAGCTCGCCGCCCATGGCCCGGGTGAAACCCCTGGCGATGGCCAGGCCCAGCCCGAGCCCCCCGGCTCCGTCGCCCTTGCGCTGGAACGGCTGGAAGATGTCCTCGCGCTGCTCCTCGGCCACGCCGGAGCCCTGGTCGATGATCCGGATCTCCACGTGATCGTCGACGGCACCGGCCTGGACGCGGACCGCCAGTCCTGGCGGCGCCGCCGCCTGGGCGTTGGCCATGACGTTGGCAATGGCCCGCTCCAGCAGCCCTGGATCCGCCCAGACCGGCGGCGGTCGCTCGGGCAGGTCGATGGCCACCGCGTTGCCGGCGCTGGCCAGGCTGTTGACCGCGTCGACCAGGACCTGCTCAACATCAGTCGCACGCGGCGACAGCGGCAGCTCGCCGGCCCGCAGCCTGCTCATGTCCAGCAGGTTCGACACCAGCGCGGTGAGCCTGTCGGCCTGCGTATCGATGGTCCGGTAGAACCCTGCCGCGACCTCCGGGCTCCACTCGGTGGCCGATAGCAGGCTTGTCACCGCGGCCTTGATCCCCGTTAGCGGGGCGCGCAGGTCATGCGATACGGCGTCGAGCAGCGCGGTGCGGGCGCTGTCGGCCTCGGCCAGCTCGGCGGCCGCGGACGCCTCGCCCCGCAGCCGGGCTCGTTCCTGAGCCAGTCGCATCTGCGTCACGAAGGGCCCGAGCAGCCACAGGTCGGCGCCGCTGAGTGAGGGGCCGCTGACCGCAAGCATCGCTCCCTGGTCCAGCTCCGCGGCGAAGTCGGCGTCCTCCGGCCGGTCGGGCGGCGGTGCCCCGGCCTCGGCCACCGGCCGCCAGAGCTGGCCGTCTTGGACCAGGATGGCGGCGCCGTCGAGGCCGAAGGTGCGCCGCAGCTCGGTGACCAGGCCCGGCAGGGTCTGCGGATCGGCCAGGACCGAACTGCCGGCCAGCCGCGCGAGCGCCTGGGCCTCGGCCTGGGCCCTGGCGGCCTGCAGGCCGCGGCGGGCCAGCCGGTCGACCAGCTGGCTGAGGATGCCCGCGACGGCGAAGAACACGATCAGCGCCACGACGTTGTCCGGCCGCGCAACCCGCAGGCTGTAGATGGGCGGCGCGAAGAAGTAATCGGCGCTGAGCGCGGCGACGGCGGTGGCGGCCAGGGCCGGCCGCAAGCCACCCGTGAAGGCCACGGCGACGACCGCCAGCAGGAGGCAGAGCAGCGCGCCCGGCAGGCCGAGGCCCGAGTGCAGCGGCGACACGCAACGCGTCCTCGATCGACAGCTCGTGATGCCCGAGCGACCGGGTCCGGGGCCGGTGCCCTCGGCCCGGTATCGGCGCGGCGGGCGGAACGGCGAGGACCGGGCACGATGCGCGCGCAAGGCAGTAGCGGCTCACCTCACCGTGTCCTATCCGGCGCAGGCCGCGCCGCCCGGTCCCGATCACCAGCAGGTCGTCACCCGAGTTGGCCGTCTCGACCAGCACGCGGCCCGCCGTGCCGCGCACGACGACCAATTTGATCCGCAGCCAGGCCGGGATACATCCCCAGGCGGCCTCCAGCGACTCCGCTAGCCGCTGACCCGCGGCCTCCGCCCACATCTTTCTGAGGTAGGCCGAAGGAGCCCGGCGCTCGGCCAGGTCGCCACCCGGCGGCACCCACGTATGAATCGCGACGAGCGGCGCATCGTCGCGCCGCGCGATGTCCCCGGCGGATCGCAGCGCCGGGATGCTGCCCGGTGACCCGCTCGTACCGACGATGACCCGACCATAGCCGGACACGGGTGTGCTTCCTTTCCCCGGACAACGCTGTCCGCTCCAGGAAACCTCCCGTTCCGCCGGAGAAGGCTCTTGTTTACGGCATCCATACACCCCGATGCGGGATCCATGCGGCATCTATGCGCCGCCATCTGACCGCAGTCGCCGACGGTTGCTAACGGGCCTTAGCCACCGCATGGCCGGCTGCCTCGGCCAGACTGCGGCGCGGGCCGCGGCCGACCCTCGCCAACTGCCGGCTTTGCGCGACCAGCCGGCCGCGCGAGTCCCAGACCTCGGCCTCCTCGTCGAACCAGCCGCTGCTGACGTGACGGCAGCGAGTCTGCACTGCCAGCGGGCCCGGCGAGGGAACAGCACGCATGTGCCAGGTGAGCTCGACCGTAGGCGCCCAGCCCATGGCACCCAGCCCGAACACCACCGGCGGCAGGCCGTCGACCGCCATCGCCAGCAGATAGGCGTCCGGGTCCCGCTCCTCCCGAAGCCGGAAGTAGCCGCGCATCTCCGGGGTGCCCGACGGCTCGTCCTGGCGCCAGCCGACGGTCGACGGGTCAAACAGGACCTCGACCTGCGCCGCGTATCCGGCGACGCCGTCCGGCCCGGTCGTACCTCGCCACTGGCCGAGGTCGACGCAGTCGGAAATATGCGGGAAGCCCGGCGGCGGGCCGGTCCACTGCAGTCCGGCCGCCGCCTCGTCGCCGGCCAGTGCTCCGGTCGTGACGGTGGTCTCCAGCACGACCCGGCCGTCCTGGACGAGCGATGCCCTGGCCGTGGCCGCCGTTCCGCCCTGCTTCAGCCAGGCCACCTCGACCTGAGCCGGCGCGAGCTGCGCTATCCGCAGGAAGTGCGCGCTGGTCGCCACCGGGTACGGGTGCGGTGACTCGGTGAGTACCGCGCGCAGCACGGTGGCGAGCAGCGCACCGCCGTTCACCGCGGGCGGCGTGCTGCTGCCGGGAGCCACGATCGCGAACCGCGGGTCCGGGTAGGCGTCGTAGCGCCCGTCGGAGCGGCGGCTTACGGCAGTCGCCGCATCGAAGGTCGTCGTCATCCGGGTCGCACTCCTGGTCGCACCGCGTAATTACCGTTCAGTAACCCTATCGGGTCAGGCCCACAGCTGGCCTTCCAGCCTGGCCTCGGCCTCGGCCAGCGTCCCGCTGTACGCGCCGGTCGACAGGTACTTCCAGCCGCCGTCGGCGATGAGCAGCGCGATGTCGGCCCGCTCCCCCGCAGCCTGGGCCTTGGCCGCCAGCTGGAGGCCCGCGTGCAGCACGCAGCCAGAGGAGATGCCGGCCAGCAGCCCCTCGGTGTGCAGCAGTTCCCTGGTCCGGCGCAGCGCGTCCGCGGATGACACGGAGAACCGCGAGGTCAGCACGGACTCGTCGTACAGCTCGGGGACGAAGCCCTCGGACAGGTTCCGCAACCCGTAGACGAGCTCGCCGTAGCGCGGCTCGGCGGCCACTATCTGAACCACGGGCCGGTGCTCGCGCAGGTACCTGCCGGTCCCCATCAGGGTGCCGGTCGTGCCGAGTCCCGCCACGAAATGCGTGATCTCCGGGAGGTCGGCCAGCAGCTCGGGCCCGGTCGTCTCGTAGTGCGCACGGGCGTTGGCCTCGTTCCCGTACTGGTAGAGCATGACCCAGTCGGGATGCTCGGCCGCTATCTGCCTGGCCACCCGCACGGCCTCGTTGGATCCTCCGGCGGCCGGCGAGGACACGATCGTCGCACCGTATGCCTCGAGCAGCTCGCGCCGCTCGGCCGAGGTGTTCTCCGGCATGACGCAGATCAGCTTGTATCCGCGGAGCTTGGCGACCATCGCCAGGCTGATCCCGGTGTTACCCGAGGTGGGCTCGAGGATGGTGGCGCCCGGAGTCAGCCGGCCTTCCTTCTCGGCCGTGGCGACCATGTAGACGGCGATCCTGTCCTTGACCGACCCGGTCGGATTGCGGTCCTCGAGCTTGGCCCAGAGCCGGACGGACGGGCCGGGCGAGAGCCTGGGCAACCCCACCAGCGGAGTGCCGCCCAGGGAGTCAAGCAGCGAGTCGAAGCGCATGAGGTGCCGTCCGGTTCAGCGTGGCGGGCCCGGTGGCCGCAGCGCTCAGCGGGCGCCGCCCGCCACGGCGGGCAGCACGGTCACGGTATCGCCGTCGCTGACCGGAGCCGCCAGCCCGCCGAGGAAGCGCACGTCCTCGTCGTTCAGGTACACGTTCACAAACCGCCGCAGGCCAGCGTCATCGACCAGCCGCCCCCGTAGCCCGTCGTAGCGGCCGTCCAGGTCAGCCAGCAGCTCACCGAGCGTCGCGCCCGTGCCCTCAACGGACTTCTGGCCGCCCGTGTAGGTGCGCAGGATTGTCGGTATCCGGACCTCGATAGCCATCGCTGTTGCTCCAGTCGCCTCTGTTAGCTCGATAGCGGCTGCTCGCAGCCGCAGTCATGTGTCCCGTCGCGGTCGTGCCCGTCTGCATGCAACCGGACGGCCGGCGAGATCATTCCGGGACGACCGTGACCGCTTCCTCGGTCACGATGCCGTCGAGGATCCGGAACGACCGGAACTCGTCGTCATCGGGGTCGCGGGTCGATACGAGCACATAGTGCGCGCTCGGTTCCATGGCGTACGAGATATCGGTCCGCGAGGGATATGCCTCAGTTGCCGTGTGTGAGTGGTAGATCACCACCGGCTCCTCGTCCCTGTCGTCCATCTCGCGCCAGACCCGCAGCTGCTCCAGGGAGTCGAACCGGTAGAAGGTCGGCGACCGCTCGGCATTCAGCATCGGAATGAAACGCTCTGGCCGGTCGCTGCCCGCCGGGCCCGCGATGACCCCGCAGGCCTCGTCCGGGTGGTCGGCGCGGGCATGGGCCACGATGTCCGCGCGCAGCGCAGCGCTGATGGTCAGCATGGTCCGAACAGTAGTCTTCCCTCAGCCCAGCGACTCGATCAGGCTGTCCTGCAGGTACGCCAGCCACTGGTAGACCCAGAGGTAGGCCGAGCGCGGATCGTCGACCGAGGCGCTGGACATCAGGTCCTCGTTCTCGTCGGTAATGCCGAGCCGGACGCCGAGCGCGAGCCGGACGTCATTGAGCGCCTTCAGCCACTGCTGGCACTCGGGCTCGCTCAGGACCACTTCGCCGCCGCCTGCGGGCAGCGACGCAAGGACGGCACGAGCCGAGTTGATCTTTCCGGCGCGCAGGCTCTCCTCGGTGTACCTGCGGAACTCGGCGGAGGCCTCAGGGTCGTCGGAATAGGCATCAGGGAGCAGCCGGGCCAGCACAGGATCGTCGGGCAGCTCGACGTTGCCGCTCAGGCCCAGCATCCGCTCGAGCTCGTCGGGGCTGGGCGTGCCCGGCGCGGCATCCTCGGAGCCCGCGCC
>JASHOV010000499.1 GCA_030038495.1 Streptosporangiaceae bacterium
CGGGGCGCCCCGCCGCGCGCCCGCCGAGGTCATGGCCGCGCTGCGCAGCGCCGAGCGGGATCCCGCTGGCCTGACCGACGCGGAGGCGCTCGCGCTGCTGGACGCCGACGGGGACGAGCTCGAGGCCCTGGCCGCGCTCGCCGACCACCTCCGCGCCGAGGCCGCCGGGGACGAGATCAGCTACGTAGTCACCAGGAACATCAACTTCACCAACGTCTGCTACACCGGCTGCCGGTTCTGCGCCTTCGCCCAGCGCCGCACCGACGCGGACGCCTACACGCTCTCGATCGAGCAGGTCGGAGACCGGGCCGCAGAGGCGTGGGAGGCTGGAGCCACCGAGGTCTGCATGCAGGGCGGCATCCATCCCGACCTGCCGGGCACCGCCTACTTCGACCTCGCGGCGGAAGTCAAGCGGCGCTGCCCGGACATGCACGTGCATGCGTTCTCCCCGATGGAGGTGATGAACGGCGCGTCCCGTACGGGCCTGCCGGTACGCGAGTGGCTGCTGCGGGCGCGCGATGCCGGGGTCGACTCGCTGCCCGGCACCGCCGCGGAGATCCTCGACGACGATGTCCGGTGGGTGCTGACTAAGGGCAAGCTGCCGGCTGCGGCCTGGATCGATGTCATCACCACCGCGCACGAACTGGGCATCCGCACTTCCGCGACGATGATGTACGGGCATGTGGACACCCCGGCCCACTGGGTCGGGCACCTGCGGGTGATCCGCGGCATCCAGGAGCGGACCGGCGGCTTCACCGAGTTCGTGCTGCTGCCGTTCGTGCACGCCAGCTCCCCGATCTACCTGGCGGGCATGGCCCGGCCGGGGCCGACCAGGCGGGAGAACCGCGCCGTCCACGCGCTGTCGCGGCTGATGCTGCACGGCGCGATCGGCAACGTTCAGTGCTCGTGGGTGAAGCTGGGCGAGCAGGGGTGCGTCGACGTGCTGCGGGGCGGCGTCAATGATCTCGGCGGCACGCTGATGGAGGAGACGATCAGCCGGATGGCCGGCTCGGAGAACGGCTCCTACAAGACGATCAGCCAGCTATCGGAGCTGGTAGCGCCGACCGGCCGGCCGCTGCGGCCGCGCACCACGCTGTATGGCTCCCCGACCGCGGAGCGGATCGCCGCCGCGGCGGCCAGCGACGGGGTGTGTTCGTCAGTGCGCGGTCGGCGACCCGGGCTGCCGCTCCTGCAGACGTAGCCCGCCATTCCCCGCAGCCAGCCCTAATATTGGCTAAACGCCATTATTGAAGGGGCGGCAATGACTACCGGGAGCACGTCCGATCCTGGCTTCGACACCAGCGTCGCGCACATTGCGAGGGTCTATAACTACTGGCTGGGCGGCACGGACTATTTCCCGGCCGACAAGGCCGCTGCCGAGCAGGCAATGGCCGCTTATCCCGACATCGTGCTGTCCGCGCGGGCTAACCGCGCTTTTCTGCGCCGGGCCGTCCATTACCTGGCTGGCCAGGCCGGAATCCGCCAGTTCCTGGATATCGGCACCGGAATCCCGAGCGCGAACAACACGCATGAGGTAGCGCAGGCGGCCGCGCCCGAGAGTCGCGTCGTCTACGTCGACAAGGATCCTGTCGTGCTCGCGCACGCCCGGATGCTGCTGATGGCCCGTCCCGGCGGCACCACGGATTACATCGACGCCGACTTGCGGCAGACCGCCGCGATCCTCGACGGGGCCCGGCGGACGCTGGATTTCTCGCAGCCCGTGGCGATCATGCTGATGGCGATGCTGCAGCACATAGGGGACGAGGACGAGCCGTACGCCGTGGTGCGCGAGCTGCTGGCGGCCGTGCCGGCGGGCAGCTACCTGGCCCTGTCGCACCCGGCGAAGGACATCGAGGCCGAGAAGATGGCCGAGCTGGGGGCCAGGCTGAACCAGATGATGGCCGAGAAGGTCACTCTCCGCGACCGGGATGAGGCAGCCGCCTTCTTCGGCGGCCTTGAGCTCGTCGAGCCGGGGCTGGTCAACGCCCCAGACTGGCGGCCGGGGACTGCGGAGGAGGCGGCCACCCCGGCCGCACTGTGGTGCGGCGTGGCGCGCAAGCCGTAGCCCGCCCGGTCCTGCTCCCGGTCGCCCAGCCCTCGTCGGGCATCGGCTTTTGCCGGATTAGCTATCTGAGCCGGGCGCTCCCTCGGCTCGCTTCCTGATCGCCTCGTTGGCCGGCCGCGACCGGGCCGGCGGCCACGCCTGCGCAGCAGGCTCGCGCTCCGGCCACAAGGGTCGCCGCCAATGCCGCCAGCGGGCAGTACCCGCATCTCACGGCGGCACTGGCGGGAGCGGGGCCGCCGCGCAGCGACGAGGAAGTCTTCCAGTCCTGCGTCGCGCGGCTGGTGGACGTGTGGCACAAAAGGCGCATCGGGTCCGCCGGAGCCACCGGAGGCAATGAGAAGTCGGAGATTGCGGCGGCGATCAGAGGCTGAGCGTGAGCTGGTCGGGGTCGCGGCCGGGTCGGTCGGGCGCGGAAGCGGCCGGATAGCCGACGCCGACCGCGCCCATGGGCTCCCAGTCCGGCGGAAGCCCCAGCGCCGCGGCAGCCGCCTCCCGGCAGAACAGCGTGCTCGACACCCAGCACGAGCCGAGGCCCTCGACCGCGAGTGCCACCAGCAGGTTCTCCACTCCGGCGCCCATGGCCACAAGGAACATCGCGCGCTCGGCGGCATTGCGCCTGTCGTCCGGATAACGGTGCGCCGCGTCCGCGACCAGGCACGGCACGATGATCAGCGGCGCCCGCCGCAGGACGTCGCCGCGCCGAATCCTCCGAGCGATCTGCTCCGGGGTGAACCCATCACGGGTCAGGTCGGCGCGCCAGGCGGCCAGCATGCCGTCCAGCAGCCGGGTCCTGGCCTCGCGTGACTGCAGGACCGCGAACCGCCACGGCTGGCTGTGATGCGGCGCAGGGGCGGTAACGGCCGCCGCGATCGACCGCCGCACCGCCTCGGGCGGCACCGGCGCGGCGGTGAACTCGCGGACGGTCCTGCGGGCGGTCAGCACGTCGGCGGCACCCAGCCGGAACATGTCCTGCTCGGCGGGCCGGATCAGGGCGGCGGCGCCGGGGCCGTCCGCATCGGTGACGAGTGCGCCCAGGCCGCGGACTATCGCCACCGGGACCTGCGTCGTCTTCTGCTTCACCAGGTCGGCGGCGGCGGCGATCTCGTCCGCCACCGCGGCCATCGTTACCTCGAGCACGTTGCCGAACGTGTCAGCCTGGCCGCGATGGTCGCGCACCGGATTTAGGCCCGCGGCCCCGATGGCCGTGTCGGTCTGGCCGGCTCGCCACGGCCGTCCCATCGTGTCGGTGATGATTACGCCGACCCGGCGTCCGGCCCGCTTACTGATGGCCTTGCGCAGTCGCCGGGCCGAGCCGTCCGGGTCCACAGGCAGCAGCACCACGGTTCCCGGCTCGGTGTTCGATTCGTCGACCCCCGCGGCGGCGAGCACGAGGCCGTGCCGGGTCTGGCTGATCCTGGTGGGGCCGCGGCGGGCCACCACCCGGACGGTCTCGGCGTCAATGGCCGACTCACGGTCAGACCGGATGACCCGGTCCTCGGACTTGCTCACGATCTTCGAGGTGATGACCAGTATGTCGTCGTCTTTTAGGCCGGGGCCGGCGCGCGCGGCGTCGGCGATCAGCGCCGCGAGCTCGTCTCCTGGCCTGATCTCCGGCAGTCCCGGAACCGGCAGTACCGTGACCGGCAGTACCGTGACCGGCACCGGGGTCAGGTCCGGCTCGCGCGGCGCCGTCATCGCCGCAGCTGCCCAGCCAGGTCGATGGCGGCAGCGGCGATCTCGGCGGTCGCCGCGACGTCAGTCATGTACAGCGGCCTGGCCCGCACTGCGATGCCGGCCAGCCCGGGGGCGTCGGCGGCGTCCTTGTCCTGCTCGTCGACCAGCCAGCCGTCGAGCAGGGCCGGCCCGTAGTGCGCGGCGACGGCGGCCGCGGAGGTCTCGACCCCGATCGCGGTCAGGCACGCGTCGGCCATGCCCCGCACCGGGGCGCCGCCGATGATCGGCGAGACGCCCACCACCGTCTTCGCGCGCACGGCCTCGGCGATACCGGGCACGGCCAGTATGACGCCGATGCTGACCACGGGATTGGACGGCGGGAGCAGCACGAAGTCTGCTGCCGCGATCGCATCCAGCACCCCGGGCGCGGGCCGGGCGTGCGCAGCCCCGACCGCCTCGATCGACCGGGCCGGGACCGCGGCCCGGTACCGCACCCACCATTCCTGGAAGTGCAGTACCTGCTCGCGGCCGTCCAGCTCGACGGTCACGTGCGTGCGCACCGGATCGTCCGACATCGGCAGCAGAGTAACGCCCGGCTGCCAGCGCTGGCACAGCGCCGCGGTAGCCGCCGACAGAGTTGCGCCGTCCGCCAGCATCTGTGTGCGCAGGATGTGCGTGGCCATGTCCTTGTCGCCCAGTCCGAACCAGTCCGGCTGGGCGCCATGTGCCGTCAGCTCGCCCAGCACCGTCCGGCTCTCGCCGTCACGGCCCCAGCCCTGCTCCTCGCTGATCCCGCCGCCGAGCGTGTACATGACGGTGTCCAGGTCGGGACTGACATGCAGGCCGAACGGAGCGAAGTCGTCGCCGGTGTTGCCGATGACGGTAACGGCGGCCTCGGGGGCGGCAGCACGCAGGCCGCGCAGGAACCGGGCGGCACCAACACCGCCGGCCAGAACTGTGATGCGCATGCAGGCAGTCTTTACCATCCGGAACGATGGCGTCGCGCTGACCCGTGCGGGTGCCTCGAGGCCGCCGCGTTCCCAGAAAATCTCGCCGGACTTTCGCCTCATCACCGGGCATCCAGGTGGCCATTATCACGTATCTCCCTTGACGCAGCGCAAGACACGCGCGTGTAATTTCATTCATGTAATTCTCGTTGCGGGGCGCGCAGGCCGCGCGAGGCAAGCAAGAGATCACGGGGATCAGGACGGGCAGGAGGTGTGCAGTGGCAGACGTCATCGTCTCGCTGGTGCACGACGCGCTGGGCATCGACGTAGATGATGCCGGGGAGCAGAGCTGGCAGGATCGCGCGCTCTGCGCGCAGACCGATCCGGAGGCGTTCTTCCCGGAGAAGGGCGGCTCGACCCGGGAGGCCAAGCGGGTCTGCCGGAGCTGTGAGGTCCGGGCCGAGTGCCTGGAGTACGCGCTGGAGCATGACGAGCGCTTCGGCATCTGGGGCGGTCTCTCCGAGCGCGAGCGGCGCAGGCTGCGCCGCCAGGCGGTGTAGCCGGGGGGTGCGGACTGGCCATCCGGGCCGGTCAGATTCGCGTATTGTTCACGGGTACCCCCACCGGGGCAAGACGGGACACCGGTTCCTTCGGCCCTGGTAGCTAACCCCTGGACAGCAAGCGGATCCGTTGTCGCCAAACGATACTTACTCTCAGCACGTCGTGACCGCGGTCATCGTCGGCCACGACGGCGCCGGGTGGCTCACGCACGGGATCGACGCCCTGCTGGAGCAGACCAGGCCGGTACAGCGAATGGTAGCGGTTGACACCGGCAGCCGGGACCGCAGTGGCACCCTCCTCGCGGGCAAGCTTGGCCAGGCTGCCGTGTTTGGCATGGACCGCTCCACCGGCTACGCGACCGCTGTCCGCCGGGCGCTGCAGCACAAGGCGGCCAGCGCGCCGCCGCCATCGTCGGCCAGCACCGCGGCCGGCGGCGCGGCCCGCGGCCGGGCGGAGCAGACCGAGTGGATCTGGCTGCTCCACGACGACTGCGAGCCGGCTCCCGACGCGCTGGAGCAGCTGCTGCGAGGGGCGGCGGAGACTCCGACCGCCGCAGTGCTCGGCCCGAAGCTGATGGACTGGACCGACCGGGACGTCGTGCTCGAGACCGGCATCACGCTGGACACCGTCGGCCGCCGCACCACCGGCATCGAGCCGCGCGAGGTCGACCAGGGTCAGCACGACGGCGACAGGGACGTGCTGGCGGTCAGCAGCGCCGGAATGCTCGTGCGCCGCGACGTCTGGGATCAGGTCGGCGGGTTCGACCCAAGCATGGCCCTGTTCGGCGAGGACATCGACCTGTGCTGGCGCATACACGCCGCGGGCTTCCGGGTCCGGGTCATCACCGACGCGGTCGTCTACCACGCACTCGCCGCCACCAGGGGCCGCCGGCCGATTTCCGTGGGCCGCCGGGCCAGGCTGCTCGACCGGCGCAACGGCCTGCTCACGCTGCTCGGAAACCTGCCGGTCGCGCCGATGCT
>JASHOV010000048.1 GCA_030038495.1 Streptosporangiaceae bacterium
GGCGCTATAGCGGTGTGACCGTTCTCAGCGGCCGGCTGGGGCGCGGGCCGCCGGGCTTCTGGTTCAGGGCGCGGCGGGCGCCGGTCGGCCCGGTCCGGCGGCGCTGCGGGAGCCTCCGCCGATCCCCTCGCCGATGGCCGGGGCGCCGGTGCCTCGTTCCCATCCTGGTCGGTCAGCCGCCGTTCCAGCCGGTCGAGCCGGTCCGCCAGGGCCCCGTTGCCTGCGCTGGCCGCGGGCAGCAGTACCTGCGCGCACATGAGCTCGAGCAGCAGCCTGGGCGAGGTAGCACCGCGCATCTCCACCAGCCCCGCGCTGATCACCTCCGCTGCCCTGGTCAGCGCGGCCTGGCCGAGCTTCCCGGCCTGGGCTGCCATCTGCTCGACCCGGTCCGCCGGCGCCTCGATCAGCCCGGTCGAGCCGGCGTCGGGGACGGCTAGCAGGATGATCAGGTCCCGCAGCCGGTCGAGCAGATCGGCGGCAAACCGGCGCGGATCGTGCCCGGCCTCGACGACGTGATCGACCGCGTGGAACACGGCCGCGCCGTCGCCGGCCGCGAACGCCTCGATCACCTCGTCCAGCAGCCGGTCGTCGGTGTAGCCGAGCAGCGCGATCGCCCGGTCGTAGCGCAGGCCACCCGCGTCCGACCCGGCAATGAGCTGGTCGAGCACCGACAGCGCGTCGCGGGCCGATCCGGCGCCCGCCCGGATCACGACCGGCAGCACGGCCGGCTCGTAGGTCACGCCCTCGCTGTCCAGGATCTGCTCCAGGAGCTCCCTGAGCACGGCTGGCGGCATGAGCCGGAACGGGTAATGGTGCGTCCTGGACCGGATGGTCGGGATCACCTTCTCCGGCTCGGTGGTGGCAAAGACGAACTTGAGGTGCGGCGGCGGTTCCTCGACCAGCTTCAGCAGCGCGTTGAAGCCCTCACGGGTGACCATGTGGGCCTCATCGATGATGTAGATCTTGTAGCGACCGGAAACCGGCGCGTAGAACGCGCGTTCCCGCAGGTCCCTGGCGTCGTCGACGCCGCCGTGCGAGGCCGCGTCGATCTCGATGACGTCGATGCTGCCCGGTCCCGCCGGCGCCAGCGCCACGCAGGAGGCGCAGACCCCGCAGGGGTCGGGGGTCGGTCCCTGCTCGCAGTTCAGCGACCGGGCCAGGATCCTCGCGCTGGAGGTCTTGCCGCAGCCGCGCGGGCCGCTGAACAGGTAGGCATGGTGCACGCGGCCGCTGCGCAGCGCCTGCCGGAGCGGCTCGGTGACCTGGTCCTGGCCCTTGACCTCGGCAAAGCTGCCTGGCCGGTACCTGCGGTAGAGCGCCACCGGGGCCGAAGCGGCCACGGTCCTCGGGCTGTCGGACGGGTTCGCAGTGGCGTCAGATCGGGGGGAGTCGCCTGCCATGACCCCATCCTGCCGGAAGCATAGGACCCCCCGCACACCCGACAGAGCCCGCGTACCCTTGCTGCCTTCCGGCCCTGGGGGGGTTAGCAGGATGAACGCCGTGCGGGGGGCCTGTCAGCCAGTGTATCCGGGGCGCCAGCACCCCGGCGGACCGACGCCTCCGGTCAGGCCGGGACGGGCCGCGCCGAACCTGAGCGCGGTCACCTGCGGATTATCTGTAGGCTTACCGACGGAGGATTCGCCTAGTGGCCTAGGGCGCACGCTTGGAAAGCGTGTTGGGGGCAACCCCTCGCGAGTTCGAATCTCGCATCCTCCGCCAGCCTTACCTGCGTAAACGTCACCTGTGGTCGGTTCGTGGCGGGCAGCGCCGCACCGTGCGGCTGCGCCTGACGGCCCTGTACGGGGGACTGTTCCTGGCCTGTGGCGCGACGTTGCTCGCGATTACCTACCTGCTGGTCGCCGGTCTGCCTCTAACGAAGCCGCTCCCCCCGTCGGGCCCGCTGTCTCACGGTCCGGTGCAAAGCTTCCCCGGTCGATGCTGCGGCGCGAACGCCCTGTACGCCGCCGCGGCCGCGGAGCGGAACGCCTTTCTGCACGGTCTGCTGATCCGTTCCGGCATCGCCCTGATTGTCGTGGCAGTGCTGTCGATCTGGGTGGGGTGGCTCATCGCCGGACGCGTGCTGCGCCCGCTGCAGGTCATCACGTCGACGACCAGGCAGATGTCCGAGGAGAACCTGCACCAGCGCCTCTCGCTGTCGGGACCGCTGGACGAGCTGACGGAGCTGGGCGACACCATCGACGAGCTTCTGGAGCGGCTGGAGGGTGCCTTTGACGCCCAGCGGAACTTTGTCGCCAGCGCCTCCCACGAACTGCGCACCCCGCTGGCCATGATGCGCACCTCACTGGACGTAGCAGAGGCGAAGTTCCCGCCGGTGTCGCAGGACGCTTCCGTACTGGCCGGCAAGGTCCGCGAAGGACTCGACCAGGCGGACCGCCTCGTCGAGAGCTTCCTCGTGCTCGCCCGCGCCCAGCGGGGCGTGATGACAGATCTCACCACAGTCTCCTTGCCGCAGGTCGTCTCCGGTGCGCTCGACGCCCAGGGAGCAGATATCGCGGAGATGGGTCTGGCCGTGCGGCTGCAGCTGGGTGACGCCGACGTCACCGGGAGCCAGACGCTCCTGGCCCGGATGGTGGCCAACCTCGTCGGCAACGCCATCCGTCACAACCAGCCAGGCGGCTTCATCGACGTCAGCACCGAATCCGATGCCTCTGCTGCTCGTCTCATCGTGGAAAACGGAGGTCCTGTGCTTGGCCCTGGCCAGGTCGCACAGCTGGCGCAGCCGTTCAGGCGCCTCGGCGCGGAGCGTACCGGCTCGGCCGATGGCGTGGGACTTGGGCTTTCTATCGTCGCTGCCATCGTTACCGCCTATCGCGGCATGCTTGACCTGCAGGCAGCACCCGGCGGGGGCCTGCGGGTCTGGATCGAGCTGCCTCAGCCACGTCCCGCTAGCCGCAACGGAACGTTCCGGTGAGGGTGCTCGTGGTCGAGGACGTCCGGCGCCTCGCCGACGACATCGCCGAAGGGCTGCGCGACCAGGCCATGGCCGTCGATGTCGCCTACGACGGCCTGGACGCCGCCGCCAAGCTGGAAGTGAACCGATACGACGTCGTGGTTCTCGATCGTGATCTTCCCGGTCTGCACGGCGACACGATCTGCCGGATGATCACCGCGGGCACCGATCCGGCCATGGTGCTCATGCTGACCGCCGCCGACAGGCCCGGCGACCGGGTGGCCGGCCTTGGCATCGGAGCCGACGACTATCTGTCCAAGCCGTTCCACTTCCCCGAACTCGTGCTGCGGATCCGGGGCCTCGCCCGGCGCAAGCCCACCGCGCACCCCCGGGTCCTGCGCCAGGCAGGAATCGAACTGGACCCGCTCCGTCGCGTCGTCACCCGAGATGGCCAGCCTCGAGAACTCTCGGCCAAGGAGTTCGCCCTCCTAGAAGCCCTCATGAACGCAGCCCCTGGCGCGCTCAGCGCGGAAGACCTCCTCGAGCAAGTCTGGGATGAAAACGCCGACCCGTTCACCAAGACAGTGCAGGTCACGATCGGACGGCTGCGACGAAAACTCGGAGAGCCGGACATCATCCAGACCATCCCAGGCGCCGGATACCGCATCACCGAGCCGTGATCAGCGGGCCGCGAGTGGCGAGCTTAGGGCTCGTCTCGGCGTCGGGCTCGGCATGGGAGAGGCCGCTTACACGCTCGGCCAGTGCGGGCCAAGGTAAGGCTCAGGGTGCTGGTTTGCCCACCGGTCCAGGGCAGCTGCCAGTGCAGGTGCCTGCGCACTGCCTGCAGGCAGATTCTTCTTGAGGACGAACAGGAGCACTACCTCGCGCTCGGCGGCGAAGTCGGCGACATTCTCGGTGACGACGGCGCGGTCCTCGGCCCGCACTGCCGCGGCGATCTGAGCGTCCTCGGCACCCTTGAGTCCTACCTCAGCGACATGGACCGCGTCGTAGCCATACTTGTCCCGCAGCAGCGCGGCCGTGGTCGGCGGGAACATCTCATCGACTAAGAAAGCTGTCACCGGAGCAGTTCCTCGCGCCGTCGCGAGGCGGTGCGGCTGCGCTCCGCCATCGCGCGGTTGCGCTGGATCCGGGCTAGGACGTCGTCGGGATGATCGGCGGCATAGTCCAGCGCCAGCCGGATAAGCCGCGGGTGCAACTCGGTCTCCTCGGCCAGCAGGCTGATGCGTTCCTCCTCCGGGCCATCGAGTTCCTGCAGGCGCGCGACGACCTCCCAGACGTCGGGCCCGCCGGCGAGTGCCGCCCGGCGCTCATGGGCGGGCCCGCGGAAGCCGATCCCTGGGTAGTCCCGCTGCTCTACCCCCTCCACTATGAGCTGGTCAAGCAGCGTGGTGGCAGTCGTGCCCTCCCGAGCAGCATGAGAGGCAAGGCGATCCCTGGTGGCCTCGCTGATCCTGAACGATGTGCTTGCAGCCAAGGCAGCCTCCTTCGGTCAGTTCAAGTGTACCGCGCTGTAGCTCTAGTGAGCTACAGAACTCGGTCACGCCTCAGGTCTCCGAAACACCTGTGCGTCAATTGTTGAATAAGGCGCGCCCGTGGTGAGCTGGTAGGCGATCGGCCGAGTTTCTCCGGGCAGACTTGACGGTGCGGCGTTTGATTTCCCTGAGCAGCCGACTAGTAGCCGCCTGGAGGCGCTGACCTCTTTCAGGCGATACGGCTCAACTTCTTTCGTCACCTCAACTACAAGCTCGTGAGATTGCGGCCGGCTGTCTGAACCTGCTCCTGCCTGGGATTTTGTCAACTTTGCCCGTCACCAGCTGCGCACCCGCAGATCAGGGCAACGAGCCCGCCACGAGTCCATGATCGTGAGCCAAGACATCCCCAATGCTGCCTTCACTTCATCGGCCGGCCTCCATGTCCAGTTCCTCGGGCAGCATCCGGCTGAGGGCGCCGACCAGTTCCGGGATGGCGGCCGGAAGCTGCGGAAGAACCTCCCCCATCCCGCCGATGAGGGTGCCGGGGTCGGGATGCGATCGGCGAGAGTCAGGTCGGACGGCTCGGTCAGGGTCAGCTCGGATCCTGAAAGACGCCTCGGCCGCTCTATGCCATGGGCATGGGCTTGCTCCCTGCTGATCAGAGGGGTCCGCTGCCCGCTCCCTGGGTCGGCCGGTACGGGCGCCAGGCTGGGGGCCGGAGAAAGCACCTATCCGCGCACGCCGCGCACGCCACGGCAGGGCACTCGCGCGGTCGCTGGCACGCCGCCTGCTTAGTCTCACTTCTAGTCTCATTCACCTCCGTACAGCACGGTTCGCGGACGGCCACGCGCATGAGGTTCACGCAGGTCGCGGACCGTGGCGGACCGTGGTGGACACGGATCAGCAGTGTTGGAAAGCGTGTTGGGGGCAACCCCTCAAGAGTTCGAATCTCTTATCCTCCGCCATGTTTGACCTGCGGAAATGCGCTCGCTCGTTACTGTCAGGACTATCTCGACGTCGAGATTCGGCTCAGTTCTTGGCCACGAAAATGGCCGACGGCAGGACTCGCAAGCGCACGCGGGAAAATCGTGCGCCCTCGCGTTCGCGGGGGGGGTGCGCACATCCTCAGTCAAGTCGTGGCAGGCTGTCACCTCGCCCGAACTGACGCCGCCGGCGGCTCGGGAGCTACGGGCGACGGTGCTCCGCCGGCGGCCAGCCGCGCGGGCGTGGCCTGGCTGGTTTCGCCGGGCTGGGAGACCGGATATCGCAGAAGCCGAACACCCACCAGAGTGGCCGCCACGACGGCACCGGTTACCAGGACCGCCGAGACGAAAATGCCAGGGTTGGCCTGCCAGCCGAAGGGACCGGCCGGCTGCCAGTAGAAGCGGTTCCATTCTTTGGCGAATGAGCTGAGCAGTTCGCCGAAGCACACCAGTGCCAGCGTGCCGGTGACGGCGCCAAGCACTTTTGCGCGGCTCGGCCATCGCGGCGACAGCAGCAGCATCACAATGCCCACCGCCCAGCCGAGCAGCGCGAGCACGAAACTGACCGCAGACAACAGCACGCTGCCTAGCGTGAGCAGTACCGCGGCCAGGTCAAGCCAACGCGGCCGGCGTGGCCCGGCTGCAGCCGAGGACCGCATGGCCGGGTAAGCAGGCTGCTCGGCAGAGCGGGGAAAGTCGCCCGGTGAGTCGCTTGCAGCCGCGGCAATGTCCTCCGGCTCGCCGAGCCGGAGGAGCAAGTCCGAGATGCCCTGTCCTGACGCTGCGCTCGCCGCGCGGGCTTCCTCGATGTGATCGGCGATCTCATCGATTAGCTCCGCCCGCCGGTCCGCCGGGAGCGGGCGCGCCGCGCGGACGAGCCGCCCAAGATACCCGGCGACTAGGTCGTCGTCGTTCATTAGGTTCCGCCCTTCTCGCCCACGTGCAGCAGGTTGTCCACGCTGTCCCGAAACAGAGCCCAGGACCCGGTGAACTCGGCAAGCGTCGTCCGCCCGGACGGTGCCAGCCGGTAATAGCGGCGTGGCGGCCCGGCATCGGATTCCTGCCACGTGGTCTCTACCAGGCCCTGTCGTCGCAGCCGCGCCAGCAGCGGGTAGATGGTGCCCTCGCCGGTGACCAGCCCGTCCACTGAGGCCAGCGCGCGGACCAGTTCGAACCCGTACCGCTCGCGGTCCCCGAGCATGGCGAGTACACAGAACGGGAGAACGCCCCGCCTCATCTGGGCGACCAGGTTACTGGCCTCGCCATCTACCATGCACCGCATAGTAGTCCGGTCCTGCTCGCCCTGTCGAGACCCTGCCGCCTTGCCCGCGTGCCGCTACCGGTCAGGCTTTTCTGCCGCTGCCGCTGCCGCTCCCGCCAGCCCGCTGAACAGCTCGGCGTAGTCGTAAGCGGTCTCGGGTTTGGCGCGTACCGCGGCGTCGATCATCTTGGCGTCCTCGCCGACCAGGATCCGCCAGGTACCGGCGCGAACGCCGTCCAGGATGATGGCCGCCGCCTGCGCCGCGCTGAGCGGCGCCTTGTCCCGGAAGTCCGCGTTCCCCCTGGTCAGCATCTGGCGCATGTCCTCGGCGGACGCGCACTCGGGCAGCGCGCCGGCTTCGATCAGCTTGGCCCGCGCATCGGGGGGGATCAGATCGGCCAGCTGGGCGTCGGTCATGGCCTCCGGTTCCGGCAGACCGCGGGCGCGGATGCTGTTGGCGATAATGTCGGTGCCCACGTGCCCCGGCATCACTACGGCGACCCGTACACCGGGCGCGTTGGTGCGCAGGTCTTCGATGAGCGCCTCGGAGAAGCCCTTGATGGCGAACTTGGCCGTGGCATAGGCGGTGTTCGGCAGGCCCGGGCCCAGTGCCGCCCAGAAGCCGTTCACGCTGCTGGTGTTGACCAGAACGCCGTCACCGCTGGCAATCAGCAACGGCAGGAACGCGCGGGCGCAGTAATACACACCCTGCCAGTCGACGGCGAACGTGCGCTCCCACTCCTCCCTGCTGTCGGTCACGAAGCTGCCGCCGCCGCCGATGCCAGCGTTGCTGAAAACCAGGTCGACGTGCTCGCGGGAGTGCCACTCAAGCAACTCGTCGCGGAATCGCAGTACCTGCGCCTCGTCGGAGACGTCGCAGGCATGAGCGGTGACCCGCACGCCCGGCGCGGCGCCGGCCTGCGCCATGGCCGCGGACTGTCCGACGGCATCCTCGTGCCAGTCGCACGTCGCGACCGAGCATCCCTGCGCCGCGAGCTGGCTGACAAGCTCACGGCCCATCCCCGAGCCACCGCCAGTCACCACTGCGAGCTTCCCCGCAAACGAATCCACTGTGACTCCCTCAGCCGGTCCGGGTGGATCGGATCGGTGACGCGGGCCGTGGCCTGGCCGCCACGCCGATGTCGTGTCTCCCGAAATTGATATCATTATGATATTACGCTTGGCGTCAGGCACGTCAAGCGGAGACCGGCCACCTGGCATCCCGGTTCGCGG
Source organism: Streptosporangiaceae bacterium (assembly GCA_030038495.1). GTDB lineage: Bacteria > Actinomycetota > Actinomycetes > Streptosporangiales > Streptosporangiaceae > JAJYUU01. The sequence continues at coordinate 7,882 of JASHOV010000048.1, forward strand.
GCCTGCCGCACGCAGAGTTGAGGCGCCCGCAAGTGGCCTATCACTGGGGGAGTGGCGGAGTTGGCGCAGCCCCATGGAGGCACTGAGGTTCCAACACGTCACTGACACGTCCCTCGAAGGTCACAGTCGCTCGCGACGCTTGTTGCTCATCGATTGCGTACGCGATGAGGAGGACAAGGTGACCATTACGAACGCCGCCGTCGCCGAGCGCGCCTGCGCGCTGGCGGAAGCATCCGGGGGTCTCCAGCGCATGGCCGCCCTGTGCGTGAGCGCCGCCGCGGCTACGACCGGCACGTTCCGCGGCGCCCGCAAGGCGCTGGAGGCTGTCCCGCACCCAGGCCTCCGCGACGCCGCGCAGGTGCTGCTGAATCAACTTGCCGACAGGCCGGCGCCCGCGATCATCGCACGCGAGCGGATCACCGGTTAGTTCCTTCGGCGATCTTCAGCGGCACTGAGCCCGCTGTTTGCGGGTGTTCCGGTACGGTTCGTGCTGTCGACTGCCGTTGGAAAGGATCCGCTGTGACCACTGTGCCCGCTGCTCCCGTGGTGCCTGCCAGCGCCCCGGAGCGAGAGTCAGCCTTCCTTAAAGTCGCGGACTATGTATCCGCAGCGATGGGACGCCCCACCAACATCATGATCTGGCTGATCGCCGTGATCGCCTGGACGGCCGTCTTCGCTTTTGGCGGCCCGCACATAGCAGGCGGAACATGGCTGCCCCACTGGTTCACCAGCCAGGGATTCAACTTCCCCCTGAACCTGATCACGACCGTCGCGGAACTGTTCATCGGCTTCCTGGTGGCGGCCGCGTCGAACCGCAGCGAGCGGAACCTGGATATGACCCTCGCGCGGCTCGGTCAGCAGGACGACCAGATCGTCGAGGTGGAGAACAGGCTCGGCGTCGCACTGGCGCAGAACACCACGATGACCAGCGAGCTCAAGGACCTGCTAGCGCAGAACATCGAGCTGACCAAGGCGGTGGAGAACCTGGCCCAGCAGGTGCATGCGGTGGTATGCACGGTGACTCCCGGACAGGCATAGCCCGGCCGGCGCCAGCCTGCCAGCCGGCGCCAGCCTGCCACCCGGCGACTGCCTGCCGGCCGGCGCCAGAATTCACCGGGGTGCCGCCTCCGGTTCCGTGACCTGGGCCGGAGCCTCGGTGCGGGCCCGCCGCGGGTACAGAGGCCCCCGCCGCAGCAGCGTCCCGCACACAACGGCACCGAGGGCGAAGATGCCCGCGGTCCACCAGAAGCCGACCGTGTAGCCGTGCACGAACGACTGCTGAACCAGCGC
>JASHOV010000049.1 GCA_030038495.1 Streptosporangiaceae bacterium
GCCACGGGCTCGCGCCGTCGACCCTGGCAGCCTCGTTGAGCTCGGCCGGAATCGTCTTCAGCCCGGCCAGGACCGTGATGCCGACAAACGGGAACGCCTGCCAGACCACCAGCAGCGCGATCATCGTGTAGGCCGGCAGCGCACTGGTGGTCGCCCAGTTGTAGGTGGCCCAGTCGGTGTTACCGACCAGCCAGTGCGGCATCCGGGCCAGCGTCCAGTCAACGAGCCCGCCGTCGGGGCTGAACATCCAGAAGAACAGGACGGAAGCCGATACCGGCGGGGTGGCCCAGGCGAGCAGTGCCGACGTGCTGACGAACATCGACATCTTCTTTCCGAGCCGGTTAAGCAGCAGCCCGACGATCGTGCCGACGATCAGCGTGGCGGGCACCACGACGAGCGCGAACAGCACGCTGACGCGCAGCGACAGCCAGAACTCCGGGTCGCGGAAGGTATTGGTGAAGTTGGCGAAGCCCACCCAGGTGATGGGCATGGAGCCGTCGATCTGCGGGATGCCGTAGTTCTGGAACGAGAAGATGCCCATCTGGACGAGTGGCCAGAGGATGACGAACCCGATCCCGGCCAGGGCCGGCAGCAGCATCAGGTACGGGGCCAGCTTGTGCCGGCGGACGAAGGCTGCCAGTCGCTGTCGGAATGGTCCCGGCCCGCCGGCTCGCCCGCGGGGCAGCGCGGCTGGCCCGTGCTGGATTGTCTCGGCCATCTGTCTGGTCACTCCTCTCGGCCAGGGCGAGCACACCGCCTGGCTTCCTGGCCGGCCCGCGCGGTGCAGGCTGCGGGGGACGACCCCCGCAACCCCCCGCCGAGCAGGCCGGCCAGGTCGCGTCAGTGGCCGATCAGCCGGTCTCTGTGCCGGTGTTCAGCACGTTCTGCAGCTCGGTGTTCGCAGTGCTCACCGTGGACTGGAAGTTCGCGCCAGACTCCAGCGCCTTCATCATGTTCGGAATGATGTTGTACTGGCTGGTGTCCGCGGTGCCCCAGTTCTTGGAGTTGAGCGGCGAGATCTGCGTGTAACCGGCGGCCTTGGCGAAGCCGGCCAGCAGCTGGCTGTTCGCGTAGGCCGGGCTGGTCAGCTGCGAGGTGAACTCGGGGAAGAAACCTTGCGAGTTGGCGAATGCCGTCGCGTTCGCGGTGTTGTCCATGAACGAGATCAGGCTCCAGTCGGCGGCCTTGTACTTGCTGTTGATCCACACGCCGAGGTCCGAGCCGCCGGCGAACGCGGGCGCCGGGTTCGGGCCGTTCTCGCTCGGGATCGGGAACGATGCCCACTGCGCCTCGTTCTTCGTGCTTACGGATTCGAGCGAAGACTCGGCCCACGGGCCGTCGATGTACATGTCGAGCTTGCCGAGGGCGAAGTCCTCGTCGGTGCCGCCGGCGCCGCTCGCGCCCGGGGCGCCGAGCTCGGTCTCGCCGATGTACTTGGACGAGGAGACGTGGTCGGTGAGCAGCAGGTCGGCGTAGAACTTGATCCCGGCCTCGGATGCGGGCGAGGTGAGCTCCGCCACCCACTTGCCGTTCTGCTGGACTGCCACCTGGCCGCCAGCGCCCCAGATGAAGCTGACGATCGCGTCGGTGTAGTCGGTCGGGGCGCCGATGCCATAGGTGCCCGGATACTTCTTCATCAGCGCCTGGGCGTCGCTGACCAGCTCCGCCCAGGTGGTCGGCGTCGAGGTGATGCCCGCGGCCGCGAACTGGTCCTTGTTGTACCAGATGCCCCGGACGCCACCGAACCACGGCACACCGTAGTTCTGCCCGTTGACCGTGTCGTTGGCCAGGTTGCCGGGGATGAGCTGCGAGCCGTTGGACCAGCTCTTCACGTCGCTGGTGATGTTAGCGAGCGCGCCCTGCGCGGCCAGGCCCGGCGTCTCGGTGTTGCCCATTTCGGTGATGTCCGGGCCGCCCTTGCCGCTGGTGAGCGCGTTAGTCCAGTCGGTGCCGTTGTCCGTCCACGGAATCCAGTCCGTGACCACCTTGGTGTTCTTGTACTGGGGGTCTGCCTTCTTCCACTGCGCGACCACGCCGTCCAGCCAGGTCTCCTGAGAGGGGACGGCATTGCCCATGCGCCATATGACCAGCTTGGCCGGTATGGACGCGGAAGAGGACGACTTTGACGGGCTGCTGGAGCCGCAGCCCGTGATGCCCGCAGCCGCTGCCGCGAGCGCGACGGCCGCTCCAACCGCGGTCGCCGATCTGGTAAATGTCACTGCCCGATCTCCCTTCCCGGCTGTCATGTCGCGGAGTGACGTCCTCCGGGCGGACGCCTCCGGCCGGGCCTGCGCCTAGCGGTGGCACCTACGTTAGATGGTGAGTTTTCGCTGGTTTACGCAGCTAGGCTCGCCATAGTGCCTGCCAGGGTCGGATCCCGACGGTGTATGCCGGAGAAACTAACAGGAAACTTTCCTATAAGATAGAGTCCGTTGCCATATTGAGACACAGTCCCGTGCGGGCGGTGGTCTCGCGCCCGCAAGGACGTCAGGGCAGACTCATCGGCGAGGGCCAGGCAGGCCAGGCCAGGGGAGGGTAACGCATGCAGCGACGGCCGGGAACGCCGAGCCTGTTGCGGGAACTGAACGACCGGTCCGCGCTTGAGTTGCTGCTCAACGGCGGGCCGATGACCAGGGCGCAGCTCGGTGAGCACACCGGGCTGTCGAAGGTCACGGCGTCGCAGCTTCTCGCACGGCTTGAGGATCGCGGCCTGGTGGCCGTCGCGGGCGAGCAGGCGGGCGGCCGCGGTCCGAATGCGGCCTTGTACGCGGTAGTCCCCTCCAGCGCCTACGTCGCCGCCCTGCACGTCGAGCAGCACGAGATCAGCGCGGGCGTGGCCGATGTCACCGGGACCGTGGTCACCCAGATCTCCGTCCACCCCGCCGACGCCGAGGATCCGGTCCCGCTCGTTCGCGGGGCCGTGATGGCCGCCTGCGAAAGCGCGGGCGTGGCCCCGGAAGCGCTGCGGGCGTTTGTGATCGGGACACCCGGCGTGTTCGATCCGCGCACCGGCGACCCCCTGCTGGCGGTCAACCTGCCCGCGTGGCACGAGGGCGTGCTCGATTCGCTGCGCAACGACCTGCACCGTCCGGTCACGCTGGAGAACGACGTCAACCTGGCCGCCATGGCCGAGCGATCGGTCGGCGCTGCCATCGGCGTGGACGACTTCGTGCTGGTCTGGATCGGCGTCGGCCTGGGCCTGGCCACGATACTCGGCGGCCGCGTGCACCGAGGCGTCGGCGGCGCGGCGGGCGAGATCGGTTATCTCCCGGTGCCGGGCATGCCACTGCCGGAGGACCTGGACCTCACGCAGCCAGCGACCGGGGCTTTCCAGCGCCTGGTCGGCGCGCAGGCCGTGCTGCCGCTGGCCGCCGAGTACGGCTTCGCGGCTCCGACGGCCGCCGCGGCCGTGGCGGCGGCGGTCACCGCGACGGAGGCCGGGCAGCAGCGCGGTGCCGACTTCCTGTGCGAGCTCGCGGTTCGGGTCGCCACCGGCGTGGCCTCGATCGCCGTGGTACTCGATCCGGGACTGGTCGTGCTCGGCGGTGACGTCGGACGCGCGGGCGGGGTCGAGCTGGCGAGCCGGGTGGCATCGGACGTCGGCCGCTTCTGCCTGGCTAAGCCGCACGTGGTGCCGACCGCCGTCACTGGCAATCCGGTGCTGCGCGGGGCGATCCTGGCCGCCGTCGACCAGGCCCGGGCGGAACTGCTCGACTCCGTCGCCGAGCCCGCCTGAACCCCGCGGCGCCTGGCGTTTTCGCCGCTCCGGGTTGCACCGAGATGTGCGGTAAGGGAGAGTTCGAGCATGCAATATGTCATGGCGAGCAAGTGGTCGCTGATGGAGCGGTTCGAGATCACCGACGGGTCCGGCGCGCCGCAGTTCGAGGCCCGGGGTCACCTCGGCTCGCAGATCACTCTGCACGACACCTACGGTCAGGAAGTCGCCGACATCCGCAAGCACATGCTCAGCGACACGCACGAGGTCTACGTGGGCGGCCAGCGCGTCGCCCAGGTCCGGCACGCGGGTATCTTCGGCGACAAGTACGACATCGAGTCTGCCTACGGGGTACTCAACGCCCGCGGTCACTTTGCCGGGGGCGACTACACGATCAGCCGCGACGGCATGCCGGTAGCCCGAATGGTGCGCCAGTTCTCGCTGCGGGAGAAGTTCGCGGTCGAGGTCGCCGACAACGAGAACCAGGTGTTCGGGCTGACGCTGGTACTGGCCATCGAGGCCATCCACGCGGAGCGGGAGCGTCAGGAGCACCACGAGGGCTTCGGCATGGGCGGCGGCATGGGCGGGGCCATGGGCGGCGGGATCGGCGGCATACTCGGCGGCAACTTTCCCTAGGATCTGCCGGGCCTGACCGCCTGGATCTGCGTCGTCTGGGCGACGAGACGGTCCTGCGAGTCACGCAGGCTGGTCTGGACCGTGACTACCGTGCGGCCGCGATGCAGTGGCAGCGCCTCGGCGCGCACCGTTCCGGCGCTGACCGGACGGAACATCTGCGTGGTCGAGCTGATGGTGGCCGTCGTGCTGCCCTCGGGGAGGCCGAGGAAGGCCACCAGGGCGCCGGCCGTGTCGGCCAGGGTCATGAGCGCGCCACCGTGCATGATCCCGGCCGTCGTGCAGAGCTCCGGGTCCCAGTCCAGGGTCGCGATCACGCGATCCGGGCCGGCTTCCTCGAGCTTCATGCCGAGCCGCCCGGCAAACGGCATGAGTGCGATCGACGCGGCGAGTTCTTCGGTCATGGCGGCCAGTCTGCCAGCCGCGTCTGCCTCCTATCGCGGCATGCCGATCTCGCTGCCCGATGACGTCCCGGCTAAGGACGGGCATTATCCGCGCATCCGCAGGCCCTTGGGCGTGGGCCGGAAGCCTGCCGACTCCAGCGCCCGCGCGAGCGGCGAGTCGTAGACGCCCGCGCCGTCGGCGCGCTCGACGGTCAACCGCCCGAGCGCGCCCGCCCTG
>JASHOV010000500.1 GCA_030038495.1 Streptosporangiaceae bacterium
GTGTCCAGGCCGTCCAGCAGGTAGCTGCCCGCGGTCGGGGTATCGAGCAGGCCGAGCAGGTGCAGCAGCGTCGACTTGCCCGACCCGGACGGCCCGGTCACCGCCACGTAGTCGCCCGCCTTGATGGCCAGGCTGGCCGGACGCAGCGCGCGCACCGGCGGCGGGCCGGGATAGGTGCGGGCCAGGCCCCGCAGCTCGATCACTGGCGTCGTCATCAGCCGCTCACCACCACGCGGTCGCCGGTCGTGAGCGCGCCGGACTTCGCCGGGGTCACCTGGACGTAGCCGTTCTCGGAGATGCCCGGCGTCACCGGCACGTCGGTCTGCCGGCCGTGAGCGCCCACCACGGTGACGTAGCTCGTGCCGGACGCGCTGGTGACGATCGCGGCAACCGGGACCGTGAGCACCGGCCCCTCGGTCTGGCCGGTCTGCACCGTGACCAGGACGTTCTCGCCGTTCAGCGCCGCGGCCAGCGGCGCGGACGGCCGCACGACCAGCGGAATGAAGGTCGCCGCGCCCGAGCCGCCCGAATCGTCCGAACCGCCCGAACCGCTAGAGCCGGTCGAGCCGGTCGAGCCGGCGGACGCGGCTGAGGTCGCCGCGCCCGCACCGCTGCCGATGTCCACCACCGTCCCGGTCGGCACTATGGCGGTCGCCGGGCCCAGGCCCGCCACGGCGCCGGTGGCGCGGATGCCGGTCACCTCGTCGTAGACCGTCACCTTCAGGCCGGACTTCACCTGGCCGGCGTAGGCCGGCGGCAGCTCGCCGGTCAGAGCCAGCGATCCGCGGGCGGCGAGTTCGAGGAAGGGCTGGCCGGGCTGCTCGCCGGGCGCGCCGTTCACCGCGACCACCGTCGCGGGCAGCGACGGCAGGAACACCACATCAGTCGCCGGCACCCCGCCCGAGGACGGCGGGGTGTAGCCGAGATGCCCGTAGTACGCCGCCACCGCGTCCTGCGTCGCGGCCCCGAAGTACCCGGCGGTGTCCCCGCCGTCGTAGAACCCGAGCGAGGCCAGGGCGTTCTGCAGCTCGGTCACGTCCGGGCCGCTCTCCCCCGGGATCAGGTCCCGCCACGCCGGCACCGGGCCGGCCAGCGCGAACAGCGGCTCGCCGTCGAGCTCCGCGAGCTGCTCGCCGTTGCGGATCGTGTCGCCGACAGCGACCTCCAGCTTCGATATGTACACCGCGCCCGTCGACGACGACTCCGACGAAGGGGCGCTGACGTACACGTCGTACTGCACCGACGGGTATACGACGCCGCGCATCTGTACCGACGAGGTCACTACCTGCGAGACGACCGTGGCCGTGGTCACCGTCGGCGGCGGGGCCCCGGTATCCGCCGCCAGCTGCTGCGGCGACTTCACGAACGACGCGCCGATCAGCCCGCCCACAGCCAGCAACCCCGCCGCGATACCCACCCCGAGCAGCACCCGCCGCCGACGGGCCAGCGGCGACCGGCGCACCGCCTGCCGCCCGCCGACCTCATCCCGGCCGCTCCCCATGGCCGGGAAGTCAACTTCAGTCACGAGATCCTCCGATGCCTCGCAAGCCGCGGCTCAGAAGGGAACGGCCGCTTCCGCCAGGTGTAGCCCGGCGCGGGTGACAGGACGGTCACAGAGGCTGTGACCTGAATGTCACCTTCGGCCTGGCATCCTGGCAGCACCGGCCGTCTGACCTGCGCGCGGACAGAGGGCACGGACAGGGGAAACACGATGAGGGTGCTGATCGCAGAAGATCACGAGCGGCTCGCCGAGGCGATTGCGGCGGGGCTGCGCGAGGAGGGCATGGCCGTCGACGTGGTGTTCGGCGGGAACGACGCGCTCGACCACGCCGCCCTGACCCGCTACGACGTGATCGTGCTGGACCGGGACCTGCCCGGCCTGCACGGCGATGAGGTATGCAGGGTGCTGGCCGCGGGCCGGTGCCCGAGCCGGATGCTGATGCTGACCGCCGCCAGCACGATCGGTGACCGGGTCGAGGGCCTCGGCCTGGGCGCAGACGACTACCTGCCGAAGCCGTTCGACTTCGCCGAGCTGGTCGCCCGGATCCGGGCGCTGGCCCGCCGCGCGGTTGCCCCGCTGCCCCCGACCCTCACTCACGGCGACCTGTCGGTAGACCCCGCCCGGCGGGTCGCCATCCGAGCCGGCCGGCGGCTGGCGCTCACCCCGAAGGAGTTCGCGGTGCTGGAGAGCCTGCTCGCCGCGGGCGGCGCGCTGGTGACCGCCGAGGAGTTGCTGGAACGGGCCTGGGACGAAAACGCCGACTCGTTCACCACCACGGTCAAGACCACCATCGGGCGGCTGCGGGCCAAGCTGGGCGACCCGCCGCTCATCCAGACCGTCCGCGAGGGCGGCTACCGGATCGGCGCGACACCATGACCGGCCTGGCCAGCCAACTTCCCGCCCCGGCGTCCCGGCTCCGCCTGCCCCGCCCGACCGCGCGATTGCGCCTGACCGTGCTGTATGGCTGCCTGTTCACCGTCGCCGGCGCCGGCCTGCTCGGATTCACCTACTGGCTGTTCGACCGCGCCACGGCGGGCGAGCAGATTCTCCCGGCTGTGCGGAGCGTCTGGTGCAGCAAGAGCACGCCCGCCAGCTGGTGCCAGATCGAACGGGGCGCGCTGATCCGGCAGAGGCTCGACCTGCATGCGCTCGCCGACCAGTCCGCGATCGCCCTGGCGGTGATGGCCGCGCTGGCATTCGCGCTCGGCTGGCTGGTCGCCGGGCGGGTGCTGCGGCCGCTGCGCACCATCACGGCCACCGCCCGCCGGATCTCGGCTACCAGCCTGCACGAGCGCCTCGCCCTGGCCGGGCCTGACGATGAGTTCAAGGAGCTCGCCGACACCCTCGACGGCCTGCTTGCCCGCCTGGAAGCCTCCTTCACCGCCCAGCGCACTTTTGTCGCCAACGCCTCGCACGAATTGCGTACCCCGCTGACCCTGGACCGCACCCTGCTCCAGGTGGCGCTGCGCAACCCCAGGACCACCATCGAGCAGTGGCGCTCCCGCGGCCAGGAGCTGCTCGCATCCGGCCAGCAGCAAGAACGCATTCTGGAAGCCCTGCTCACCCTGGCCGCCAGCCAGGCCGGCACCAGTCGGCACGAGCCGGTAGACCTGTCCGAGGTAACGACCGCCCGGCTGAGCACCGCCCGCGCCCGGATCCAACAGCGGCGACTGCACCTCCAGACCTCGCTCAGCCCCGCCCCCCTGTGCGGCGACCCCGACCTGATCGAGCGGCTGACAGCCAACCTCCTGGACAACGCGATCCAGCACAACACCCCGGCCGGCACCATCGACATCACCACCGGTGCCAGCAACGGCCGCGCCGTCCTGACCGTAGCCAACACCGGGCCGCTGATTCCTGACGAGCAGGTCAGCCGGCTCTTCCAGCCATTCCAGCGGCTCGCTGTCCGCAACAGCAACGGCAACGGGCACGGACTTGGCCTGTCCATCGTGGCCGCCGTCGCGACCGCTCACGGCGCCGACGTCGCCGCGCACGCTCGCCCTGGCGGCGGCCTGCAGATCCGGGTCAGTTTCCCCAGCCAGCCGGACGGAGCCGCATCGACCCTGGCCTCATAACAGCGCCACGGCTCTTAATCGGTCGTCAGGCGCACGCAATCCCGGTCAGCCCGCCGATACGCGCGGCGCTAACCGCCAGAGTTGCGTGTCAAAGCTGACAAGTCGCCTGGCATGATTCGGTGCCTGACTAATCTCTTGTGAGGGGAGCGCGGCGTGACAGCAGACGGCAGCGCAGGCACACAGACGCCCGTAGACCTGTTCTCGGTGTCGGGCAAGGTGGCCGTCGTGACCGGCGGCTCCCGCGGGATCGGCGCCATGATCGCCGCCGGGCTGGTCCGGGCGGGGTGCCGCGTCTATATCACGGCCCGCAAGGCCGAGGCGTGCGATGCGAAGGCGGCCGAGCTGTCGCAGTTCGGCGAGTGCATCTCGGTGCCGCTGAACCTGGCCGACCCCGAGGCCGCCGCCAGGCTGGTGCGGCGGCTGGGCGAGCGCGAGGACCGGCTGCACATCCTGGTCAACAACGCGGGCGCGAGCTGGGGCGCGCCGCTGGAGGATTATCCGCTTGAGGCGTTCGACAAGCTCTGGGCCATCAACGTCAAGGGCCTGTTCCACCTGACCGTGCTGAGCCTGCCGCTGCTACGTGCGGCCGCGACCTCTGACGACCCGGCCAGGGTGATCAACATCGGGTCGATCGACGGTCTCGGGATACCCGCGATGGAGACCTACGCCTACAGCACGACCAAGGCCGGGGTGCACATGCTGACCCGGCATCTGGCCAGCAAGCTGGCGCGGGAGTCCATCACGGTCAACGCGATCGCGCCGGGCCCTTTCGACAGCAAGATGATGGCGTTCGCGCTCGACGATCCGCAGACCCGCGCTGCAATCGCGGCAAACGTACCGCTCGGCCGGGTGGGCGAGCCCGACGACATGGCCGGCACGGCCATCTTCCTGGCATCCCGTGCGGGCCGTTACCTCACCGGCGCGGTCATCCCGGTGGACGGCGGCCTAGCGAGCCTGCGCCGATAGCCAGCCCAGTCTCAGCCAGCCCAGTCTCAGCCAGGCCGATCAGCTCGTCGTAGGCGGCGACCAGCGCCGGGGCCGAGCCCGCGGCGGCGAACGGCGCCGCGACCACGTCATCCATCTCGAGGTAAACCGGCCAGGTGGCGCGGTCGCCACGCCGGACGCCACGCTGCGCCATCGCCGCCCAGATCAGCTCCCGGCAGGCCGTGACGGTCTCCTGGTCGACGGCACCGCGAACGGCCACGTAACCGTCGCGAATAAAGGCGTCGACGTCCACGCGGTAATTATTGGCCGCGCGTCAAATCCGTTGCATCTGGTTATCGCCCGCCGCTGCGGTACTGTTCGGTCCAAAGCAGCGCAGGAGGCCGCGATGTCCCGATACTCTCTCGTCCCCCGCTTACGCGTCGCGGCATTAGGGCTGCTGGCGACGA
>JASHOV010000501.1 GCA_030038495.1 Streptosporangiaceae bacterium
AGGCCGCAGCGTTATCCGGTGTGCGAGCGCCGGCACCGCGATGTTCTTGATGTCATCGGGAATGACGTAGTCGCGGCCCTTGAGTATGGCCTGCCCGCGGCTCAGCTGGACCAGCGCGAGCCCGCCGCGCGGGCTGGCGCCCACCTGGATCTGGCGGTGCGAGCGGGTCGCCCGGACGATGGCGACGACGTAGTCGAGCAGGTCAGGTGCGATCTCGACCTGTTCCAGCGAGCCGCGCATCGCCAGCAGTTCGGCCGCGCTGGTGACCGGCTGCAGCTGTGCCTGCTCCCGCTGCCTGTCGATCCGGCGCTGCAGCATCGCGGTCTCGTCGGACGCCTCCAGGTAGCCCAGGCTCAGCCGGATCAGGAACCGGTCCAGCTGCGCCTCCGGCAGCTCGTAGGTGCCCTCGTACTCGATCGGGTTGTCGGTCGCCAGCACCACGAACGGCTGCGGCAGGGGCCTGGTTATGCCGTCCATGCTGACCTGGCCCTCGCCCATCGCCTCCAGCAGAGCGGCCTGCGTCTTGGGCGGCGTCCTGTTGATCTCGTCGGCAAGCAGCAGCTGGGTGAAGACCGGCCCCGGCCGGTACACCATCTCGGCCGTGCGCTGGTCATACAGTGGCGCTCCGACGACATCCGAGGGGAGCAGGTCGGGGGTGAACTGAATGCGGGCGAAGTCCAGGCCGAGCGCGGTGGCGAAGGAGCGGGCGATCAGCGTCTTGCCCAGTCCCGGCAGGTCCTCGAGCAGCACGTGCCCGCCTGCAAGGATGCCGATCAGGACCATTTCCAGGCCGCGGCGGTGGCCGACAACCGCGCGCTCGATCTCCGTCAGCACCGCCGAGCATCGCTGCGCGGTCTGGGCTGGCGTGCTGGTCAGGTCGTTCACAGTTGCTCCAGTTGGTCGAGGATGGCAGCAAGCGTCCGAGGCGGGATTCCGGCGCTGACCGCTGGCCCGGTGGACCGGCCGGGGTCGAGCCATTCCCAGGTGATGCGGCCGCGCTTGCTCGTGAGCAGGCGCCGGGCCGCGGCGGGCTCGTCGAACAGGCTGATGCCATGCCGCTCGGCAAGCCGAGCGGCGAGCAGGTCTTGCAAGGCAACGCGCAGCTCGCGATCGTAAGATTCCTTGCTGTCGGTGGCGTTCTTGACCAGGGTCCGCGTGCGCCACAGGCCCGCGATGCTCGTATAGCCGGTGCCCATCGGCGCGGCCGGGGCCGCGGCGGGCGCGGGCGGCTCCTCGGTGGCCGGCAGGTACCGCAGGAGGCCGAGGAAGCCGAGCGTCGCGCTCGCGACCACGATGCCGGCCAGGGCCGGCCCCTCGAATGCCCACGCGGCTACGGTGACCGCGACGACCAGGATTACCGCGATCACGAGCTCGGGCGCTGCTGCCGCCCACCCGTCGGCTGTCTCGCTCGTGCCGGTGACGGTGCTCTTCCCTGTCATGGTGCCGCCGCCGTGCTGGCGTGACGCCGGCGCTCGTCCAGCTCGATCTCGATGTCCTGCAGCGAATGCAGGGCAGCCTGCCGCGCGGCATCAGGTACCTCGTGCTCGGAATACCTGGCCTCGTAGAACAGCCTGGTCAGCCGGGCCGCCCCCCCGCCGCGCACCATCCCGTCCGCGGAGATCCTGGCGAGCAGTTCATCGGGGGTCTCTGCCGCCCCGCGCTCGGCTCCGGCGCGGCCGAGGCCGCCTTCCATGGCCGCGTAGCAGGCAATGATCGCCCGCCGCGCGTCCGAGATGGATCGCAGCGCTGCCTGCCCGGCCTGCACGACATCGCGCAGTGTCTCGCTGTCGTCGGGCTCGGGCTCCGGCGCCTCGGGTGTCCGGGCCCGCCGCCGTCTGAGCAGGCTCAGCAGCGCGAGGATCGCGACGACGGCCAGGACCGCGATCAGGGCGTAAATCAGCAGGGTCCCCAGGTCGCCGCCCAGCGTCGCGTGCCCGTATTTCAGTCCCTTGAGTGGCGGCGCTGGCGACGACGACGTCGGCGTCGGCTGCAGGCCGGGCGGCGCCGCATGGGATGTCCTGGACTGGAGCAGGCTGATGACGAACGCGACCGCGAGTGCCACCAGCCCCAGGCTGATGACCAGGGTCAGCGACCTCCGCAGCACCGCCGCGGGCTGGCCTGGGAACGGCCGCCGCGAGCGCAGCACGAGCAGCGCGATCAGCAGCATCGCGAGCACGACAGCGAGCCCCACCGTGACCGGAATCCGGCGGCTGGCTGGGCCCTGGACGACATGCCAGCTCAAGGATGCGGCCGCCCGCAGGCCCACGACGGCCGTGGCGACGAGCACGATGGCGAGGATCAGCCGCGCCGCGCGCGCAGACCCATCGGCCCTGCCGCCGTCGGATCGGGCAAAGCGTCCCTGCGCCCCGTCGTGCACGGTAGGAATTTCCCTCGGTTGCCGTCCGGTAATGCCCCGTTTCCCGGCATCTTGAGCAAACCCTACCCGCGGTCGCCGCCGGGACGGTAGACCGTTGTTGGCGTGCCACGTACAACCGCAGTGGCACCCCAATCAGCCTGCCGGCTGATGACGCCGGGCCGAAATGGCTGCAATCGTGGTATCCGCACTACAGACGAGCGCCCAGGGGGCTCAGCAATGCGCATGATCGA
>JASHOV010000502.1 GCA_030038495.1 Streptosporangiaceae bacterium
CGCTCGATCTTGTTCTTCTCGTAGGACTCGAAGTTGCCCTCGAACCAGAACCAGCTGGCGCCGCCCTCCCAGGCCAGGATGTGGGTAGCGATCCGGTCCAGGAACCACCGGTCGTGGCTGGTGATCACGGCGCAGCCGGGGAACTCAAGCAGCGCGTTCTCCAGCGAAGACAGCGTCTCCACGTCCAGGTCGTTGGCGGGCTCGTCCAGCAGCAGCAGGTTGCCGCCCTGCTTGAGCGTGAGCGCGAGGTTGACTCGGCCGCGCTCCCCGCCGGACATCAGCCCGGCCGGCTTCTGCTGGTCGCTGCCCTTGAAGCCGAACGCCGCTACGTAGGCGCGGCTGGGGATCTCGGTGCGGCCGGAGCGGATGATCTCGTCCCCGCCCGAGATCACCTCCCACACCGATCTCGCGGGATCTATCCCGGAGCGGAGCTGGTCGACGTAGGCGACGCATACGGTCTGGCCGACCGCGACGGTGCCGGCGTCTGGCTGCTCCTCCCCGGTGATCATCTTGAACAGGGTGGTCTTGCCGACGCCGTTAGGGCCGATCACGCCGACGATGCCGCCCTGCGGCAGGCTGAAGCTCAGGTCCTCGATCAGCGTCCGGTCGTCGAAACCCTTGCAGAGGTGGCTGACCTCGACGACCTTGGTGCCGAGCCGCGGACCGGGTGGAATCTGGATCTCCTCGAAGTCCAGCCGCCTGTTCTTGTCGGCCTCGGCCGCCATTTCGTCGTAGCGCTGCAGCCGCGCGCGGCTCTTGGCCCGCCGGGCGCGCGGGCTGGAGCGGACCCACTCCAGCTCGTCTTCCAGCCGCTTGCGCTTCTTGGCGTCCTTCGCGCCCCCGACTTTGAGGCGGGCTGCCTTGGTCTGCAGGTAGGTGGAGTAGTTGCCCTCGTAGGGGTAGGCCTGCCCGCGGTCCAGCTCCAGGATCCAGCCGGCCACGTTGTCGAGGAAGTACCGGTCGTGGGTGACCGCCAGCACGGTACCCGGGTACTTCTCCAGGTGCTGCTCCAGCCAGGCCACGCTCTCGGCGTCCAGGTGGTTGGTCGGCTCGTCGAGCAGCAGCAGGTCCGGCTGGGCGAGCAGCAGCCGGCACAGCGCAACCCGGCGCCGCTCGCCGCCCGACAGCACGCCGATATCGGCGTCGGGCGGCGGGCAGCGCAGCGCGTCCATCGCCTGCTCGAGCTGGCTGTCCAGGTCCCACGCGTTCTTGTGGTCGAGCTGCTCCTGCAGCCTGCCCATCTCCGTCAGCAGGTCGTCGGAGTAGTCGGTGGCCAACTGTTCGGCGATCTCGTTGTAGCGGTCCAGCAGGGCCTTGGTCTCGGCGACGCCCTCCTCTACGTTGCCGAGCACGGTCTTGGCGTCAACCAGCGCCGGCTCCTGACCGAGTAGCCCGACCGTGAAGCCGGGCATCAGCCAGGCGTGGCCGTTGGAGGGCTGCTCCGCCCCGGCCATCATGCGCAGCAGCGTCGACTTGCCGGTGCCGTTAGGGCCGACAACGCCGATCTTGGCGCCGGGCAGGAACGCCAGCGTCACATCGTCCAGGACGACCTTGTGGTCGAAGGACTTCCGGGCATGGCTTAGAACAAGGATCTGATTCATGCCACACGCATCCCTGAGTAGCTAGTCAGGGACCGTTGGCCTAGCGCGTTTGCGGCGAGCCCCTCCGCCTGCCTTAAGAATACCTTGGCGCAGTCGGCAGGCACGGGAGGCGGACTGCCCGCCTGCGGTAGCTGCTCTATCGCTTCTCGGACCGCCGGGGCACCGCCCGCAGACCGGGCCGGCGTACCCTGGTACCAGTGGGTGAGCCCACTCGGTGGTGGACCCCGCCGGAGCCGCGCGGTATTCCCTGCGCTGGCCTATTGCCTGGTGGCCAATGGGTCCTGCGTCCTGGACGGAGGGGTCACCGCATGCCGTCAGACTGGTTCGCTGCGGGTGGACCCGGCGTACCTGCCGGGTGCGTGGCCGCGTTTGCCGGGCTGGTGGCGGTCGCGGCCCAGCCACCGGACAGCTGGCTAGGCCGGATCGATACAGCGGTGATCGGCATGGTCGCGGGCGCTCGTACCGCAGCGGCCGTCCGCGCAGCGCGCGTCGTGAGCGCGCTGGCCGAGCCGGGCCCGGCCGCGGCGCTGCTGGCCACAGCCACTGCTGCGGCGGTGCGCCGGGTCGGCTGGCGGGAAGGGTGCGCGCCGTTCCTGACAGTGGCGGCCGGCATGACGGCACGACGGAAGCTGTCCGGCGCGGTCGCCCGGCCACGGCCGCCGGCCGCGATCTGGCTGGTTGAGCCCGAAGGCTTCAGCCTGCCGTCTAGGCACACCGCGCTGGCCGCTCTCACCGCGGGAGCCTGCGCCGGCGCTCTTGGCGCCGGGCGCGGCACCAGCCATGCCGCGGCCCTGCTGGCCTCGGCCGCCGTCGGCGCGAGCCGAGTGTGTCTGGGCGTGCACTGGCCGAGCGACGTGCTGGCCGGCTGGCTATTCGCCGCGGGCTGGCTTGACCTGTGCCGCTGGCTGCAGCCGCCGCTAGCCGAGCCAGCCTCAGGGCCGGGCGCCCCGGCGCATCACACAGCGGGAAGGAGCAGCCTGTGAGCATTTCGGACGGCATCGAGCTCAGGTGCTCGGCCGTGGTCATCCGGCAGCAGAATGTGCTGCTGGTCCACCGCACCCGCGGCGCCGACGATGACTGGGTGCTGCCGGGCGGCACCCCGCGCGCTGTGTTCGCCGCCACCGATGCCGCGCCGGGCACGAGACCAGCGCAGCAAGAGCCCGGCCTGACCCCGGCGTTCGTTCCGATGGAGGAGATCGGCGGACTCGACCTGCGCCCGCCGCTGGCCGGGCATCTTCGCGGGATGCTGGGTCACCGCGGGCGGTTGTATGCGCCGTACCTGGCCAACTTGTGGCGGCCCGCCGGCCAGACCAAGCAGGCCGGGTCATGACCACGCAGTACCTGATCGGGGAGCTGTCGGTCTGGCTGGAGCAGCTCCAGTCGGTCGCGGCCAGCGGCGCCGAACAGGATGTGGCCCGGCTGCGCCAGGAGGTCGAGAACGGGGGAACAAGCGGCCTTGGCCCCGCCGCGGCGCGAGCAATCGCGCTGGCCGACGCGCTGTGTTGGCGGTCACTGGCGTGCGGTGACATCGCCGCGTTCTCCAGCCAGGCGGATATCTCGGCTCAGCTGCGCCTGTTCGGGGTGTGCGCCCGGCTGCTCACCGACGGCTGACCGCCACCCGGCGGGCGTCTTAGTCGGGCTGCGCGGGCAGGGCCAGTGCGGGCTGGCCGGCCAGCAGCCGGAGCGCGTCGGAGTAGGCGCTGGCCTCCTCGGCGGTGATCAGGCCGCGGCGCAGCGCTTCCCGTTTGAGGGCAAAGGCCCGCATGTTCTCAGACGACCGCTGCAGCATTGCGGCGAGCGTGCTCGTGCTGACCCGGCCGGCCGGCAGCGCAGGATGCTTGTCGAGGACCAGGGCCAGGTGCCGCAGGCACAACGGCGGTGGCTCTTCGGCCGTAGCTGCCCAGGCAGCCAGTTCCCCAGCTGTCTCGCGCTCGGTCCGGGCAAGCAAGGCGCACGCCGGGCAGGCCGTCGCGCGGGCCAGGACCGCAACGCGCCCGGCGAGCTCGCTGGCGTCGCGGCAGCCTTCCGCGGCGTCGCGCAGCGCGGCTGCGACCTGGCTGGCCAGCTTGGCGTTTCCGGCGGCAATGCCCACGGGGGAGGCCAGGTGTGCGTACAGCCAGGTGTGCAATGGGCAGAAACCGCCGGTCTCGGCATGCCGGGCCTGGTCGGCTTCGCTGGTCGCGAGCTGGTACTGCCGGCGGATCAGGTACTGGGTCTGCACCGCCTCCAGCCGGCCGCAGATCGCGCATGCCGGCCCGTTGCCGGCGACGGGCGCGGCCTGCGACTCCGCTTCCGTGGCCGCTACCGGGCTGATGGCATCCGGAACCCAGGCGGCCAGCGACTCACGGAAGTCGGCTAGCCGACCAGCGAGATCGGTGAGGACGGCGACGTCGTCGTCGCGCGGCGGTGCCGACAGGTAGCGGCGGAACTGGGCGGCCTCGGCGCTAGCCTGCCGTCGCGCCTGCTCGCCAAGCCGCCGCGCCCAGTCCGCGGCAGCGTCGGCGAACGCGGCTCCGGCACGCCCGGCAAAGCCGGCTACTGCGGCGCTGATCGCGCCGGAGATGACAAGGGCCGCTTCATCGCCGGGGCCGCCGCGGCCGCGGAGCCGCCGGTGCCTGGCCGGCGGGCCTGGCACGTTCCAGTCCACCCCGGGGACGCCGAGCTGCGGTATCTCCTCGGCAGCCCAGCCTGCCGGTGCGCTGTCAAAGACGGGCAGACCCGCGATGGCGGCGCCCAGCTCCCGCGGTGAGCGCGCCAGGTCCAGCAGGACGCCGATGTCCTCGGCTGCCGCCGCGATCAGCGTCTCGCGCAGCTCGGCGCCCCGCCGCTGCAGCCAGTCACCGGCGGCCTGCCGGCCGACCAGGCGCAGGGCGTCTAGCGCGCCGGGCAGCGGATCGCTGTCTGGTTCGGCGAGC
>JASHOV010000503.1 GCA_030038495.1 Streptosporangiaceae bacterium
CCCCGGCCGCGCCGGCCGCGCCGGCCGCGACGCTGTACGACGTCGCCCGCGACGCCGGCGTGTCCACCGCGACAGTGTCGCGCGTCGTGCACGGCCATGACCGGGTTAAGCCGTCGACGCGCCAGCGTGTGCTCGAGGTGATCGAGGCACTTGGCTACGTTCCCGACGGGGCAGCGCAGAGCCTGTCCAGGAAGCGCAAGGAGGTCGTCGGACTGGTCGTGGTCGCCAGCCGCAGTCCCGACTCCGACGTCGAGCGGACCAGCCTGCTGTTCGTGGAAGAGGTACTGCGCGGCGTCGAGGCATCGCTTGGCGAGATCGGCTGGTCGCTGCTGATCTCGTTCCTGCAGGCGGGCGACCCCGCCTACCAGCGCCTGCAGTCACTGTCCGGCAAGGTAGACGGGCTGCTGATCGCCGAGGGTATCGTCGGGTCGCAGCAACTGGCCCGGCTGGCCGCGCGGCTGCCGATCGCGCTTGTGTCCGGCTCGCCCGACGAGCCCAGCGTGGATGTCGTTGACGCGGACAACCGGTCGGGCACCAAGGCGCTGGTCTCGCATCTGGTCGAGGTGCATGGCCATACCCGGCTGTGCTACGTGGCCGGTCCCGCCGAGGCGCCGGACGCGATCGCCCGGCGCAGCGCGTTCAACGAGGTGCTCGCCGAGCACCAGGGCACCCAGGCCGCGCGCTTCTACGAGGGCCGGTTCTCCGCGATCAGCGGGAAGCTCGCGGCGCAGGAAATACTGTCGGAGCGCGACCTGCCGGACGCGATCGTCTGCGCCAACGACCAGATGGCAATCGGCGCCATGCGCGAGCTGCAGGCCCAGGGCGTGCGGGTACCCGGAGACGTCGCGGTCGTCGGCTTCGACGACATCTATGCCGGCATGCTGCTCACGCCGACGCTGACGACCGTGCGGCAGCCGATGCGCCAGCTCGGCCAGCGCGCGTGCACGCGGCTGCTTGCGCGTATCGCGGATCCGAGCCTGCCGCACCAGGTGGAGCTGCTGGCCACCGAACTAGTCGTCAGGGAGAGCTGCGGCTGCCCCATCGCGCCTGAGCGCGCGTGTGTCGCCCTGGACCAGCCCGTCAGTTAAGCCGCCTCAGCCCGTCGAGTACCCGGTGCAGTGAGTCGAGCGAGACCGGGGTGAACTCGGGCCCGTCGGCGTCCCGCTCCGATTGCGCCCGAGTGTCCGGGCCGCCGTTCCCGGCCGTGGCGGTAGATCCGCCGCCGAGGCGCCCGTCCGGCATGATGTGGCGCATCCCGGAGCCAGGGCCAGCGGCGGGCTTGGCCCGTGGCACGTGCTTCCGCGTGGTGGCGGTGTGGCCAGTCACGGTGTCTCCTTGGCTTGTTTCCTGGCAGCGAGGGACAGGAACGGCACGGCAATCCGGTATTGGCTCCGGCGCACTGTGAGGTCATATATCACTGACACTGCGTCACCAGACTGGTGGGAGGTTACTGTCGCCGGGGCCGCACTGCAAGCAGGTGAAGGTAAATGTCGCATCATCGCCGGGCTCGGTGTTCCCTTGCGCCGCCGTCCCGGCCGGACCGTAGCGTGCTGCTATGCATGAGGAACGGAACGGGGCAGCCGGGCCCTCCGCCTTGCTTGCCCGCTGGCGGTCGGAGCTGGCCGCCTGGACGATACCCGAGCACATCATCGCCGCGGTGTCCGAGTCGCCCAGGGTGCTCCCCCACCGCGTCTTCGCCCGGCGCGCCGACCGGATGGCGGCCAGCCCGTCCGGACCCTCGTTCTCCCGCGAGTGGGCCGCGCTCGACCCGCCGGGCACCGTGCTGGACGTGGGCTCGGGCGCCGGGGCCGCGAGCCTGCCGCTGCTGGCCCGGTCAACCAGCCTGACGGCGGTCGACAGCGACGCCGACATGCTGGCCATGCTCGGCGAGCGGGCCGCCGCGGCCGGGGTGCCCGCCAGGCTGATCCACGGGCAGTGGCCGGAGGTCGCCCCCGAGGCCGGCGTCTGCGACGTCGTCACCTGCCATCACGTCACCTACAACGTCCAGGACATCGCGCCGTTCCTGGCCGCGCTCACCGCAGCCGGCAGGCGCAAGGTGGTGCTGGAGATGACCGCGACTCATCCGCTCGTCACGCTCAACGGGCTGTGGCTGCGGTTCCACGGCCTGCGCCGACCGGACGGGCCGACAGCCGACGACCTGATGGCGATCCTGGCGGAGCTCGGAATCGTGGCCGGGCATGAACGCTGGACGCGGCCCAGCGGGGCGGACTACGAGAGCTTCGCGGAGCTGACCGACGTCACCAGGCGGCGCCTGTGCCTGCCGCCAGAACGCCTGGCTGACGTCGCGGCCGCGCTCAGGGAGTCGGGCGTGAACCCCGATCACCCCGTCGACCTCGGCTCCTCGGGCCGGGAGGTGGTCACGATCTGGTGGGACGGCACGGGCAGCTAGGGAACGGGCAGCTCGGGCGCCCGCGAGCGGGAATATTGGCGGCACCGGCTCCCAATTGCCGCCGTAAAGTTGCAGCCGATTTGGATGACGGGCCGTCTAGCAGGTAGAGACAAGGGAGACACGACGGCGGGGATAGGCGGGCCGACGATGAGCGAGTGGCCAGAGGGCTGGTTCCGGGACGGGACGGGTGAGCCCGGCGGGAGCGAGCCGACGGTGAGCATCCCGGCGGGCCAGTCCGGCAACCCGCCGGGTCCCGTCAATGCCGGCGGCCAGTACCGGG
>JASHOV010000504.1 GCA_030038495.1 Streptosporangiaceae bacterium
GGGAGCTGTTCGCGGCCATCGACCCGGCCAACCGGGAGCTCGGCGAGCAGGATCCCGCTGCACTGCTGGCCCAGGTGGCGCAGGACCGGCTGGTCGCCCTGGCCGCGGACAGCGAGTTCCTGGGTCGGCTCGCGGCCACGACTGCGGAGCTCGGGGAGTACCTGACCGGGCCGCGGTGGTACCAGGGCACCGCGGGCGCCGTCGGCGAGCCGGGGCCGATGCCCGCGGCGATCGCGTATTTCTCGCCCGAATACGGCATCACCGCGGCACTGCCCCAGTACTCCGGCGGCCTCGGCATCCTGGCCGGAGATCATCTCAAGGCCGCAAGTGACCTGGGGGTGCCGCTGATCGGCGTCGGCCTGCTGTACCGGCACGGGTACTTCACCCAGTCGCTGTCGGCCGACGGCTGGCAGGCCGAGCGGTACCCGGCCTCCGACCCCAACGGGCTGCCGCTGACGCTGCTGCGCGGCGCCGACGGCTCGGCCGTGCGGGTGTCGGTCGGGCTGGCCGACGCGGTAACGCTGACCGCGCAGGTGTGGGTGGCCCAGGTGGGCCGGGTGCCCCTCCTCCTGCTCGACTCGTACGTGGAGGAGAACGACGCGACCCTGCGCGAGGTGACCGACCGGCTCTACGGCGGCGGCACCGATCACCGGCTCCGCCAGGAGCTCCTGCTCGGCATAGGCGGCGTTCGCGCGGTGCGCGCCTACTGCGCGCTGACCGGCCATCCGGAGCCCGAGGTGTTCCACACCAACGAGGGCCATGCCGGGTTCCTCGGCCTCGAGCGGATCAGGGAGTACGTGCAGCAGGGCCTGGACTTCGACGTGGCGCTCGAGGTATGCCGGGCGGGCACCGTGTTCACGACGCACACGCCGGTGCCCGCGGGCATCGACCGGTTCCCGATTGACCTCGTGTCAGGGAACGTCGGCACCGGGGCCGAGACCGGCTTGCCCGCGGACCGCATCATGGCGCTGGGCGCAGAGAGCTACCCGGGCGGTGACCCAGCTGTCTTCAACATGGCGGTCATGGGGATGCGGCTCGCCCAGCGCGTCAACGGGGTCAGCGAGTTGCACGGCCGGGTGAGCCGGTCGATGTTCACCGGGCTGTGGCCGGGGTTCGACACCGCCGAGGTCCCGATCAGCTCCGTTACCAACGGAGTGCACGGGCCGACCTGGGTGGCACCGGAGATCCTGGGTCTGGGCGGCGACAAGGGGGACGGCGAGGTCGAGCTGGCCGGCGAGGCGGAGTTCTGGCGGCGGGTGGCCGCCGACCCGGAGCGGTTGTGGCAGGCCAGGCGTGTCCTGCGGGCCAGGCTCATCGAGCAGGCCAGGCGCAGACTGCGTGCGTCCTGGCGGCAGCGCGGTGCGTCCGCCGCCGAACTCATCTGGACCGACAGCGTGCTCGACCACGACGTGCTGACGATCGGCTTCGCTCGGCGCGTTCCGTCTTACAAGCGACTGACGATGATGATGCACGACCCGGCCAGGCTCACCGCCCTGCTGCTGGATCCCGAGCGCCCGATCCAGATCGTGGTCGCGGGCAAGGCGCATCCGGCCGATGACGGCGGCAAGCAGCTGATTCAGCAGCTCGTGCGGTTCGCCGACAGCGTGCAGGTCAGGCACCGCATCGTGTTCCTGCCCGACTACGACATGGCCATGGCCCGGACCCTCGTGCAGGGCTGCGACGTGTGGCTCAACAACCCGCTGCGCCCGCTCGAGGCGTGCGGCACGTCAGGGATGAAGGCGGCACTGAACGGCGGGCTGAACCTGTCCATCCTCGACGGCTGGTGGGATGAGTGGTACGACGGCAGGAACGGATGGGCGATCCCGTCGGCCGACGGCGTGCCCGATCCGGTGCGGCGTGACGAACTGGAGGCGGCGGCCCTCTACGACCTGCTCGGCAAGTCCGTCGCCCCGCTCTTCTACCAGACCGATTCCGAGGGACTGCCGGTTCGCTGGCTGGAGATGGTCTCGCACACGGTCCGCACGCTCGGGCCGAAGGCGCAGGCGAGCCGCATGGTGCGGCAGTACGTGACCGAGCTTTACGCCCCGGCGGCGCAGGCCTCCAGGGCCCTGGCCGGCGTGGTTGTCGCTGGCACGGCGGACGGCAGCGGGAACGAGGGCGATGAGTTCGCCGCCGCCCGTGAGCTGTCAGCCTGGAAGCAGCGGGTGATCGGCGCCTGGCCAGGGGTACGGGTGGAGCTCGTCGAGGCCGACGATGGCGACCTCAGCCCCGGTGGCAGCCTCACCGTCCGGGCCAGCGTCGCGCTCGGCGCGCTCAGCCCCGACGACGTGACGGTCGAGGTCGTCTACGGCCGGGCCGGGGACTCCGACGAGATCGTCGACCCCGCCTGGTCGGCGCTGCAGCTGGACGGCGAGGCCGTGGACGGTGTCGCCAGGTACTCGGGAACGGCGATGCTCGGCCAGCCTGGGCCCTTCGGCTACACGGTGCGAGTGCTGCCGAGCCACCGGCTGCTCGCGGGCCCGGCCGAGCTCGGCCTCGTCGCCGTGCCGGACGCGCCGGGCGGGATGCTGAACGGCGACCTGCGCTGATCCTGGACCGGACGGGCACGCCATTTGTGAGCCTTTCCCCAGGCCAATGCCATGGGGTGCTGGATCCGATTAAGCTCGTCGTTACTTTCACTGCGCCGTAAGTGCGACATAAACCGCGATTATCGGCTGAACCGTCCGGTAAACCGCTGGCCTGCGGCTGGCGTCAAAATAGCGATGCACAAGATCGGGCAGCCAATAGAAATTCTCCCCGTGAGCGCTGGAACGCCAGCAAAGCCAAGGTCGATGTGACATCCTGTGATAGAACGCTGTCGGTCAGTAACGCTCCCCGATCGTCACGTTCTGTTACAAGACAATTACCTTCGAGTGCGAGAGGACACCTCGTGAGAACTCAGATCAAGCCGGATAACCGACTCCTGACCCCAGCCGAGGTCGCCGCGATGCTGCGGGTGGACCCGAAGACCGTTACCCGCTGGGCGCGTGGCGGCAAGCTGTCATCGATTCGCACGCCTGGCGGCCACCGCCGGTACAGCGAGAGCGAGGTCAGGGGATTCCTGAATGGCTGGCAGGGCGTTTCGCTGCCACGGGCGTCCGGCGAGTGATCGAGCGACGGCCTGCCCCGGCGGTGGCCCTGGGGCAGGTTCAGCTCACCACCTACCGGCGGCCGGCGGTTGGAGTCGGCCGTCCGCCGAGGCGTCGAAGGGAGGTGCGCGACGCGTCCCGGGGGGCACCGCGGTCGGTGAATTGCGGCCGCGATGGCGTTGACAACTCAGATTGATCGCGTACCAGGCACGAGTCGCGTTCCGGATGTCGGGGGGCCCGATGCGGCGGGGCATCGGGCCTTTGCCGTGCTGATGTCGCTGGCGCGACCGGAGACAGACACAGGCCGGGCCGATTCTGGGCCTCCACAGGGCAACGTAGGAGCTTTACTGCCCCTCTATGGGCAACGTAGGAGCTTTGCTGCCCTTCGCGAGTCGGCGGACGCGGCCGGCAGGCAGGTCAGGTCGTCCGCGGCCTGGTCCGGCGTGGCCGTCGGCACTCGCTGGCCGCTGACTATCGTGCTCGCCGTGC
This sequence comes from Streptosporangiaceae bacterium, assembly GCA_030038495.1. GTDB lineage: Bacteria > Actinomycetota > Actinomycetes > Streptosporangiales > Streptosporangiaceae > JAJYUU01. Next base: position 3,579 of record JASHOV010000504.1, read on the forward strand.
AGGCGGCGCTGAGCCTGCGGCTGATCTGGAGTAACACCGCCTTCTCCGACGAGGCCCTTTACTTATGGGCGGGCAGGCTCGAACTGGCGCACCTGACTAGCGGCGCACCGGTGCCCCCGTTCCCCACGTACTTCTCCGGCTCGCCCGAGCTGTATCCGCCGATCGGGGCGATCGCGGCTGACCTCGGCGGCCTGGCCGGCGCCCGGCTGCTGTCCCTCGCTTTCATGCTCGCGACGACCGTGCTGCTGCACGGCACGGCGGCCCGGCTGTTCGACCGGCGCTCGGCGCTCCTGGCCTCGGGCCTGTTCGCGGGGCTGGCAGGGACGCAGTTCCTGGGCGCGCTGGCCACCTACGACGCCATGGCCCTATGCCTGCTGGCCCTGGCGACTTGGCTGGGGGTGCTGGCCGCGCACCGTGTGGGCCGACCCGCGGTGCGCCTCGCGCTGGCGGCTGCGGCTGTGCTCGCCCTCGCCAACGCGACGAAGTACGCGTCCGGACTCTACGACCCGGTCGTGATCTGCGTAGTCGTGCTCGCCGCCTGGCATCGCCGTGGCCGGGCCGCGGCCGCCGCGATCGGCGCGCTGCTCGCGGCGTCCCTGGCGGTAGCACTGTCCGCGGCGCTGCTGTTAGGCGGTAGGCAGTACCTGCGGGGGCTACTCGTCACCACAGTCGAGCGGCATCAGGGCACTTATCCCGCCGAGGCGCTGCTCATCCTGAGCGGCAAGTGGCTGTGGGCAGTAGCGCTGCTGGCCGTGATGGGTGTGTTCGCAGCGATCGCCGCCCGGCAGGGCCTGCTGCGCATCGCGCTCGTGGCCGTGCTATTCCTCGCCCTGCTCGCGGCACCAGCCGAGCAGGCGCACATCCACACCTACACGTCGCTGTTCAAGCACGACGACTACGGCGCCTGGTTCGGCTCCGCGGCGGCCGGCTATGCGCTCGCGGCGCTGTCTGGCCTGGTGCCCGCGGCCAAGGCGGTCACCGCCTTCCGCGTCGGCATGGCCGCTGCGGCCCTGATCGCGTTGTCCGGCATCCCGGTGGCGGCCGCGCAGTACAGCTGGCCGGACTCGACCAGGCTGATGGCGGCCGCCCGCCCCGTCATCGCGGCCAATCCCGGCCCGATCCTCGCCGACGACGGCGGCGACCTGCTGCACTTCTACCTGGCCGGGGAGGTCAGCCATCTGCATGTGACCGGACCCTGGTTCATCAGCTACCCCGTGCCTGGCACCGGCCGGCGTCTGCGCGGCGCGGCCGGTTACGCGGCCGCCATCAGGGACTGCTATTTCTCCGTCGTGGTACTGGAGTTCGTCGACAGCCTGGCGACCGACGAGCAGATCGAGCGCGACCTGGCCACCTCGGGGCAGTACAGGCTCGCGGCCCGCATCGCCCGGCCCGGCGCGGCCCCGGGAAGCCGACCGTTCATGATCTGGGTCCGCAGCGAGCACCGCCGGGGGATTGCGGGGGTCGTCCCCCGCAGCAAGCACCGCCGGGGGATTGCGGGGGTCGTCCCCCGCGGCAAGCACAGGAGCAGTCGATGAGCGCGGCCACTCTGACCGCGCACGGCAAGCATCACCGGCGCGCCCGCCTGGTCGTCCCGCAGCCGCCCGACGACCACGAGAAGGCATCCTACGGCTGGCGGTCGCTGCCGTTCCTGGCCTCGGCGCTGGCGCTCAGCGCGCTGTGCATCGTCGTTTCGCAGGCATGGATGGAGCTCAGTCATCCCGTCCTGATGATCTTCTGCTGG
>JASHOV010000505.1 GCA_030038495.1 Streptosporangiaceae bacterium
TCGCCCGCCAGGGCGGCACCGCCGACCAGGGCGGCACCGCCGGCCGGGGCGGCACTGGCGGGCGGCCGCTCGCTCGAGCCGCCCGATGACAGCGGCCCCGAGTCGGGGGCCGGTATCTGCAGGACCTCGTAGTCCGGTGGGTCGAGGAACCCGGAATCCGCGCCAATCTCTCCGGCCGGCGTCGTCGTGGGCTCCTCACCGCTGACGGGCTCACGGCCTGCCTCGGCGGCCAGCCATCCGCCCGTCAGCGGGCGGGGACCGGTTCTGGCCGCGGTAGCAGCGTCGGCCAGCAGTCGCTCCGCGGTGGCGGCATCCGGCCTGGTGCCGGGATCGCGACTCAGCAGCGCATCGATGACCGGACCCAGCGGGCCTGCCGAAGGTGCCCTGGGCGCGTCGGCGGTGGCCACGCCCGCGGTGATGATCGACGAGCCGCCGGCCCGGTCGAACGGGCCGCGGCCCTCGACGGCGGCGTAGAGGGTGGCCCCCACCGACCACAAGTCCGATGCGGGCGTGGCGATGTCCCCCCGGACCCGCTCCGGCGCGGTGAACCCGGGCGTGCCGACCACCATCCCTGCCTGCGTCAGCCCCAGATCCTCGGCGAACGTCGCGATGCCGAAGTCGGTCAGCACCGCCCGGCCGTCCTTCGTCACCAGCACGTTGCTTGGCTTCACGTCCCGGTGCAGGACGCCGGAGGCGTGCGCCGCGGCGAGGGCGCCGATGAGGCTCGCGCCCAGATCGGCAGCTTGCTCCGGCGGCAGTGGCCCGTCCTCGATGATGACCCGGTCGAGCGACCTCGCATCGACCAGTTCCATGATGATCCACGGGCTGCCGCCCTCCTCGACGACGTCGAAGACCTTGACGACGTTCGGGTGGCTCAGCCGCGCGGCCGTCCTGGCCTCCCGCAGCGTTCGCTGATAGATCACTTCGGCCTCGGCCGGCGCGGCGTGGCCCGTTACCTGCACTTCCTTGGCGGCGACGTCACGTGCCAGTAGCTCGTCCCGGCCACGCCAGACGACGCCCATTGCTCCCTGGCCGATCGGTTCCTGCAGGCGGTAACGACCGCCTATCAGGCGACCAGCCCCCATAACTGCGTGCATGGCGGGACCTTATCTACTGCAAACATCGAATGTCCTGTGCGGAGCTTGAGAATTCGGCTACGCCAACTGCGTGGCAAACGGCATGTTGCGGGCGGTGCTGGCAGGCATCAGAGTAGCGATTTCCGTGGTGCGCGCGAGGTTGATTGTCCGGACTACAGGGATAACAGCGCCCGTAGCAATCAGTTTGTTACTGGGCTTGCGACCAGGTGAGGCGACGATTAGCCGCCTGAGCCCGTGGGCCCGGTCATGGCGAGCACGTCCAGTGCCTGGTCGAGTTCCTCGAGCGTGATGTCGCCGCTGGCAACGTGCCCGCGGGAAATCACGACTTCCCTGATCGTGGCGCCGGTTTCGAGTGCCTCGTGCGCGACGGCGGCCGCCTCCTCATAGCCGAGGAACCGGTTGAGCGCGGTCACGATCGCGGGGGACGACTCGGCGTTCCGGCGGAGCCGCCCGGCGTCCGCGGAGATCCCGGCGACGCACTTGTCCGCGAGTGCCACCGCGCCGGCCGCCAGCAGCCTGCCAGAGGCCAGCAGGTTCCTGGCGATGACCGGCATCATGACGTTCAGCTCGAAGTTCCCGGCCGCGCCGCCGAATGCCACCACGGCGTCGTTGCCTATGACCTGGGCGCAGACCTGGCAGACGGCCTCGCAGATCACCGGGTTGACCTTGCCCGGCATGATCGACGAGCCCGGCTGCAGGTCGGGGATCTGGATCTCGGCCAGCCCGGTCCGCGGGCCGGAACCCATCAGGCGCAGATCGTTGCAGATCTTGTAGAGGCTCACGGCAATCACCCGGAGCACGCCGCTCGCGGCCACGAGGGCGTCCCTGGCACCGGCGGCCTCGAAATGGTCAGGCGCCTCGGTGAGCGGCAGGTCGAGCTCGGCCGCGAGCCGATCGATGACCGCCGCGGCGAATCCGGGTGGCGCATTCAGGCCGGTGCCGACGGCGGTCCCGCCCAGCGGGAGCTCGCCGACATCGGGCAGTATCGCGGTCAGGCGGGCCGCGTCGTGCCGGATCGCGGCCGCGTAGCCGCCGAACTCCTGGCCCAGGGTCACGGGCGTCGCGTCCATCAGATGGGTGCGGCCGCTCTTGACGAAACCGGCGAACTCGGCGGCCTTCGCCGACAGCGCCCCGGCCAGATGGCCGAGCGCGGGCAGCAGCGTCCGGGTCATGAGCTGCGCGGTGGCCAGGTGCATCGCGGAAGGGAACACGTCATTAGATGACTGCGACGCGTTCACGTGGTCGTTGGCATGCACGGGCCGCCCGAGTGACCGGCTGGCCAGCCTGGCGATGACCTCGTTCGCGTTCATGTTGGAGGAGGTCCCCGACCCGGTCTGGAACACGTCGACGGGGAACTGGTCGTCCAGCCCGCCGGCGGCCACCTCGGCGGCCGCGGCGGCGATCGCGGCGGCCATGTCGGCCGGGATCACGCCGAGTTCGGCGTTAACGACCGCCGCGGCGCCCTTGATCTGCGCGAGCGCGGCGATCAGGTCGTGACTCAGCCGCTCGCCGGAGATCTGGAAGTTCTGCACCGCCCGCTGGGTCTGCGCACCCCACAGCGCGTCGGCGGGCACCGAGACCTCGCCCATGGAGTCGTGTTCGGTGCGGAACTCGGTCACCTCGCGCTCTACCTCCCTGGTTCGGCAGTCAGCTCGGCCCAGAGCCGATCGTCAGCAGCGGCTGCTTCGGGGCGGTCACGTCGGCGAAGAAGTCGTTGCCCTTGTCATCTACGACGATGAAGGCGGGGAAGTCGCGCACCTCGATCCGCCAGACCGCTTCCATGCCGAGCTCGGGGTACTCCAGCACCTCCACCTTGGTGATGCAGTCCTGCGCCAGCTTGGCCGCGGCCCCGCCGATGGACCCGAGGTAGAAGCCGCCGTGTTCCTTGCACGCAGTGGTGACGGCCGCCGACCGGTTCCCCTTGGCCAGCATGACCAGTGAGCCCCCGGCGGCCTGGAACCGGTCCACGTAGGTGTCCATCCGCCCGGCCGTGGTCGGGCCGAACGAGCCGGAGGCGTAGCCCTGCGGTGTCTTGGCCGGGCCGGCGTAGTAGACCGCGTGATCGCGCAGGTAGGCCGGCATCGGCTGGCCCGAGTCCAGCAGCTCGGCGATCTTCGCGTGGGCGATGTCGCGGGCTACGACCATCGGTCCTGTCAGCGCCAGCCTGGTCTTGATGGGGTAGCGGGACAGCTCGGCCCGGATCTCCGCCATCGGCCGGGACAGGTCGACCTTGACGACGTCGTCGGCCAGCTCGGTGTCCGATGGCTCGGGCAGGTACTGCGCGGGGTCGCTCTCGAGTCGCTCGAGGAACACGCCGTTCCCGTTAATCTTGGCGACCGCCTGCCGGTCGGCGGAACAGGACACGGCAATCGCGACCGGGCAGGACGCCCCGTGCCGCGGCAGCCGGATCACCCGCACATCGTGGCAGAAGTACTTGCCGCCGAATTGCGCGCCGATCCCGGCTCGCCGGGTGATCTCGAGAACCTGCTGCTCCAGCTCGAGATCGCGGAAGCCGTGCGCGGCCATCGAGCCGGACGTGGGCAGCGCGTCCAGGTACTTGGCCGAGGCGTACTTCGCGGTCTTGAGCGCGTACTCGGCGCTGGTGCCGCCGACGACAATCGCCAGGTGGTAGGGCGGGCAGGCGGCAGTACCGAGGGCGCGAACCTTCTCTTCCAGGAACGCGGCCATCCGGGCGGGGCTGAGCACCGCCTTGGTCTCCTGGTAAAGGTAGGACTTATTGGCCGAGCCGCCGCCCTTGGCCATGAACAGGAACTTGTACTCGCCACCCCCGGTGGCGTAGAGCTCGATCTGGGCCGGCAGGTTGCTGCCGGTGTTGCGCTCCTCCCACATCGTGATCGGCGCGAGCTGGGAGTAGCGCAGGTTCAGCCTGGTGTAGGCGTCGTAGACGCCGCGGGCGATGTGCACCTCATCCCGGCCGTCGGTCAGCACCTGCTGGCCACGCTTGCCCATCACGATGGCGGTGCCGGTGTCCTGGCACATGGGCAGGACACCGCCGGCCGCGATGCAGGCGTTCTTAAGCAGGTCCCCGGCGACAAACTTGTCGTTGCCGCTCGCCTCCGGGTCGTCCAGGATCGACCGGAGCTGGCGCAGGTGCGCGGGCCGGAGCAGGTGCGCGATGTCTTTCATCGCGGTCGACGTCAGCTGGGTCAGCACCTCGGGCTCGACCTGGAGGAAGTCCCGGCCCAGTGCCTGCCGGACGCTCACCCCTTCGGTGGTCAGCAGCCGGTACTCGGTGCCGTCCGGCCCGGTCGGCAGGAGGTCGGAATAACTGAATTCGGGCATGACGGCAGGCACATCCTCGGGCCGGTAGCAGATCTGCTCATTTTAGGTCGCCTGCAGGCCCTGGCGATCGCGCGGCATGCGGCCGCGCTCAGCCCACCGTGTCCCCGGCCTGGCCGAGCACGACGCAGCTGCCCGCGACCAGCAGATCGCGACCAGCAGATCGCGACCAGCAGATCGCGGTCGGCCCAGCCGGTCCGAGCGGGCCGTGGCCCGGTCCCTGCCATTCGGACGAATCGGGCGTGGTGCGGGGCTTAGGCCGCTGCCGGAACAACAGCAAACCGCCCCTTGATGTTGTAAGAGCGGCATTGTCAAGATGTACCAACTTAGCCGTTGATGATCTCTTGCCTGAGAGGAGCGGCGGGCGCAGGGGCCGTGCGACTAACTGGGAGCGTTACCGCTCTGCCAGGACGGTAACGCTCCCGGTTAATCGGCCGGCCCTTCTGGCGTGAGACCGGGCCGGATCTGCCGTAGATGTCCGGCGGATTCGGCCAGT
>JASHOV010000506.1 GCA_030038495.1 Streptosporangiaceae bacterium
GCAGCGGGCGCAGCGGGCGCGGCGGGGGCAAGCCGATGAACCCCGAGTCCGGGGCGACCCAGCCCGTGACCAGCGAGCCCCAGGTCTTCGAGTACGCCGTGCTCCGGGTGGTGCCGCGAGTCGACAGGGGCGAGGCCATCAACGCAGGGATCCTCGTTTACTGCAGGTCGCTGCGCTTCCTGCGCGCGCTGGTGGACCTGGACGCCGACCGCCTGCTGGCGCTCGACCCCGCCGCCGACGTCGAGGCCGTGCGGCAGGCCCTGGCGGCGATCGCGGCCGTCTGCGACGAGCCGGGCCCGGCGGGTCAGCAAGGCGAGCAGGACATCGGCAAGCGATTCCGCTGGCTGACCGCGCCGCGCAGCACGGTCGTGCAGCCGGGGCCGGTGCACACCGGGCTCACCACCGACCCGGCCGCGGAGACCGAGCGGCTGCTGGGCCGCCTGGTGCGGCGGCCGGTTTAGCTGAACCGGCGGGCGAGCGGGCCTCGTGCCCTCGCTAAGCTGTGGCCAGGCAGAGCCCCGGCATCCATCGCCCGTCACCGCTGACTGGCACATCCCCGGCCGGGGTCGGTAAGGGGAGATGTGCCGTGGAACCGAGCACCGGGTCGCACAGCCCTGGGTCGCAGAGTGCGCGAAGTGCGCGAAAGTCTGGAAACCGGGCGCCGCTGAAGGTGGCCTTGCTGGGCTGCGGCGTCGTCGGGTCCCAGGTTTACCGGCTGCTGACCGAGCAGTCGGCCGACCTGCAGGCAAGGGCGGGCGCGCCGCTGCAGGTGGTGGGAGTCGCTGTCCGGGACCCGGACCGGCCGCGGGAGGTCGCCGTCGCGCCCGGCCTGCTGACGACAGACGGCGCGGAACTGGTCACGCGGCCCGATGTCGACATCGTCATTGAGCTGATCGGTGGCATCGAGCCGGCCCGGACACTCCTGCTGTCTGCGCTCAAGTCGGGCAAATCCGTCGTCACCGCGAACAAGGCGCTGGTAGCGGCGGACCGAGCGGTGCTGCATCGCACGGCGCAGGAGGCAGGCGCCGACCTCTACTACGAGGCGGCCGTCGCGGGCGCGATCCCGCTGTTGCGGCCGCTGCGCGAGTCGCTGGCCGGCGACGAGGTCCGCCGGGTGCTCGGTATCGTCAACGGCACCACTAACTTCATCCTCGACCGGATGGACACCTCGGGCGCGGACTTCAGCGCGGCGCTGGCCGAGGCGCAGCAACTGGGCTACGCCGAGGCCGACCCGACGGCCGACGTGGCCGGATTCGACGCGGCCGCCAAGGCGGCGATCCTGGCCAGCATCGCGTTCCACACCGAGGTCACGGCGGACGACGTGTACCGCGAGGGCATCCTGTCGGTCACCGCCGCCGATATCGCCAGCGCCAGGGCGCTCGGCTGCGTGGTCAAGCTGCTGGCCATCTGCGAGCGCTGCAACGGCGGGATCACCGCGCGGGTGCACCCGGCCATGATCCCGCGCGAGCACCCGCTCGCGGCCGTCCGCGACGCTTTCAACGCGGTGTTCGTGGAGGCGCAGGCGGCGGGCAGGCTGATGTTCTACGGCGCCGGGGCTGGCGGCCAGCCGACCGCGAGCGCGGTGCTCGGCGACACCGTCGCGATCGCCAGGAACATGCTGGCGGGCCTGCGCGGCCCGGAGTCCTCTACCTACGCGGAACTGCCGCTGGTCCCGATCGGCGACGCGATCACCCGCTACTACGTGCAGCTGGACGTGGCCGACCGGCCCGGCGTGCTGGCCCCGGTGGCGGACGCGTTCGCGCAGAACGGGGTGTCGATCAAGGACGTCCGCCAGGACGGCCGGGGCGAGGACGCCAACCTGGTGATCATGACGCACTCGGCCAGGGAGGCTGCGCTGGCCAAGACCGTGTCGATGCTCAGCGCCATGGAGGCCGTCCGCAACGTCGACAGTGTGATGCGGGTCGAGGGCGTGGAGGGCGAGTGACCGGCATCGTCGAGCGGTACGGGGCTCGGCTGCCCGTGCCGGCCGGCGTTCCCGTCATCACGCTGGGCGAGGGCGGGACGCCGCTACTGCCCGCGCCCGTGCTCTCGCAGGTCACCGATTGCCAGGTATACCTCAAGATCGAGGGCATGAACCCGACCGGCTCGTTCAAGGACCGTGGCATGACGGTCGCGGTCACGCTGGCCGTGGCCCGCGGCGCCAAGACCGTCATCTGCGCCTCGACCGGCAACACCAGCGCCAGCGCCGCCGCGTACGCCGCGCGGGCGGGCCTGGAGTGCGCCGTGCTGGTACCGCGCGGCAGCATCGCGCTCGGCAAGCTCGCCCAGGCGCTGGCCCACGGCGCACGCCTGCTCCAGATCGACGGCAACTTCGACGACTGCCTCGAACTGGTGCGCAAGCTGGCCGACGAATACCCGGTCGCGCTGGTGAACTCGGTGAACCCGGAGCGGCTGCAGGGCCAGAAGACCGCCGCGTTCGAGGTTATCGACGAACTCGGGGACGCGCCCGATGTGCATTGCCTTCCGGTGGGGAACGCGGGCAACATCGCCGCTTACTGGCTCGGCTACCGCGAGTACCTCGGGGCCGGCCACGCGTCGAAGGCGCCGCGGATGCTGGGATTTCAGGCGGCGGGCGCGGCACCGATCGTGCTGGGCCGGCCGGTGCCCGACCCCGAGACCGTCGCGACCGCGATCAGGATCGGCAACCCGGCATCCTGGCATCTTGCCGACGCCGCCCGCACCGAGTCGGCTGGGCTGATCGAGGCCGTGTCCGACGAGCAGATCCTCGCCGCCTACCGGCTGCTGGCCGAGCGGGAGGGCGTGTTCGCCGAGCCGGCGTCCGCGGCGGGAGTAGCCGGGCTCCTGCAGGCCCGCGCCGCCGGCAGCGTAGAGGTCGGCTCCGTCGTGGTCTGCACGCTCACCGGGCACGGGCTCAAGGACCCGGACATGGCCGTGGCCGGGGCATCACGGCCGGTCACGGTGGGCACCGACCTCGCGGCGGCGGCGGCCGCACTCGGCCTATGACTTCCTGGGCGACCGGGACCTCCCGGGCGCACGGGCCCGTCACGGTCCGCGTTCCTGCCACCAGCGCGAACCTCGGGCCCGGCTTCGACGCGGTCGGGCTGGCGCTCACGCTGCACGATCACGTCACCGCCCGCATCACGCCTGGCGGTCTCGATGTGCAGGTCAGCGGGATCGGCGCGGAGACCGCGGGAGCGGGCGAGCGACACCTGGTCGTCCGGGCGATGCGCGCGGCGTTCGATGCCGTGGGCGCGCAGCCGCCCGGCATCGCGATTTCGTGCCGGAACGAGGTGCCGCATGGCTTCGGGCTCGGGTCATCGGCCGCCGCCATCGTGGCCGGCCTGCTCGCCGCGCGGGCGCTGGCCGGCCCGGACGGGCTCGCCGTGCTGCCCGACGCCAACGCCGTCCTCGCCCTGGCGACCGAGATAGAAGGTCATCCCGACAACGTCGCGGCGTGCCTGCTCGGCGGGCTCGTCGTCTCCTGGCATTCGGCCGCCGGCGTGTGCGCAGCCCGGCTCGAACCGCTCGCCGGACTTGCCCCTGTCGTCTGCGTTCCCGCTGTCCCGCTCCCTACCGAGGCCGCCCGCAAGGTGCTGCCGGCGCAGGTCCCGCACGCGGATGCGGCCGCGAACTCGGCCCGTACGGCGTTGCTGGTCACCGCGCTGACCAGCCGGCCGGACCTGCTGCTGGCAGGTACGGAGGACTTCCTGCACCAGCGCTACCGGGCCGCGGCCATGCCCGAGACCGCCGGCCTGATCGGCCGTCTGCGGGAGGCTGGCATTGCCGCGGCCGTCTCCGGCGCGGGGCCCTCGGTGCTCGCGTTCCCGTCCGGAGACGCGGGCCTGGCCGCGGTGACCGGCCTGGCCGACAGCGCCCGGTGGCGGCTGCTGCGGCTGGCCGTGGACACCGAAGGCGCCACGCTACTGGCGTGATCGCGGTGCCCGCGCCAGGCAGCAGTCCCCGCACAGCCCGGCGCCGGGCACCCGGTAGTACAGGCAGCAGGATCGTCGCCGGAACGCGAGGCCGTCTGCCGGGACGGCTGGGCTTGGGGTGAGTATGCCTGTGCCGCGCAGGGCTCCGGTCCGCAGCAGCGCGGCCGCTAGTTCCGCCGCCGGGAGCGCGAGCGCTTGGTCCTGTCGCACCAGGACGCCCAGCGTCCCTGCCATCGCCGAGGCGGAGTTCCCGCGCAGCAGTCCGGCCGACAGCGCGACCGGGAGCGCGTCCGCAAGAGCGGTCAGCTGGGCGCTGACCACGTCGGCGCTAAGCGCCGCGATCTGGCCGGGCGACTGCGCCGCCCATCCGGCGACTTCGGCGAGCCCGAGGTGCGCGGGTGGCCCCAGGCTGATAACGAGCGTGCGCAGGTCGGGGACAACGCCGCGCAGTAGCCCGCAGCCGAGCACGGGTGACCATAGCCGCGCCGCCAGGCCGAGGTGCACGATCGACGCCGCGACCCGCGGCTCGGCGATGCCAAGCTCGCGGGCCGTGTCGTCCGCCATCGTGGCCAGGCTCGCTCTGGTTAGTTCCCCGACCCGAAGCCAGCCTCGAGCGGGCGAGTCGCCGATCACCCCAAGGCGGAAGAACGGGCCCGCCTGCGCCGTCACCGCCAGCGCCGCGCGCACGGCCTGCGGGTCGCGGACAGGCTCCGGGTCGGGGACAGTCACATCACCGACGGTATCCGGCTGCCTCCTCCAGCACCGCGCCGGTCGCCAGCAGCAGTTCCTCGCCGCCCGCGGGCCCGACGAGCTGGAGGCTGGCGGGCAGGTGGTGCCCCGACGGGACCGGCAGTGCCAGCGCGGGCAGGCCTGCCAGGTTCACCGGGACAGCGAGCTGGGTCAGGTGGTGCTGCGTCGCCTCGGCCAGCGGCGGCGGGAAGAACGACACGGTCGGCAGCACCACCGCGTCCACCGAGCTCAGCAGCGCGGTCCACTCCGCCTGCCAGCTCGACTGGTAGTCCCGTGCCGCGCGTATCTGCTCGGGCGTGAGCTCGCGGCCCTGCTCCAGCATCGCGAGCACTTCAGCGCTGATCTTGCCCTCGCTGGCCGGGTCGTCCATCAGCGCGGCGTTCACCTCGGCAGCCTCGGCCAACGTCACCACGTAGCCGTGCTCCAGCGCGACCGGCCAGTCGGGGAGCTCGACTTCGATGACCTTCAGGCCGCAGCGCTCCAGCATCGCGTCGATCGCCGCGTCGATCCGCGGATCCGACTCGTCGGCGGTCACTCGCAGCCGGCCGAGCCTGGTCCCCGGACGCTGCGCTGCGGCGAACCCCGGCTCCAGCAGCGCCATCGCCGCAGCTAGTCCCGCGACGTCCCGCGCTATCGGGCCAACGGTGTCCAGGCTCGGCGACAGCGGCCAGACCCCGTCCAGGCTCACCCGGCCGTGCGTGGTCTTCAGCCCGGCCAGCCCGCAGAACGCGGCCGGGATGCGGACCGAGCCGCCGGTATCTGTGCCGTAGCCGTAATCGGCCTCACCGTCGGCTACCGCCACCGCGGAGCCGCTCGACGACCCGCCCGGCAGCAGCGCCGGATCGAGCGGGTTCACCGGAGTGCCGAACCACGGGTTCGTGCCGCTGGCGCCGAACGCCAGCTCGACCAGGTTGGCCTTGCCCACGATGCGGGCGCCCGCAGCGCGGGCGCCCGCCAGGCAGGCCGCGTCCGTTGCCGCAGGCCGGGCGGTCTCGGCGACCGCCTGACAGCCCGCCGTGGTGGGCACGCCCGCCACGTCGATGAGGTCCTTGACCGCCAGCCGCGGTCCGCTGCCAGTGGTCTCCAGCCGGGTGATGAACGTTGTCACCCGATAATTCTGTATGTATCGGGCGTAACTCGCTAGGCGTTGGCTACCAGGCGGCCAGGGCGCCGAACTCCTGGAGGTCGGCGGGGACCGAGCCGGACTTCAGCGGCGTGAACTTCGTCCCGTCCAGCCGGCCGAAGACCGGGCACTGCACGAGCGCGTGCACACCTCGGCCGGCCACCGAGAGCACCTGGCAGCCGTAGTACGGCTGGTCGGGTGCAAACTTCCAGCGAATGGCCGCCCGGTACAGCACCGCGGTGATCCGGCCGGTGGCCGGCGACATCTCGACGATCCGGTAGTCCGCCAGCTGCAATTTACCGGTCGCCTTGCGGGGGGTCGCGAGCACGACTATCAGGTTGCGCCCGTCCGGCGTGACCGCCGGCAGGAACGCGGTGTCCTTCGGCACCGCCGGGTAGCGCATGGCCGCGGAGTGAGCGACCAGGCTGCCGGGCGGCGCGTCCGCGTCGAGCAGCCGATAGGTCGTGGCCGGGAAGTCTCCGGCGTCGCCCCAGAGGAACATGATCTGACGGCCGTTGTCTGTCCAGGCCAGCCTGGCCGGCCCGCTCAGCTGACCCAGCCAGGTCCGGCCCGTTCCTGTTGCCACCGACAGGATCCGGATCCTGGTTTCGCAGGCGGTGTTGTGGCCGGCGCAGTACCAGTCCTGGATTGCGATGCGGGTGCCGTCGGGCGACAGCGCGATCGCGCCTTCATCCATGGTCGATACTGGTAGCCGCGTCAGGCGGGCCGATCGGCCATCGGGCGCAACGCGGAGCAGGAAGACTCCGTCCGAATCCGAGAGGGCGAACGTCCGGTCGTTGCCCGCCGCCGTGATCCCCTGGTCTTCAGGCATCGGGATGCCGCCGAACCGCCCCGGGAGC
>JASHOV010000507.1 GCA_030038495.1 Streptosporangiaceae bacterium
AAAATCCGAGATTGATCGCGCTGCGGCCGGAAGCCGCCGGGCCTGCAGGCGTGCGACAGGCTCAGCCCGACGTTGCTAGCCCGCCTGCCATTTCGGCCACGGTGGCGAGGAAGGTCGAACCCAGTCTTGCTAGCCGTCCAGCCTGCGTCTTCGTAGCGTCCATAGAAACCTCCGTACACGTGCCTGCTATTCGCGAGGAACTGTCAATCCAGTTACTCGCCAAGCCGCAGCCGAAGGCCAGCGCGATCAGCAACGCGGAACCCGGCAACGCCGGGCTCAGCCTGCCGCAGTGACCATATCGTCTACCAGCGCGCTCAGGATGCCGATCGCACGGCGGCATAGACCGGACGTTGCTCGCTGCCAAAGTCTGCCGCGACACCGCATTCCGAGGTCGCTTGCCGGACCGATGGCAACGACAATATCGCGATGCCACTGGATCGGCCCGGGCAGGTGACTGTCCTGCTGGCGGGCGGCGCTGCAGTCGCTGGCACTGCGGGATCAATGCTGGGCCCGTGGTGGGCGGTAGCCGGGATCCTGGCAGGCCCGTGCCTGGCCCTGCTCGCCACGGCGATCGTGCAGACGCTCACCACCGCAGATCCGGCCAGTCTGCCAGCGCACCAGCACCGCGAAGCGCTGCGCTTGCTCGACCAGAGCATGACGCCCACCCAGGCTATGGCCAGGATCTGGTCGGGCCAGTTCCAGGACTCTCTGGCTGAGCGGCCGCTGTCCAGGTCGCAGGCGCTCTACAGGGCCATGCGCTATCACGAGGCGGTGACGGCGGCCGGGGAAGGGGTTGAGATCTACCGGAACCTGGCCGCGGCCGGACCCGCGAAAGGCGCTCCCGGCCTGGCCCGCGCGCTAACAACCTCACCTACCCGCTCCGAGCGACCGGGCGCGGGGACGAGGCGCTCGCCGCCGTGGATGAGGCAGTGCGGATCAACCGCGAGCTGGTCACAGCACGCCCGCGGAAGTATCAGCATTCCCTGGCCTGCACACTCGGTACGCAGGCGGAACAGCTGGTCGTGGCACGCCGCCCCGGCGCAGCGCTCATCCCGGCCAGCGAAGCCGTCAGCCTGTGCCAGCACGCCCAGCCCGGCAGCACGGCCGCACGGGAGGCGGCCGAGATCTTCGCCGTCTACGGCCAGATCCTGTGCGACCTGGCCCGGCCCGGCGAGGCAGCCGGGCCGCTCGCCAGAGCCTGGCACCTGTCAGGCGCCGAGAACCGCACCCCGCGCTTCGCTGAACCGGCACTCACGAATGCATACAACGCTGACCCAGCGGCCTTCACCACGACCTGGCAGGCCGAGAACGGCACCGCCCCTCCTGAGTGCTGACCGGCGACCGTGGCGCAACGCCATGACGCCAATGACCAAAGCGGCCCCGGCGCTTACGACGCACTGAGTGCGGCATGTGCGGAAATTGGACAGAGCCACGAGAGCCGGCAGACTTTGGAGCTATGCCCATCATCACCGGCGGAGTCATCGAGGAGTGGGGAGCGCCAAAGGAAGCGCTGCGGGCGGTGATTCGTGCGGTCGGCCAGTTCCGGCCGCGGCAGTTTGAGAGCGACTACGTCGTAGACATTGCCTTTAGGTCGTGGGATCCACGCGATGAGCCGGAGTTCATTGGTGTGCGACCTGGCATGGTTGGACGCAAACAGCGCCGGTTCATCGTCTGGCATTCGGTGCCGCGCGGCCTGGATACCGTCGAATCGGTTAGGGCTTGGCTTGCAACGGCGCTGCAGGAGACTGTGCGGCTGGTGACGGAGTACCTTCCCGCAAGGTCGAAGGCGTATCCGGCAGAGCAGCTGGCCGACGAAGTAGAGCTACTGCGCCTGGCTCTTCTCCAGCACTAGGTAAATTCAGACGTTCAGGCTCACGGCGGCGAGAATGAGCGCCTTCAAAGCAGCCTCAGGCACCTTTTCGCCTTCAACGAAATCGATGGCGCGGACGCTGCCACTGTCCAGGCGCGCGTTGAAGAGCGTCTCAGGGTCCTTCACCTGCGCACCTTTCGGGAACGTCAACCGCACGGCGTTCTTGAGCATTTCGCCGATGCATACGATGCCGCCGACAGACCACACAGGCACTCCCTCCGGCCTGGAGGGCTTCTTCCACTTCACCTCCTCGACCACGGCCTGGCCGGAGCCCAGAACTATCTCACGCAGCCGTGACAGCGTCTCGCCCCGCCAGTCACCCGACTTGCTGATGATGGCATCTATTTCCTGACCAGCACTTCCCGCCATGACAACCCCGTTCCTGTTGCAACACCATGTCCCTAACCGCATGCCTGACGGTGTCTCGCCCGTGTCGAAGATCATTCACGAAGAAACCTGGCCGCTGTCTGCCCGCGTCAGTCGGTCCCCAGGCTGGTCTGGCTCCCATGGTAAGAGCGGCGGAACGGCGAGGGCTTCTCGATTCCTGACAGGTCTTGATGCTGGCAAGGCGGGACTCCTGCCGAGACGCGCCGGGCCCGAAGCGGTGCCGGTGGCCTGGAGACATGCCGACCAGTTCGGTGAAGCGGGCGTAGCTGCCAAGAGCCGGCAGCCAAGCACACCTCGGTGACGCTCTGGTCGTCACGGAACAGCAACCGCCACCGCACGAGCGGCTACCCGTCCGCGCGCCAGCTGAGGCAAGGACGGGCACTCGGCTTGCTGCGCGCCAGTATCGAGATGACGGCAGATCTCATTCGCTCCCGTGTGGTCGCACCGAACTGCAGTCGGGACCTGCCTGACCGACTTGCCCTCATCGGCAAGATCGTCATTGCGGATATCGGGCGGCGGCCCACCGCCGGAGTCGTGACTCGGTGCCTGTTCAGTCTTCAGTTTGCAGGCGACGAGATCCCAGGCGGCCCAATGGAACCCCGGCCCTGTCGCCATCCTGTAATTGATCGTGTCCCAGCCGCATAGCGTCGTGGCCGTTGCTGCTGGGCTCAGGCCGTTCCCCGCTTCCCTGAGCCCGCTGACGGAGGGAAGCCTTCATCTCGCTGAGCCTGGCCGCCGCCGCCGGCGTCCAGTCCGCTGTTTGCTCGCTGGCACGCATGGCATCGTCGATCTCGGTGAGCTTGACCGTAGACAGCGCGCCCGCATACTCGATCAGGTCCTCCCGGCTCACGACGGTCAGCCAGGTGCACGGGGTAACGCCCGGCCAGCGGAACGCGAACCGCAGCACGCCGTCAAAGGGCAGTCCTTCCCGGACACCGACTGCTATCTCGACTCCAAGGCCCGAGAGATCGGCGTCAGCCGGAGCGACGACCTGCATCGCCGCGAACCCGGATGGCCCGTAGTCCGACAGCAGCACCACCGGTCGCCGCTCGTCGAACGCGGCCCACCAGATCTCGCCTCGTCGCATCGTCCCTCTGTCCGTGACATCGCCGCGACCGCGCCCTGCTGGCCGCTGCCGAACACTGAGGCGAGGCTACCCTCTTGGCCCACGGACCAGCCCGCACCCACGTACGTACTTGCGATCCCGCTGCTGAGGCCGCCGATGATCGCATGCCCGGCGAGCGGCATGACCGTGCGTTGGCGGCATGCTCATCGCCGACGGCCGGCTCGATACCGACGAAGCTGCGGAGTCGCTCGAGCTGCGCGCGAACACGGAGTACGCGCAGGCAGTCCCCGCCGACGAGATACTGATGGACGCCTTCCGAGCTAGGTTCTCCGATGACCCGCAAGCATTCGCCGCTATATGAGCCGTCGCACGATCATCGGACATACCGCAACTAGACCCGCACCGTTTGCGGCAAGTGCGGACGCCGCGAGGGGCTCTTGTTTTCGGGTTCTACCAGCGTTCGCCGAAATGCCTGGATTGTTGCACCTGAAACGGATCGGCGGCCGCGGCATCAGTGAATCTCGCGGCTATGTGCTCGATGACGGCGGGTCTGGCAGCGACCGCGATGCCCGGGCGCAGCAACTCCGGGCAGACACGCGTGATGGCAATCCCGCCGACGGCCAGTGTCTCGGCGATGAAGGCCTCTGCCAGCATCTCCAGCACCTGCCCGTGCGTCGGGCCCGGCCGGACCTGCACGCCAGCGGCGGCGCCAGGCGCCGCTGCGCCGCCCCGGCGATCCGGTGCCCGTTGTCGCACCCCGCCGCCTCGGCCCTGCGAGCGCGGACAGGGCCGGATAGCGACCGTTCCCCTCACGAAGGGGAACGATAGCCGGGCTGTCCGGGCTGGCCGGGCCGGTCAGCGCCCAATGGGCGGGCACGGCCAGCCCGGCTGGCGGGGAAGATCGCAGCGAGGCCCGCTATCCCGGCAGCCAGGGCTGGCCTGTTACCGTCACGGAGTGGTGATCGAGATATCCGGTTATGATCCGGCTTGGCCGATGCAGTTCTCGGCTGAGGCAGCTGCGCTGACTGAGGTACTCAGACCCTGGCTGGCCGGGCCGGTCGAGCACGTCGGCTCCACTTCAGTGCCCGGACTGGCGGCTAAGTCAACCCTCGACATGCTGGCGCCAGTGCATGAGATTGCGTCAGCCCGAGACGTAATCCCACTGCTGCAGGAGCGCGGATACATACACGCGGAGCACAGGCCATCAACGCTGTACTTCTACAAGCGGCAGCGCGATGATCCGGGCCAGCACACCCATAACCTCAGCTTGACTGTGCCAGGCAGCAGCATGTGGCGCGAGCGGCTTGCGTTTCGCGACGCCCTACGCGCAAATCCTGAGCTAGCCAGCCAGTACTAGGGACTCAAGCAGCAGCTCGCCGCCGACTGCCTCGACCAGATGGCGTACACCGCTGGCAAGCGGGCGTTCGTGGCCGCCGTCCTCGCCGGTGCCGGAGTGACGGCCGAGCAGTGGCGCGGAGCGCGGTCGAATTGAGCCGTCTGACGTCACGGGTTGACGGTAATCGATGGTGACTGGAGCGTGTCCTCTACCTGGCTGTTGGTGAGGATCATGGCGTCGATGTAGTACTGCTCAGCCGACGTGACCGTCGGTGCGGTCACCATGAAGCTGACTGAATCCTGTCCGGCCGGGACGGTCACGGAGGCCGGCGCACCCGAGGTGTTGAGGTCCACTACCGTCGGAGTATCGACTACGCCGAACATCTGCAGCGTCACCGAGAAGCTCTGCCCGCTCGTTACCGTCGACGGGACGACGAACGCGGACATGGGCGGCTCGAGAGCAACGTCGACCGAGACGGGCACGCCGTCAACCGTCGCGGACAGCGTCGTATGCACCGGGGAGGTTACGAGCGTCGTGTCCACGTCGAAGTAAACCGCAGTCGAGCCAGCGTCGATGTACTGCGGGTTGGGCACAGAGATATCCGCCGATCCCGAGGTGACGTCGAAGGACAGACCGCCGGCCGGGGCAGGGTTGCTGAGCTGCACGACGAACTCGGCGGTCCCCTCGTTGAGGGCGTAGATGGGCGATGGCCCGTTTTCGTTGTAGATCGTGGCGCTGTCGTCGCTGTCGAACGGTGGCAGCAGCACCGTACTGGCTCTCATGGTGACGCCGCCGAGCGTTGCCGACAGCGTCACCTTCGTATTCTGCGTGACTGCCTGCACCGTGATCCCGGTAACTCCGCCACCGAGGCTCGGCGCCGGGAAGGAGTAACTGGCCGGTACCGTGACCGCCGGACTGCTTGAGGCCAGCCTGACCGTCTCTCCGCCGGAGGGGATCTCCCCGGTAAAAAGCACGATCAGCGTCACGTCGTCCGGCGAATTTGACACGGCGGGGATCTGCACCAGCGACAGACCCGGATCGACAGTGATCGTCCGCGCGAGGGACCGTCTGCCATCACGGACCCTGATCGTCGCGGCGTACTGTCCAGGGTCATAAGCCATCGGGTCCAGGGTGACCAGGGCGTAGTCGTAATAGCGCCCGACCGTCACCCGGGCCGGGACCGGGAGGCTGCCGCTGGTCGAGCTGAGCGCCAGCACAGCCGTCGTCGTCGGGGCGCAGCTCAGGCGGATCGTCGCGACCGGACGGTCCCCGACGTAGGCCAGGCTCGCCAGTGACATCCCGGTCAGGACGGGGCTCTTGCAGGATCGCGGGGTCCTGGTCACGGTCAGGACCGCGGACCGGCGGACCTTGCCAAGCGTCGCGTCGACCGAGCCCGTGCGGGTCACCTTAGTGACAACCGACCGGACAGTCACGGCGGCGGACTTCTTGCCCGCCGCGACCGAAACCGTCGCAGGCACTAGGACCCCGGCGAAGCCGTGCAGCCTGACGGAAACCGCCGCGTCAGCAGCGCAGCTGATCGTGACCTGCGCCCTGTCGGTGGCCCCGCCGGGTACCGAAGACTGCGTGAGGGCGAAACCGGCCAGGGCTGGCCGGCACGCCACGGCCTGCGCAGCCTGCTGCGGCACCGAGACGAGGGCAGTCACAGCCAGCGCGCCCGCTAGCGCGTATCGCAGCATCGACGCTTCACTCCACCTAGATCAGCTGATGTAGCGATCTAACGCTAACATCAGGCACAAAGACCCGTGAATTCCCCGCATCGCCGCGGAGCGGGACTCTCTGTAGGACGGTTCGTCGGACGGCCGTCAGGCGGCCGAGTGCAGCCAGTGCCTTCGCCTCACCGGCACAGCACGATGGCCCCGCCGGATGCCCCCGTTCCGGCGGCACCACCTGCAGCGGGCACGGTGCAGGCCATTCCGGGCTCGCCGCCGGCCCGATGCGGCGGCAACGTCGGACACTCGATCACTGATTCAGCGGCGGTGTCCGCCGCGCTGCGGCGGTGGCCAAACAGCCGGGCGACCATCCGCAGGTTCTCCCGGCTGGTCATTGTGGGTTCGACGACGGCGAACTGGCCGGCGAGCGCTCACCGAGATCGAGCTCGTTACTGCAGAGACCGCGGCCCTTGCAGTGATGTCAGGTAACCCTAAAGCTGAACTTGACGGCGCCCGGGTCGAGCTAGAGCGTATTGTCGATCCGCCGCGCGCAGATGAGGGACGTGTCGACGCCGGATCGGGTATGCCGCGTTCTATCTGAGAGTTTCTGCCGATGCTGGCGCACAGTGACGTGCACTCATCGGCATGTCCGGAAATCCACCGCCCGTCCGGGTACACCCGAGGTCATCCCAGGTGCATGCCAGGTCCATCAGCCGACCCCCAGTCCAGACGGAAACTCATGCAGGCGGCACGCGGTCACCGCCACGGCCGGCCCGGCACGAACCGACGCCGCGCAGCCCGCTCTGAGCCCCAGGCGCGGGCCGGTGATCCCGGCCTTGTCCGTACTGTCCATGCACCCCGGCGTCCGGGGCAGCTTCTGTCCGTGTGCCCGTGCCTGTCCGCGGCCTTCGGCCTGTCTGTCCGTGCAATCGCGCCCCGCAGGCCCTGATCTGAGGCCGCAGAGCCCGCCCTGTCCGTGCCTGTCCGTGAATCCTGGCGGCGGCCCTGTCCGCTATTTGTCCGCAACCATCGTTACAACGTGACCCCCGATGACACCGGATGACACCGGCTGAGAAAAGGCAAACGGCCTGCGGATCCGCCGTTCGGGCAGGTCACGGGCCGTTTTCGCAGGTGGTGGCAGGTGTTGGGTTCGAACCAGCGTGGGCTGAGCCGACGGTTTTACAGACCTATCCTCCTATAGGCGGCGTACGCCCGCTGCCTGCGCGAACGTCGGTCAGGCCCGTCGATCCGAGTCTTTCCGTCCGCTATGTGTCCGTGCCCGGCACCCCGCCGGCTGGTAGGAGCGGTATGCGCGACCGCCCCCAAGGCCCGACCACGGTGCCGCGGTCTGCCGTCCTTCGAACGGACACTCGACAGGCCAGCAGCTGCCGTGCTGCAAAACCCGACGCGAGGCGGCCAGGTACCTGGCAGGTGCACGCCAGGTATATCCGGGGTTGGCTCGGTGGCCTAGGCGGCCTTTCAGCGAGAGTCAGCGTTGCCGCGCGCATGGCCGCGGCGTTTGAGGCCGATGCGATTGCCGCGCTACAGGTCCACGCCTGCCGGCAGGTGGCCGGATGCCGGTTGAGCGGCCTGTCATCCGCCGATCTCCTGGCCGCCAGGGACAGGGAGTGGCAGGACGCGGGCCATAGTGAGCGAAGTCTGGTGCGTGAGATGTACCTCGGCTTGGGACCGAAGATGGTGGCGCAGTTCTTCGGTGAATTCCCGGCGTATGTCATGGGGCCAGTTCAGCGAGGTTGCTCTGGTGTTCTCCACGCCGACGACGGTCTCAGCAGGCCGGACGATCCGTTGCGTGTGCGTCTTGTGGATGGGCGTCTCGAACAAGCCGGTGCGCGCGATGATCTTGGTGTCGGCAAAATGCGGCTGCCATATCCGGGCACCATGGTCTTCACTGCGGGCGGCCCACATGCCTTTCAGGGCGGCGGCGAAAGGGTCGTCGTAGCGCTCGATGGTCTCCAGCAGAGCGAGCCAGCCGCCAGGCCGCAGGAGCCGTGCAGGCTTGCGGAACATGACCTCGGGATCGACCCAGTGAAACGCCGTGCCCGAGACGATGAGGTCAAAGGAGCCATCGGCAGCTGCGAAGTCCTCGAACGAGACAACCTGGAACGAGACGGCCCGGCCGTCCAGACGGTGCCGCGCCGTGGCGATCATCGAGCGGCCGATGTCGATCGCCGACAGGCTGAATCCGAAGCCCGCCAGGACTTCGGTGAGCTGCCCGGTGCCGCAGCCGACCTCGAGGATCTCGCTGTCGACCGCGAGTCCAGCGGTGGCGACGGCGAACTCGACGATCTCGCCCGGGTAGCTTAGCCGAGACGCTTCATAAAGCTCGGCGACGCTATCGAACAAGGTCCGCAGGTGCCGCCGCTTGCTGCGCTCCGGTTCGGTCTCTGCTCCCATCACCACAGCCTCACAGTAAGGCACCGCCAGGCTGCCTGCTCCTGTGCCCGGCCCGGCGACCTCGGCCGCGGGGACTCCGGCGTTGAGCCACAGTGACACGCAGGCGTGACGCAGGTCGCAGGGGCGGCGGGCAAGCGGTGATGCCTGCTGGGCGCTGCCCGCGGCCAAAAAGGGTGACATGGGCGGTCTGCCAGAACTCATCCAGGACAGGCGGCGACTATTACGACTATGAGCCCAACAAGTTCTACTCCTCCTAGGATCAAATCCACAGCGCCGACGGCCGCTTCTCCAGCCTCCGCCGCATCAGTCACGCCTTCCGCAATCATGCTGTTCTTGGTAAGACGGACGCCCACGGTAGCTGGAGTCGTGAGACCTAGGTCTACAGCTATGTGGCTGATGATGTCAGACATCTTGCAATTGCCACTCGGCTCCGGAAGCATATGCGCGGCATTGTCGGCCTCCTCCACGCAGAAATTGCCAAACATTGTCGAGCCTGCTGAGGCCGGATACGGCGCCATGCATGCGTCGTAGATCGTCCTTTCGAGGTTGCCGATGTTAGAGGCGGAAGCCAGGGTCGGTGACGTCAGGCCCTCGCACTTGAGCCATTGCGTAGCGCCGAGTTCGGCGTAGTTGCAGTTCGGTAGAGTGGGGGGATCTTCATGCGGCGACGGGGCAGCGGCACCGGTGGGATCGGCGACGGTGGCGGGGTTGTCGTAGGCGTAGGCGTAGGAATCGAGGTCTTCCGGATTGTACGGGCTCAGGACGGGGTCGGTGGAGATGAACGAGCCGGTGCCAGGCCGGAGTTCGCGGACGCCAAGGTTAGTGAGCCCGGTAGCGGGGTCGTCGATGCCGCCGATAAAACCTTTCTCCCCGGCCGGGAAGCTGGACGGAGCGGGGCCGATCGAATTGCCGTAAGGGTCGTAGTACCGGCGGCTCAGGGAAAGCGTGGCGGCGCTGATGGCGAGTGAGTCGGTTCCCTGCTGGTCGCCGATCAGGTAGGCGAGGCTGGAGGCACCGGTGCGGGTGGCGACCGTCATGTTGCCGATGGAGTAGTACCGGATGCCGGTGACGGTGCCGCCGGAGGAGGTGAGTTCCTCGTCGCTCAGGTACAGGGTGGTGCTGTTGGGGTCGGCGGTGAGCAGCAGGTTGCCGTCGGCGTCGTAGATGTAGTTGGTGTCCTGGGCGGTGGTGGCGCCG
>JASHOV010000050.1 GCA_030038495.1 Streptosporangiaceae bacterium
CCCTTCTATGGGCAACGTTGGAGCTTTGCTGCCCTATCAGAGCCGCCCACTGGCCGAATCCGCCGGACATCTACGGCAGATCCGGCCCGGTCTCACGCCAGAGAGGCCGCCCGATTAACCGGGAGCGTTACCGTCCTGGCAGAGCCCTGCGCTCAAGGGATAGCCGCACCGCCCCTGCGCCCGCCGCGCCGCTCAAGCAAGAGATCATGAACGGCTACGTTGGTACACCTTGACAGTGCCGCTCTACGACATCGGGGGGCGGTTTGCTGTTGTTCCCGTTGCGGCCTAAAGCCCGACCGTCACCCCCATCTGAGACCGCCCGGCATGCCGGGGTGGCCCTATGGGCGGCCGCCGGTGCAACCGCACTTGCCCGTGGTTCGTCTCAACAGCCAGAAGCATGGTGGACCAAGGAAGACGAGGCGATGAGGAAAGGTAGTGCGTTCGCGCTGGGACTCGCCGTTCCCCTCTTGGTGGCCGCATGCGGCGACGTGGCCGCCCCGGGCAAGCCGACGGGAAGCGCCCAGGCAGCGAGGTGCCCGGCAGCGGCACCGCCCATCGAGGTAGGAGGCCAGGTGCCGGCGCGTGCCGACCTCGTCCCGCCGGGACCGATCGTCGCGACCGTGTGCCAGTACCTGGCTGGCGTCCCGTCGTTCAAGGCCCGCGACATGCAGCGCCGAGTGGTGCTGCGCGGTCTGGAGGCCGGTGGCTTTGCGGCCGTGCTCGACAGCGTCGGCCCCGCCGGCAAATCCCTGCCGCGATGCGCCCGGCCGGGGAACGTGCTGCCGGCGATGCAGGAGGTCACTCTCGGCTATCGCTCACTGCGCGCGCAGCGGGTACAGGTGGTGTTCAGCGAATGCGACCTCGCAATTGTCACGGCAGGCGGGCAGACCGGAGTGCTGTCCCTGCAGACCGAATCCGATCTCTTTGGCTACACCTCCGACACTGCCGGCGCCCGAGGTCCGCGCACGCCCGACCTGATCGGGCTGACTGGGCCCGCCGCCGCCGCGGTGGTACTGGAGCGGCACTTCAGCATCTCCTTCGGCGGCGCGGTGATCGACGAGAGCGCCCGCTTCGGCACCATTGTGTTCCAGGTGCTGCCGCCGGGCGCTGTCGACGCCTGGCCGGGCCGGCAGGTAGACGTGCTGCTTGCCGTTCGTAGCGCTCCCGCCTGCCGGGCGGGGCAGCTTGCGCTGAGCTACACCGGCGGCGGAGCCGGCGCGGGCAATGATTTCGGCTCGATCGTCGTCAGGGACAGCTCCGCCCACCCGTGCACGCTGACCGGCCCGCTCCTGGTGACAGGAACCGGGCCAGGCGGACGGGCGGACACCATGACAGAGCGGTTCCGGCTCACCGGAGTGACGGTGCTCAGCCCCCGCGCCGGGCCTGCCGCCGCGGCACCGGGTAATCAGACCGGCGGCCTCGTCGGCATGCTCGGGCTGGCCGCGGAATACCGGGACGGGCCGACGGCCGACGGCCTGTGCTCGCCAGGGTGGGTGGTCCCGGCCGGGTGGCGCGTGACGTTCCCCGACGGGCAGGCCCGAAATGTCGCGAACGCCGATCCCCGCGACTTTGGCAAGCTCGTCAGTTCCGGCGGTCTCGTGACGTGTCGCGGCCAGCTCGACATGCCGTCCGCGGCCTACGTGGGGTCCCCGTAGCGCGACAGAGATTGTCAGTGCCGGTAACTACCCTCCGAGTCATGGCGAACTTCGCGGTGACGCTGGTGCACGGGCCGGGCTGGGACGATGCGCGGCCGATCCGGGAGCAGGACGACTGGGATGCGCACGCGGCGTTCATGGACGGGCTCGTCGATCGGGGCGTCATCATCATCGGCGGGCCGATCGGCGACGGGCACACGACCCTGCATGCGGTCGAGGCGACTGGCGAGGACGAGATCAGGGCTCGGTTCGGTGCCGATCCGTGGGCGACTGCGGGTCTGCTGCGAATCGGATCGATCGATCCCTGGGCGCTGTGGCTTGACGGGCGGCCCACCAGGTGACTGCACCAGCCTCCGCCAGGATCTTTAATCTTGGTTAGATCGGAACGCGGCGATCTGGACTGAGGGAGCTACACCGTGAGCGGTCTTTCCGCGGAGGAGCAGGACGTCGTCAGAACGGTGGCGGAGTTCGTCGACCGGGATGTCCGGCCCGTCGCACGTGACCTCGAGCACGCTAACACGTATCCGGAGAAGCTGATCGAGCAGATGAAGGCGCTGGGCATCTTCGGGCTGGCGATACCCGAGCCGTACGGGGACGCGCCGGTGTCGACGCCGTGCTACGCCGAGGTGACGGCCGAGCTGGCCAGGGGCTGGATGAGCCTGGCCGGCGCGATGGGTGGCCACACCGTGGTCTCCAAGCTCCTCCTGCAGTTCGGTACCGACGAGCAGAAGCAGCGGTACCTGCCGCGGATGGCGACCGGCGAGGTGCGCGCGACGATGGCGCTGACCGAGCCCGGCGGCGGCTCGGATTTGCAGGCGATGACCACGGTGGCCAGGCCCGCGGCGGGCGGCGGCTATGTGCTGAACGGCGCCAAGACGTGGATCACCAACGCCCGCCGGTCCCAGCTGATCGCGCTGCTGTGCAAGACCGACCCGGCCGCGACTCCGCGACACCGCGGCATCAGCATCCTGCTGGTGGAGCACGGCGACGGCCTGGTCGTCTCCCGCGACCTGCCCAAGCTCGGCTACAAGGGCGTGGAGAGCTGCGAGCTCTCGTTCTCCGACTATCGCGCGCCTGCCGCTGCGCTGCTGGGCGGCGAGCCCGGCCGCGGCTTCGCGCAGATGATGAAGGGCCTGGAGATAGGCCGCATACAGGTAGCCTCGCGCGCCGTCGGCGTGGCGCAGGCCGCGTTCGACGACGCGCTCGGGTACGCACAGCAGCGTGAGAGCTTCGGCGCACCGATCTGGCGGCACCAGCAAATAGGTGCCTACCTCGCGGACATGGCCACCAAGCTGACGGCCGCGCGCCAGCTGGTTCGGTACGCGGCCGAGCGGTACGACGCGGGCGAGCGGTGCGACATGGAGGCCGGGATGGCCAAGCTCTTTGCCTCCGAGTCCGCGATGGAGATCGCGCTCAACGCCGTGCGCATTCACGGCGGGTACGGCTACTCGACCGAATACGACGTGGAGCGCTACTTCCGCGACGCTCCGCTCATGATCGTGGGCGAGGGAACGAACGAGATCCAGCGCAACGTCATCGCCGCGCAGCTGATAGCGCGCGGCGGGCTTGACCGGTAGCTGACCCGCGCCAGACCTACTATTGAGTCGTGGCTAGAAAACCGGCGGCAGACGAGGTCGGCTCGAAGTCCGCAAGGACCAGGCAGCGGATCCTGGACGCGGCCGCGCACGTGCTCAGCCGCAAGGGCTACGCCGGCACCCGGCTGACTGATGTCGCGGACCAGGCCGAGATCCAGGCGCCGGCGATCTACTACTACTTTCCGTCCCGTGATGTCCTGATCGAGGAGGTCATGGGGTCGGGCATAGCCAGCATGCGCGACCACATCGCGGAGGTCCTGGACGCACTCCCGCCGGGGACGGATCCGCTGGAGCGGATCGAGGCTGCGGTCGAGGCACACCTGCGGTACTCGCTGGAGATATCGGACTACACGACCGCGGCGATAAGGAACGCGGGCCAGGTACCCGAAGGCATCATGGCCTGCTACGCGGCCGAGGCGGCCAAGTATGGCGACACCTGGCGCAAGCTGCTGCAGGACGCCGATGACGCTGGAATGCTGCGTCACGGTCTCGACCTCACGGCGGCCCGGATGCTCGTGCTTGGCGCGCTGAACTGGGCCGCGGAATGGTGGAATCCGCGCCGCGGCACGCTCGACGTGGTGGTGCGGACCGCGCGGTCGCTCGTCCGGCACGGGTTCAGCCCGCAGGAAGCCACCGGCCGTCGCTCGCGGGCCTGACCGGCTCGCGCTCGGGGCGGGCCGGCCGTTCCCGCACCGGGCTGGCCGCGGGATTCCATTCGGGCATGCTGAGCAGGCGGGCGACGTCGATTCCCGCCGGTCCCTCCAGCCTGCGGCCGCCCGGAGGCGGCGGCCCGAGCCGGGGCCGCCACGGACCACGCCCGCCGCCACCGCCGCCACCGGGCTGGTTGCCCGGTCGCTCCGACCCGTACAGGCCACCCCAGGCGCCAAGGCCGGCCCCGAGCAGCGGGAAGAAGAGCAGGACCAGCAGGTAGCCGGCGGCAGCCTCGCTGACGCTGACCTCGAACGCGTAGAAGGAGCCCGACTGGATGTGCTGGACGGGGAGCGTCCACTCGAAGATGCTGGCGTCGTGCGGCACGAAGGCGATGGTTGTAATCCCCAGGATCGAGACGACCAGGGCAGCGGCCACCCCGGCGCAGGCGCCGGCAGCCAGGCCCTGGCGCGCCTGCGTTTCTGCCTTCGCCCGGCGGGTGCGGCGTCC
>JASHOV010000508.1 GCA_030038495.1 Streptosporangiaceae bacterium
CTGGTCTTCGTGTACTCGACCGTGATCTCCAGTGCCCGCGCGGCCGCGCCGGCCTGCTCGGCGGCCAGCGCGATGCAGGCCAGGTCCTTCGCCCGTGTCAGTTCCGCGCGAGAGCCGATCCGCCGGCCCCTGGCATCCGCAATCTGTACGGTGGCCAGGCGCCGGGTCTGGTCCATGGCCGTGACCCCGCTCACCGCGACCCCCGGCGCATCCGGCCCCACCTCGAACAGCCCGATACCACCCTCCACCAGCCCGATGCCGCCCTCCACCAGCCCGATACCACCCTCCACCCGGGCGGGAACGAGCAGCACGGTGGCGACATCGCCATCCAGGACATAATGCGCCTCACCGTGGACCAGCCACTCGCCATCCGCGGTCGCGCCCGCTTCGGCAGCCACCGCCCGGCAGGCCACCTCACCCGGATCCCAGTTCCCATCGGCGGTGGTCCAGGCCAGCGCCGCTACGTCCGTGCCGGCGGCCAGCCCGGGCAGCAGCCGCGCGCAGGCGGCCTCGTCGCCCGATGCCAGCAGCGCCTCGGTGGCCAGCACCGCCGAGCCGAGCATTGGCGTGTCGGCCAGGACCCGGCCCAGTTCCTCCTGCACGACCCGCACTTCGGCCGGGCCCGCGCCCGCGCCGCCGTAACGCTCAGGTACCGCCAGACCGGCCACGCCGATCTCGGCGCACAGCCGCCGCCACAGCGACATGCCGTCATCGCCATTCGCGGCCCGGTGCCGGGCCAGCAGTCCGCGGACGGACTCACTCAGCGCGGTCAGCTCCGCGTTATCGGCCACGGGTCAGCCGCCCGCGCCGGAGATGACGGCCAGCACGCGGGCCCGGTGATCGGCCTGGCTGCCCCAGGCCGGGGCGAGCGCGCGGACCTTGGTAAGGAACAGGCTCAGGTCGTGCTCGGCGGTGTAACCGGTCGCGCCGTGCACCTGCAGCGCAACCCGCGCCGCGAGGCTGGCGGCGTCGGCGCAGGCAACCTTGGCCGCAGAAACGTCTCTGGACGCGTCGGGGTGCAGCCCGCCGAGCGAGACCGCTGCGCCCAGCAGCAGCGGCCTGGCGAACTCCAGCGCGATCGCCACGTTAGCGAGATGATGCTTGACGGCCTGGAATGCCCCGACGGGCTGACCGAACTGGATCCGCTGGCGGGCGTGGGCGCTGGCGAGTTCCAGCAGGGCCCGGCCGATACCCAGCAGCTGCGCGGCGCAGGCCAGCGCGCCGAAGTCCAGCGCCCGGGCCCGCGCGGCCTCCACCCCGGGTCCCTCGGCGAGGATCTCACCCGCGGTCACCTCGGTCAGCGTCCTGGCCGCGTCGACCGACTGGTGCGGCTCGCCCGCCCTGGCCAGGCTCAGCCGTCCGGGCTCGGCGAGCAGGACCAGGCCGGCGCACTCGGCGTCGGCCGCGTAAGGCAGCCACGGCGGCGCGGCGAGAGTCGCGATCAGCTCGCCCGACGCCAGCCCGGCGAGCCAGTGCGGGATCCGCTGAAGGGCAGCAAAGCTCCTACGTTGCCCTTCTAGGGGCAGCGATGGTCCATCGATGCCCTTCCGCCGACCGCCACTGGCCCCGGCCAGGAGTACCGGCACGGCGGCGAGCGACTCTGCTGCGGGGCCGGGGACCGCGTGATGGCCTATTTCCTCGCAGGCGATGACCAGGTCGGCCGGATCCGCGCCCAGGCCGCCGTGCTGCGGCGGCACCAGCAGCCCGGTCACGCCGACCTCAGCCAGCGAGTGCCAAATCTCCAGACCCGGCTTGCGGTCGCCTGCGGCCCACGACCGGGCGGCCGCGGGCACGCCGGCGGCGGCCAGCATCTCGTGCAGGGAGGCGGCGAACTGCTGCTGTTCCGCCGAGAGCGCGAGGTTCACCGGGGCATCCCCAGCACGCGCTCGGCGATGACCGAGCGCTGGATCTCGTTCGTGCCAGCGTAGATGGGCCCGGCCAGCGCGAACAGATAGCCGTCAAGCCAGCTCGAGTCCGCGCCATCGCGTAGCTCGGCCCGAGGCCCGAGCAAGTCCAGCGCGGTCTCGTGGATTGCGAGGTCCAGCTCGGACCAGAACACCTTGCCCAGGCTTGCCTGCGCACCGCCGCCCGCGCCCGCGGGCCAACCGAGACCGCCTGCTCCGGCGCCGCCCGCGTTCGAAAACACATCGGGCGGATGACGCCGAGCCGCGCTCGGCGTCACCGCCGCCTGGCTGGCGATCCCGTAGCCGTAGAGCTGGTAGGCACGCGCGCCGATCCAGGCATCGGCGACCCGCTCGGCCAGCGGACTCGCGGCCTGCGCGCCCGACCGCCGCCACAGCTCGGCCAGCCGCGCCGCGGCCGCGGTGAACCGGCCGGGACTGCGCAGTGACAGGCCCCGCTCGTGGCCGGCCGAGCTCATGGCGATCCGCCACCCGTCGCCGACGTTCCCGATCACATCGCGGTCGGGGACGTACACCTCGTCCAGGAATATCTCGGCAAAGCCCGCCTCGCCATCGAGTTGCGGGATCGGCCGCACGGTCACGCCCGGCGCCCGCAGGTCGAACATGACGTAGGTCAGGCCGCGGTGCCGCTCCGCCGCCGGATCAGAGCGGAACAGGCCGAACGCCCGGTCGGCGTAGACCGCGCGGGAACTCCAGGTCTTCTGGCCCGACAGCAGCCAGCCCCCGTCGGTGCGGGCCGCGCGGCACCGCAGCGCCGCCAGGTCGCTGCCGGCGCCGGGCTCGGACCAGGCCTGGGCCCAGACCTCGTCGGCGCTTGCCATCGGGGGCAGGATCCGCGCCTTCTGCTCGGCGGTGCCGTGCGCCAGCAGCGTGGGCGCGAGCACGAACAGCCCGTTCTGGCCCACACGCACCGGTCCGCCGGCGGCGTGATACTCCTCCTCGAATACCAGCCATTCCAACAGCGACGCGTCGCGGCCACCGTACTCGGCCGGCCAGGAAACCACCGCCAGCCGCGCGTCCGCCAGCTCCCGCTCGAACGCGCGGTGCGCCGCGTTGCCCTCGGCGGTGTCCACCGAAGGCAGCGGCTCTGCGGGAACGTGGGCAGCCAGCCACGCGGCGACCTCGGCCCGGAACTCCGCCACGGCCGGATCGAAGTCCAGATTCACCCGGAGGCCTTCTTCATGCTGGCCCGGGGGGACGACCCCCCGGAACCCCCCGCGGCCTTCATAGACCGGGCATCCATCCCGGCCAGCGAGTCGGCGCCGGTCTCGGCGTTGTGCGCATGCGCGACGTGGTGCAGCCCGAAGACCGAGTCCATGCCGTTTCGCAGGCCCATCTGGTCCTCGCACTGATTGACAGCGCGCTTGGCCAGCGCCAGGCCGAACCGCGGCATGGCAGCGATCTTGTCGGCCAGCGCGAATGCGGTCGCGGCCAGTTCCGCCCGCGGCACCACCCGGCTCACCATGCCCAGCTCGTATGCGCGGGCGGCGGTGAAGCGGTCCCCGGTGAACAGCATCTCCTTGGCGAACCGCGGGCCGAGCACCCACGGGTGCGCGAAGTACTCGACGCCGGGTATGCCCATCCGCACCACGGGATCGGCGAAGAATGCGTCGTCGGAGGCGATGATGAGGTCGCACACCCACGCCAGCATCAGCCCGCCGGCGATGCACGCGCCCTGCACCATCGCGATGGTCGGCTTGGGCAGCTCCCGCCAGCGCCGGCACATGCCCAGGTAGACCTCCATCTCCCTGGCGTACCGGCTGTCGGCGCCCTCTTTGTTCACGTGGTCCCACCAGATCACGGCCTTGCGGTCGAACGACTTGTCGATGTCGCGCCCCGGCGTGCCGATGTCGTGCCCGGCGCAGAAGTGCTCGCCCTCGCCCGCCAGCACGATCACAGCGACCTCGTCGTCGCTGACCGCCCGCAGGAAGGCCGCGTCCAGCGCATAGGTGACGGCGGAGTTCTGTGCGTTCCGGTAGCGCGGCCGGTTGAGCGTGATCACCGCGGTCTGACCGCGGGTCGCGTAGCGGACGACCTCCTCCTCGAGGACCTCGGCCGGAACGGTTCCGGGCTGCACCGTCATGCTGACTCCTCCCTGAGCTTTCGCTTGAGTACCTTGCCCGCCGGGTTGCGCGGGAGGGCCGGAACGAACTCGACCTGGCGAGGGACCTTGAAGTTCGCCAACCGCTCCCGGCAGAAGGTGACGACCTCGTCCGGCGTCAGGTCGCGGCCGGGGCGGAGAACGACGAAGGCCTTGCCGACCTCACCGAGCCGCTGATCGAGGATGCCGATGACCGCTGAGTCGGCGACGCCGTCCAGCCGGGCCAGTACCTGCTCGACCTCGGCCGGGTACACGTTGAACCCGCCGCAGATGTACATGTCCTTCAGCCGGTCGGTGATCATGAGGTTGCCGTTACCGTCCAGCTTGCCGACATCACCGGTATGCAGCCAGCCCTCGGCATCGATCGCCTCGGCGGTCGCGGCCGGGTCGTCGAGGTAGCCGAGCATCACGTTCGGCCCGCGCAGGAGGATCTCGCCTGTGCCCGCGATCCTGATCTCGAACCCGGCGGTCGCCCGTCCCGAGGTGGTGGCCACGACCCTCGGGTCGTCTCCGGACCGGCACATGGTGACCACGACCGCCTCGGTCAGCCCGTAGGCGGTAAGAACAGTGTCGAAACTGAGCTCCGACTGCATGCGCTCGACCAGCACGACCGGCACCACTGCGGCGCCGGTGACGGCCAGCCGCAGGCTGGACAGGTCCAGCTCGTCTCTGGCCGGATGATCCAGGATCGTCTGGTAGATCGTCGGCGCGCCCGGCAGGACCGTGATGCGCTCGGTTGCTATCAGGCGCATGGCCTGCTCGGGGTCATAGACCAGCTGGGGCACGATCGTCGCGCCGGTGAGCAGGCTGACCAGGATGCCAGCCTTGTAGCCGAAGCTGTGGAAGAACGGGTTCAGTACCAGATAGCGGTCGGCGCGTGTGACGCGGCCGCACTCCGCCCAGGCCAGGGCAACGTTCAGGGACTGGCGGTGCGCGCTCATCGCGCCCTTGCTCCGGCCGGTCGTGCCGGAGGTGAACAGGATATCGCTCACCTGATCGGGGTCGACCGCCGCGGCGCGGCCGGCCGCGAGCTGCTGCCGCCCCGCGCCCTGCCGCTCGAACTCGGCCCACGCCACCGGCTGCGGCCGCCCTGTGTCCGCACCCGTCTGTGACCTAGCCGTCTCCACGGCGGACGGGCCGAGCCCGACTGGTATTCCGACGATCAGGCTCAGCCGCCGCAGCGGCTCCGGTGAGTCCGCACCCTGCATTTGATCCGCGGCGTCCCGCAGCGCGGCGAGCCGGTCGACCCCCAGGAAGTGATCGGCCACCAGCAACGCCCGCGCGCCGCTGCGCTCGATGATGTCCAGCGCCTCCGAGCCGGTGAAGCGGGTGTTCACCGGTACCAGCGTGGCACCCGCGTACAGCGCGCCGAGCGCGCCGAGCACCCAGTGATGGGTATTCGGCGACCAGATCGCGACCCGGTCGCCGGGCTCAATGCCGTGGGCAATGAACGCGCCGGCGACTCCCCTGACCCGGTCCTGAAGCTCCGCGAAGGTCAGCCGCGGCCCGCCCGGCTCTGCTATCGCGTCCAGCCCGCCGAACATTTCGGCGGCCCTGTCGACGGCCGCGGGGATCGTCAGTTTCACCTGGCTCCCTGGTGCCCGCGAGAAGCAAGCAAGTGCTTGGTAGGCAGAGCCTACTTTGCCTCCCTGGCGCTGGCCAGATGAGGCACGCGCGGGCCGATCTTCGTGGTGTCCTCAAGCAAGTGCTTGGTAGGGTGAGGCGACCTGCGCTAGGGAGGGCGCCCGTGCAGCAAACACCGGGCAGGAAGCACCCGTGCGGCTGACCGAGGGCGACGCCGAGTTCCGCCGGCGCGTGCGCGACTGGCTTGAGCAGAACCTGACCGGCGAGTTCGCGGCGCTGCGGGGCCAAGGCGGCCCGGGCCGCGAGCATGAGCACTTCGAGCAGCGCCTCGCCTGGAACCGGCACCTTGCGGCCGGCGGCTGGACGTGCCTGTCCTGGCCGACCGAGTACGGCGGCCGGGACGCGACCCTGGCCGAGCAGGTCATCTTCTACGAGGAGTACGCCAGGAGCGGGGCCCCGGCCCGGGTCGGGCACATGGGCGAGGAACTGCTCGGCCCGACGTTGCTGGCGTTCGGCACCCCGGAGCAGAAAGAGCGTTTCCTGCGGCCGATCTCCGAGGTCCGCGAACTGTGGTGCCAGGGCTACTCCGAGCCGGGAGCGGGATCCGACCTCGCCTCACTCACCACCTCGGCCCGGCTGGATGGCGGCGACTGGGTCATCACCGGCCAGAAGGTCTGGACCTCGCTGGCTCGTGAGGCGGACTGGTGCTTCCTGCTCGCACGGACCGAGCCGGGCTCGCGCCGCTCGGCCGGCCTGTCGTACCTGCTCGTGCCGATGCATCAGCCCGGCATCACCATCCGGCCCATCCGGCAGCTCACGGGCACCTCCGAGTTCAACGAGGTGTTTTTCGACGGCGCCCGGACGGCACGGGACATGGTCGTCGGCGAGCCCGGCGACGGCTGGCGCGTGGCCATGACCACGCTGGCCATCGAGCGCGGCGCGTCCACGCTGGGCCAGCAGGTCGGCTATCAGCGCGAACTCGACGAGCTGATCGCGGCCGCCAGGCGCAGCGGCGCGGCCCGTGACCCGCTGCTGCGGGACCGGCTCGCGCGGGCGTGGATCGGACTGCAGGTCGTGCGCGAGCAGGTCCTCACCATGCTCGGCGGCGAGGACGACCCGGCCGCCGGGGCGGCCTCGGTGGTGAAGCTGCTGTGGTCGAACTGGCACCGTGACCTGGGCCAGCTGGCCATGGACGTACTAGGGCCGGCCAGCATGCTGGCGCAGGGACCGCCCTACGACCTGGATGACTGGCAGCGGCTGTACCTGTTCAGCCGGGCGGACACCGTCTACGGCGGATCTGCTGAGATACAGCGCGGCATCATCGCCGACCGAGCACTGGGCCTCCCCCGTTAGCTGACGGATAACACGGCAGGCTCGCGGATGAGACAGGCGGAAGGCTCAAGATGACAACGGTCCAGCACCCAACTCCCCCGGCCGGGCGTGACCTGCTGGCCGGCAAGGTCGTGGTCGTCACCGCGGCGGCGGGGGCGGGCATCGGGTCCGCGACCGCGCGGCGCTGCCTGGCCGAGGGCGCCAGGGTGGTGATCAGCGACCAGCATCAGGCCAGGCTGGCCGCGTTCGGTGACGAACTGGCTCGCGAATACGGCGACCGCGTATGGTCGGCTCCCTGTGACGTCACCGACGACGGTGCGGTGCAGGCGCTCATCGGCGGCGCAGTCGGTCACTTCGGGCGGCTCGACGTGATGATCAACAACGCCGGACTCGGCGGGACCAGGTCGGTACTTGAGATGTCG
>JASHOV010000051.1 GCA_030038495.1 Streptosporangiaceae bacterium
CGTTACCGCTCTGCCAGGACGGTAACGCTCCCGGTTAATCGGCCGGCCCTTCTGGCGTGAGACCGGGCCGGATCTGCCGTAGATGTCCGGCGGATTCGGCCAGTGGGCGGCTCTGATAGGGCAGCAAAGCTCCAACGTTGCCCATAGAAGGGCAGCAATGGTCCAACAATGCCCTTACAACAACAGCAAGGGATCCATTGATGTTGTTGGGCCGGAGTGCGTCCGGGCTAGCATGACGCCATGCCCGCGGAGCGCCGCCGGCCGGCCGATCTGGAGATCACCAGCCCGGCCAATCCCCGGATAAAGCAGCTTGCTGCCCTGCGTCGCCGCCGCGCGCGGGAGCAGTCGGCGGTCACGCTCGTCGAGGGTCGGCCCGAGGTCGCGCTGGCGCTGGCCGCCGGGGTGCGGCCGGAGGCGCTGTACTACTGCGCGGACCTGGCCTCGGCCGACGCCGGGTCCGTCGTCGCGACCGCGCTCGAGCGTGGGGCGGACGTCATCCGTGTCACGCGCGCCGTGTTCGAGAAGATCAGCTACCGCGAGGGTCCCGACGGGCTGCTCGCCGTGGTCCCGGCGATCGCCGGCGACCTCGATCGCCTCAGGCTGACGACCAGCCCGCTGGTCCTGGTGTGCGCCGGCCTGGAGAAGCCGGGAAACCTCGGCGCGATCCTGCGCACCGCGGACGCGGCGGGGGTGGAGGCCGTGATCGCGGCCGACGCCGTGACCGACTGGGGCAATCCGAACGTGGTGCGGGCCAGCAAGGGGACCGTGTTCTCGGTGCCAGTCGGGTCTGGCACGACGGAAGAGGTGCTCGCCTGGCTCTCCGGCCACGGCCTGCGCATCGTCGCGGCGACGCCGGACGCGCGTGACCTCGTGACCGAAGCGGACCTGACCGGGCCCGTCGCGATCACCGTCGGCGCGGAGCAGGCCGGGCTGCCCGCGGACTGGCTGGAGCGGGCCGACGTCCGGGTGCGGATCCCGATGTTCGGCCGCGCTGATTCGCTGAACGTGTCGACTTCGGCGGCAATCATCATGTATGAAGCGGTTCGACAGCGAATGCGCGGTGCTAGCTGACCACGGGGCCGACTGAACTCCGGCCGGCGCCTGCTGGAAGGATTCAGGACATGGCTGACCTGTCACTGCTGCCCCCGTCCGCGATCATCGACGGCCCCGACCTGCGGATCGGCGGCTGCTCGCTGACCGAGGCTGCCGCCGAGTTCGGCACCCCCGCGTTCGTGATCGACGAGCAGGCGCTGCGCGATCGCGCCAGGGCCTACCGCGAGGGGCTGGCGGCCCGGCACCCGGACAGCCGGGTGTGCTTCGCGATGAAGTCGTTCCCGTCCGCGTCGATGGTCAGCGTGCTCGCCAGCGAGGGCCTTGGCCTGGATGTCGTCGGCGCGGGCGAGCTCAGGATCGCGCTCGCCGCCGGCGCCGACCCGGCGGGCATCGTCATGCACGGGAACGCCAAGTCCGACGAGGACATCCGGGCCGCGCTGGACGCGGAGATCGGCTACATCATTGTCGACGGGTTCGACGACATCGAGCGGATCGACCGGCTGGCCAGGCAGCGCACCCCGGTGCTGCTGCGGGTCAGCCCCGGCATCGAGTCCCACACGCACGCCGCCCTGGCCACCGGCGGGAAGGCATCCAAGTTCGGCATCCCGGTCGAGCACGTGCCGGCGGCCATAGCCCGGATGCAGGCGGCCCCGATGATCGACCTGCGCGGCCTGCACGCGCACATCGGATCGCAGATCACCAACCTCCAGCAGTTCGAGGCCGAGGTCGCCGCGATGGCCACCCTGGGCAAGTTCCCCGTCTACGACCTGGGCGGCGGGCTGGGCGTCCGGTACGAGCCCGGCGATGTCGCGCCGACCATCGAGGAGTACCTCGAGCACCTGGTGACCGCCGTACACCGCCATCTCGGGCCGGATGTCGAGCTGATCGTCGAACCGGGCCGGTCGCTGGTGGCGCCGGTCGGGCTGACGCTGTACCGGGTTCTGACGATGAAGCAGTCCGGGCTGCTGCACGTCGCGGTGGATGGCGGGATGGGAGACAACCTCGAGCACTCCCTGTACGGGCAGCGCTTCACGCCGATGGTGATCGGCCGCTGGGATGAGCCCGAGGTGCTTGCCGACCTCGTCGGCCGCCACTGCGAGTCGGGGGACATCGTCACGCCTGAGGTCATGCTGCGCAGCCCGCAGATCGGCGACCTCGTGGTTGTGCCCGTCACCGGCGCGTACTGCTTCACGATGTGCAACAACTACAACGGGGCGCTCCGGCCGCCGGTGATCTACTGCTACGGCGGCGTGGCGCGGCTCGGGGTACGCAGGGAAACCCAGGATGAACTGGTGGCCAGGGAAATGGGCCTGGTGGTCGCGGCGCAGTCGGCCCGCTGACCGGCTCGGGCGGCATCGGTCGTGTGAGCTGCTGCCAGCCCCGAACGCGGTAAGGAGTACTAATGTCAGCGTGGCCACCGCGCAGGCGCCATGCGCGATCACGACCGGCAGCGGAAAGTTCCGTTCCGGCGGGCCCGCCACGACCTGCGCCGGCCGGTCCAGCACTGCGACACCGCGGTGCTGCGAGGCGCGCGATCCGCTCCAGCCGGATGCTGTCCCGCTTCGCCCGGTAGACACTGATCCAGCGCAACGCCATCACCAGGCCGAGCACGGCGGCCGCGCTCAGCCCGGCCGCGGAGATCCGGGCGACGCCGTCGTCGTCATACAAGAGGTAGTAGATCCAGAGCAGCAGGCTGCCACCGGCCAGGACCACATGGGCCGCCAGCACTGGCGGTGGGAGCCGCGTCGCCGCGACGGCCTGGAGATCCTTGTCGTACTCGATCAGCCAGATTGACAGCAGGTAGAGGCCGCGCCAGTCCAGCGCCGCTCGCCCCCCGCCCCAGCCCCGCTCGCCCGCGGTGCGGGCGGAGTGAACCTTCATGTGCTGGGTAGTAGGCCGCATCGCTGTTTACCAGTGCTCAGCAAGGAGTCACACATGCTCGCTGTCATCGCGGCAATACTGTTCGCGGTCGCGTTCATCGTCTATGCGGCCGGCGTGGCTACCAGCGCGGTGTTCGCCCCGCTCAGTCTGGCCTTCGTCGGCCTGGCGCTGCTCGCCCTGCACCTGACCGGCCAGGGCCCGGCGCTGCCCGCCGATCGCCGCCGCCGCCGGTAGGCCCCGTGGACTGGCGCAGGGGTAGGGCCCGGCCTTCCCAGCCCCTGCCCCTGCCCCTGCGCCGGCTGCCTACGAGCTGAATACGCCGAGGGCGGTGAGCAGGACGAGCGTCGGCGTCGTCACCGCGAAGACCCCGCGCGCGATGACCACGGTCAGGGGGAAGTCCCGCTCGGGCGGTCCGAGCTCGGTCGACTGTGAGTAGTACTGGGCGCGGTAGACGCTGATCCAGCGGATGGCCATCGTGGTGCCCAGGCTGGCTGCCGCCACGAGCGCG
Source organism: Streptosporangiaceae bacterium (assembly GCA_030038495.1). Taxonomy (GTDB): domain Bacteria; phylum Actinomycetota; class Actinomycetes; order Streptosporangiales; family Streptosporangiaceae; genus JAJYUU01. The sequence continues at coordinate 3,443 of JASHOV010000051.1, forward strand.
ATCAGGGTGTACCAGGCGAGGCGGTGGTATGCCAGGCCAGGAACGCGACCCACAACACCAGCGCGGTGGTCCCGGGAGCGGGCGACCCTGCCTTTGGGCCGTCACGATATGTGACTTGCCAGAAAGCGGCACACGCACATTCGCGAAGTTTGAGACTGCCCGAAGCTTGCTGGCCGCCCGGCGGAAGTTTTGAGACGACTTGCGCCATGACGCAACAGCGGCATATCTTTCGACGTATCGGTCCGATACATCGAGGCGATATGACGGCGCGATATGACGCGCGCGTCAGCGCGACATCACCCTGGAGGCTGGAGTTTTCGTGGAGACATCGAAGCAGCACATCGAGCCTGCCGCCGGCAGGCTCGGCGTCCTGACAGTGGGGCTCGGCGCCGTGGCGTCGACCGTGATCGCCGGCGTCGAGCTGATCAGGCGCGGCCTCGCCGAGCCCGTCGGCTCGCTCACGCAGATGGGCACAATTCGCCTCGGCAAACGGACTGAGGATCGAGTGCCGCTCATCCGGGACTTCGTTCCTCTGGCCGGCATTGACCAGCTGGTTTTCGGTGCCTGGGATCCGATCGCGGACACGGCCTACGAAGCCGCGGTCAAGTGCGGCGTGCTCGACCGGTTCGTCCATATCGAACCGATCGCGGCCAAGCTGAAGGAGGTCGAGCCCATGCCCGCCGTCTTCGATCAGAACTACGTGCGGCGGCTCGAAGGGCTCAACGTCAAGTCCAAAGGGGGCAAGCGGGAACTTGCCGAGGCTCTCCGCCAGGACATCCGCGATTTCAAGGCGGCGCATTCGTGCGACCGGATGGTCGTGATCTGGTGTGCTTCCACCGAGATCTTTCTCGAGCCCGGCCCGGCCCACCAGGATCTGGCCGCGTTCGAGGCCGCGATCGATGCGAACGACCCGAGCATCCCGCCCTCGATGCTCTATGCGTACGCGGCCCTTAAGGAGCGTGTGCCCTTCATCAACGGAGCGCCCAATCTCACCGCCGACGTGCCCGCGATGGTGGAGCTAGCCCACGAGGCCGGCGTTCCCATCGCCGGAAAGGATTTCAAGTCAGGGCAGACCCTTATGAAGACCGTGCTGGCGCCGATGCTGAAGGCCCGCATGCTGGGACTCCGGGGCTGGTACTCGACCAATATCCTGGGGAACCGCGACGGCGAGGTGCTCGACGACCCCGACAGCTTCCGCACCAAGGAGCAGACCAAGCTCGGTGTGCTCGACTACATCCTGCAGCCGGACCTCTATCCCAAGCTGTACAGCGACGTGTACCACAAGGTGCGCATCAACTATTACCCGCCACTCGGCGACAGCAAGGAGGGCTGGGACAACATCGACATCTTCGGCTGGCTCGGCTATCCGATGCAGATCAAGGTTGACTTCCTGTGCCGTGACTCGATCCTGGCCGCGCCGCTGGCACTTGACCTGGTGCTCTTTACCGATCTGGCCCAGCGAGCGGGCCTGACGGGCGTGCAGGAGTGGCTGTCGTTCTACTTCAAGAGCCCGCAGCACGCTCCCAGCGTCTATCCGGAGCACGACCTGTTCATCCAGCAGACCAAGCTGAAGAACACGCTTCGCTGGCTGATGGGCGAGGAGCAGATCACCCACCTGGGGATCGAGTACTACCAGGACTGAACTGTCAGCTCGTTCCCGAGCCGGCTGAACGGACCGGCCCGGCTGCGCTGCCTGGCCGGTTCAGGGCAGCGCAGGC
>JASHOV010000509.1 GCA_030038495.1 Streptosporangiaceae bacterium
ATCAAAAACAGAGTCATCACTTTATTTAGCGGCAAGTTCCTCCGGTACCAAACTCTCCGTGATCATGAGGGGCGGCCCGGCGTCGGCGCGCCGGTTCCCGGCCCGGTGCGGTTTCCCGGCCCGTGCTTTCTGCCGCCCGGCGCGGCGGTGCCGCCCGGCCTTGTGCTCGGCCTCGTGCCAGGCGGCCGCGCCGAGCATCCGGGCCAGCATCCGCCCGGTCGGCGCCCCGATCACCAGTTCCCTGGCTGAACACGGCTATCCCGGCGACAAGGCAACCGGCTTTCACGTACGGGAACGCGCCAGTCTTCGCGGTCAGGCGGTGTCCGCTCCGGGCCGGGGCATGGCAGCTTCAGTAACTACCATCGTCCCAGTTCAGAGGGCACCCTTTGCTTTGACCCGCCCTCGCGCGGCCACCATTTACGCGGGAGGACCGAGGCTTAGGCCCGAAATTCGCCGATTCCTCAAACAACGATAGGACGTGCCTTTCTCAAACAGAGCGCGGCAGCGCCTAGCGGGAAGGCTGCAGCTCTGGTGATTCTCACGGATCAGCCCGATCCCGGCGATGTCGGCGTTGAGCGCCATTAGGTCTCAGCCCAGTGCTAGTGGCGTGCCTCGTACTGGCCGATAACGTCGGCGCTGATCCTGCCGCGCTCGGATACCTTCAGGCCCTTGGACTTCGCCCAGGCGCGGATCGCGGCATTGTCGTGGCCGGTGGCGCGTCGGGCGACCGGACGCCGGCTCCGCGCTGATATACGCCTCCCCGCCTCGACGTATGGTGCCAGCGCCTTTTCGAGCTTGGCCAGATTCTTAGGTGCCAGGTCGATCTCGTAGGCAGTGCCGTTTATGCCGAATGTGACCGTCTCGGCGTTGCCTGATCCGTCGATGTCGTCAGAGATTATTACGGACTTCTTAGTAACCATGACTATTATGGTGGCGGGCGAAAGAGCGAATGTCAAAGAACTGGCCGTTCGGCTCCTGATTCGCGTAGCGCATCCTCTACTATGCAGTGACCTAGACAGCGCGCATAATGTGCCGCGGTCGGCCCGCACCCGCCGGGCCAGCTCCTGCTGCTGGCCATGCGGGTCAGCGATCGGCACCCGGGCCAGGCAATGTTCCTTCTCGCTGCTCATGCATCGAGGGCGCGTAGGAGATTCCGATGATCGCACCCTCGCTGGACTGCAGTCGAGCGACGGTCTGTCCCCACGGCTCAGTACGTGCGTCATGGAGCAGCGTGAAGTCCTGCTCCTTCAACTCGTCCGCTGCGACCTGGACGGTCTCGGCGTCCGCGACCTCGAACTCGATGCTCGCCTGTGGCACCGGCCGCTCCACTGGCCAGTCGGGCCTGCCGAAGCACGCCTGTGCAGCCTGAGTCAGGGGCCAGACCCCGAAGGATTTGCAACCCTCGATGTCCTCGCTGTGCAGGTAGCCGTCGGCTTCTCCGGTCAGCGCCAAGCCAAGCGCGTCCACGTACAGCTTTCGGCTGGCGTTCGGGTCAGCGGTGATGACTGCGACGCTGGTGATGAACTGCACATCCATGACGTCACCTTCCGACGTTGATTCGACTGGTCCCGTCGATTCTCACTTGCCTTGTCCTGTACTCGCGGGATGAGAATCGGTGAACCTCATGCCGGGCGCCCATGGTCATTTGCCGGGCCTGGTGAGACTGTAGAGGCAGGCGTGCGAAGGGATACGTATATGAGCATGCGCCTGCAGTCGCCGGCGTTCACTGGCGCCCGTGGCCGGGTCGACACGATGCTGGACCAGATGGCGGGGCCGTGGTGGATGTTCCTCGTCACCGGGATCGCGTGGCTGGTCATCGCGCTCATTGTCTTGCGGTTCCGGCTGACCTCGGTCGCCGCCGTAGGCGTGCTCATGGGCGTGGTCTTCCTCGCGGGCTGGTTCAGTGAGCTCCTCATCGCCTCGATGCGAGTGCGATGGCGCTGGGCGCACGTGCTGGTCGGCGTGGTGTTCCTGTTCGCGGCCTGCTGGTCGTTCGCGAGCCCGTTCGGCGCGTTCTGGGCGCTGGCCACGGTCTTCGGCCTGCTCCTCATCTTCCGCGGCAGCCTCGACCTGGTCACCTCGATCTCGGTACGGGAGGTCAACCCCGCCTGGTGGCTGGGCACGGTCGCAGGCGTGGTGGAGATTCTGCTCGGCTTCTGGGTCTCCCAGCAGGAGTTCCCCGCACGAGCGCTGCTGCTGTTGATCTGGGTCGGGTTCTTCGCGCTGTTCCGGGGCTTCTACGACATCATTCTGGCGTTCGAGGTGCGCGGCCGGGAACGCCCGCTCCCGGGGTGACATTGAGACGCTGCGGGTAGCTCGCGGCGAGGGTCAGGTTATGCCGCCGGCGTCGTCTCTCCCGGCGCCAGGCAAGGACCAGCAGGGCCGCGCCGAAGCCACCGGCAGGTTTCCGGGCCGCGGTCACGGCCGCGGCGCCGTTTCCAGCCCACCGGGACAACGCCGCGGCCTCGTGCCCTGGCCGTGCGTCGGGGTAGGAGGCCTTGCCGTCGCGACCCCCGAGGTTCCTCAATGTCGCGTGGGGCTCGCGCCGTTATCACGGCGTTCCCGTGCTGGCCGCGGCCGTCCGGGCGTGCCGCGATCCAGACGGCTATCACGGAGATTGTTGTATTGCGCCGCCAACCTTATGCTCGCGCCATGACGATACCCACCGAGCCGATCGGCAGCATCCCCCGGTCAGCCGAGTTCCTGGCCGTTGTCGCCGCCCACGCCGAGGGCGGCGCCTCCGACGATGAGCTCGGCGCGCTGTGCGAGCAGGTGGTACGCGAAACCATAGAGCGGCTTGAAGCCCTCGGTTCCCCTGTGGTCAGCGACGGCGAGCAGTCCAAGCCCAGTTTCGCCACGTACCCGGTCGCCGGATCGCCTGACCTTGCGCCTGGCGGCGTGGTGATCGGTTTCGCCGACGGGCACCAGCGCGAGCTGCCTAAGCTGACGGCGGGCCCGTTCCGCTACCAAACTCACGCCGAGCAGTATCTGCGGACCGCGCGGCGCTACGCACACGTGCCAGTCAAGCAAGCGGTGATAGCGCCATCGGCTCTGAGCCTGCTCTACCCGGCCGACGGTATCGGCTCCTACCCGCGCGAGGCCTTCCTTGACGACCTGATGGACGAGGCCGAGGCGGACATCCGCGCCTGCCTGGAGGTGGGCGCGCACGTCGTGCAACTCGACTTCACCGAGGGACGGCTCGCACTCAAGCTCGACCCGAGCGGGCAGCTCCTGGAACAATTCATCGCGCTGAACAACCAGGTCCTGGAGCGCTTCACCGAAGCCGAGCGCGTCAGGATCGGCGTGCACACCTGCCCGGGCGGTGACCAGGATTCGACGCACAGCCTTGACGTCGACTACGCCGGGCTGCTACCGCATCTGCTGCGCCTCCAGGCCGGGCCTTCTACCTCCAGTTCGCCAGCGAACCGGAACCCGACCGGGTCCTGCCGGTCATCGCCGACCTGCTCCGCCCGGGCACACGGATCTTCATCGGGGTCACCGACCCCATCGACCCGCAGGTGGAGACACCTGAACAGGTGCGCGACCGGGTACTGCTCGCGGCCCGTCACATTCCCGCCGATCAGCTGGGCACCTGCGACGACTGCGGCTTCTCGCCTTTCGCCGA
>JASHOV010000510.1 GCA_030038495.1 Streptosporangiaceae bacterium
GCGGACTGGGTGGTGGCCGGGCTGGACATGGGCGGCACCACGATCAATGCGACGGTGCTGGATTCCGGCGGCGGCTTCCTCGTCGCGGAGATGGCCGAGACGCCCAGCCTCGTCCGCGATGGTCCGGACCAGGCCATCGGAGCCCTGGCTGGCTCGCTGCAGTCGATCCTGGACCGGACCGGCGTGCCTCGCGCGGCCGTCCGGGCGGTGGGCCTCGACACGCCGGGACCGGCGACCGCCGACGGCGTGATCTGCTCCGTCGGCGCGACGAATTTCGCCAGCCAGCCGTGGCGTGGATTCGACGTGCGCCAGGCCCTCGAGGCGCGGCTGGAATGCCCGGTCGTCTTCAACAACGACGCCAACGCCGCCGCGCTGTATGCGCACCACCAGCACTTCGGCGCGGCGCAGGCGCAGGACCGCTCCTCGGTTTCCGTGATCGTGGGAACCGGGCTCGGCGGCGGCATCATCGAATCCGGGCAGGTGATCCGCGGCGCCGCGGGCATGGCCGGCGAGCTTGGCCACATCTGGCTACCGATGGACGGGCTGCTGGCACCGGGTCAGCCGGTCCCGCTCTGCAACTGCGGGCTGGCCGGTGATGCCGAGAGTGTCGCGTCGCTTACCGGCATCGAGAAGAACCTGCTGCCGTACTGGCTCACCCAGTTCCCCGGGCACCCGCTCGGGGCCGAGCCGCCTGCGACGGCGGCCAAGCTCGTCCGCGGCTATGGCGAGGCAGGCGACCCGCTTGCGCTGAGCATCTTCGGTCAGCAGGCGATGGCGATCGGCCGCCTGCTCACGATCGCCGCTAACTTCACCGATCCGCACGTGTACCTGCTGGGCGGCGGCGTTGTGGAGGCCGCGCCCGAGTTCCGGGACTGGTTCCTCGAGCGGGTCAGGGAGCATACCGTGCTGCGCGAGGAACAGACGCGGGTTGAGTCGATCGCCCTCGTTCCCGATCTGGACATGGCCGGGGCCAGGGGGTCGGCGATCGCTGCGCGCGACGCGGTTCTGGCCAGCGCGCTCCTGCGCCCAGCCGCTCTCGGCTAGAAACCCCTCGTCCCGCGAGGATCGTCGTTACCGCCGAAGAGGCCTCCGTTACCGCTGCGGAAGCCGCCGCCCCGGCGGAAGCCGCCGCGGCGGAAGCCGCCGCCCCGGCGGAACATCCCGAGCCGGAGCACGATCAGCGCAATCGGGATAAGCCACCAGAACCCGGAATGCCCCGTACCGAGGCTGAAGCCGACACGCGCGATGGCGATCACGGCCACGAGGGCGATGACCAGCGGCAGCCGGCGTGCGGACCGGCCGTATCGGGCCGTCTCGCCGGGCATGGTCGGCACCGGCCCCGGCTGCGGGGCAGGCGGCACCGGGCCGGGAAGATCCGCGGTGAGGGCCTGCAGCTCGCCAAAGGTACGCGCGGCGAGCGCCTGGCCGGTCCGGTCGTCCAGTTCTTCGGTGGTCAGCCTGCCGGCCTGGTAGTTCTCGCTCAGCACCGACACCACCGCGTCGCGGTCGGCGTCGGACGCCTTCATCTGCGGCGCCTGGTACCTGGCCTGGAACGTGCTCATCGGATCCCCGCCGTCCTGCCTCCCTGAAGGGGGCTCACTCCCACTATCGCCGCTGGCAGGAGGGGCTGGTAGGCTGCAATGTCACCAGCCGCGCATGACATCTGTCATGCGCGGGCAGCGTCGAGGCCGGCCAGCGCCGGAGCCAGGCCGAATTCCAGGCCATCCTGGTCGACCGGCCCGCGGTACAAGGCCGCGTCCTTGAAGTAGTGCTGGCGGACCCGCCACGGTGCCCGGTCGCCCTGCAGCGGCAGCAGATGCCGGGACCGCTCGAAGTACCCCGACGTCATGTCGATGAGCGGTGAGGTCGCCACCCCGCTCGCGGGTACTCGCGGTGTCACGGTCGCATAGCCGCGTTCGCGCATGAAACGCAGCATGCGGGTCACGTAGCGGGCGACCATGTCCACCTTGAGCGTCCAGGATGCGTTGGTGTATCCGATGGCGAAGGCCACGTTCGGGACGCCGTCGAGCATCATCGCCTTGTAGGCGACGTGCTCGCCCGGGTTGACGGGCTCGCCATCCATCGTCACGGTGATGCCGCCGAGCGGGAGCAGGTTCAGCCCGGTGGCGGTGATGATCACGTCGGCGGGAAGTTCGGCACCGGAACGCAGCCGCAGCCCGGCGCCGGTGAACTCCTCGATGTGGTCAGTGACGACCTCGGCCTTGCCCGCCTTGATCGCGGCGAAGAAATCACCGTCGGGCACCAGGCACATGCGCTGGTCCCACGGCTCGTAAGCGGGCGTGAAATGGGTGGCGATGTCGTAGCCGTCGGGCAGCTGCCGGGCGGCGCCTTTCTGCAGGATCGCCCGCGCCCTGGCCGGATGCTTGCGGCAGAAACCGTAGATCACCGTCGCCATCCGCGCGTTCTTCCACCGGACGGCGGCATACGCGCGGCGCCCGGGCAGCACCTTGCGCAGCAGGTCCGCGATCGGGTCGGCGGTCGGCATCGACAGCACGAATGAGGGCGAGCGCTGCAGCATCGTGACGTGCGCGGCGGTGTCCGCGATCGCGGGCAGGATCGTGGCCGCGGTCGCGCCGCTGCCGACCAGCACGACTCGCTTGCCAGCCAGATCGAGGTCCTCCGGCCACTGCTGCGGATGCACGATGATGCCCGCGAACGAGTCCTGGCCGGGCCAGTCGGGCGTGTAGCCCTCGTCGTATCGGTAATAGCCCGGGCACAGGTAGAGGAACCCGCAGGTTCGCTCGCTGCGCGCCCCGGTCCTGGTGTCCTCGACCGTCACCGTCCACCGGGCGGCGTCGCTGGACCAGTCGGCCGCCGCCACCCGGCTGTGATAGCTGATCTGGCGGTCCACCCCGTATTCGGCGGCGGTCTCGCGCAGGTACCGGAGGATGTCGCCGCCGGCCGCGATCGCGTGCGTCTTGCTCCAGGGCCGGAACGGGAAGCCGAGAGTGAACATGTCGGAGTCGGACCGCACGCCGGGGAAGCGGAACAGGTCCCACGTACCGCCGCTCGCGGCGCGGGCCTCCAGGATCGCGTACGTCGCTCCTGGCACGTCGGACTGCAGGCGGCAGGCGGCGCCGATTCCTGACAACCCCGCGCCGACGATCAGCACGTCGACATGGCCGGGACCGGCGGTCCGCGCTGCCGCTTTCTGATCCGTACGCGTGGATCCCGTGCCCATGAAGCTCCCATCGCCCGTGCCTCGGGTGGCCGTCCCCTACTCGCCGAGGATTCCATCGGCCGGCGAGTTATGCAACACTTTCGTCGGATGTATCACTCCAGTGGGAGCCCTCGTGACAGTTTTCAGCACCACGGGGTCCGGCAGCAGGGGGCCCAGCCGGACCCGTCGGGCGGTCCTGGTCGCGGCCCGGTGGGTCCAGGACGGCCGGAGACTGGACATGCAGGGCATTGCCGGCGAGCTGGGCCTGTCCAGGGCGACGCTGTTCCGGCATGTGGGCAGCAGGGAAGCCCTGCTGGGGAAGGCGCTGTGGGTGCTCACCGAGCGCACCCTGGAGGCCGCCGGGCGCCGCTGGGAGGCAGAGCGCCCGGCGGGCGGCCTGCACACACCGGGTACCGGCCGGCACTTTAACGCGATCGTCGCGCAGTCGATGGGCCTTCGCCGCCTGCTGGACGACGAGCCCGCGCTGGCGCTCCGGGTGCTGACCGACCCGCTCGGCCCGGTGCAGCCGGGCATCGTGGCGTTCGTGGAGTCGCTGCTGCGCCGGGACATGGCCGAGTTCGGACTGGTCACGCTGACCGAGCCGGACGCTCTCGCCTATGCGCTCGTGCGGCTGGGGGAGTCGTTCCTGTACGCCGACGTGCTGGCCGCCCGCAAACCGGACGTCGCCACCGCGGATCGCCTGCAGCGAGCTCTGATCGAGGGCACGCCGTGCTGACTGACCCCAGATACCGGGTTGACTTCAAGTGCACTTGAGTTCATACCCTCGTCAGCGTGGCAGTTCAGGAGCAGACGACCACCGCTGAGCCAGGCACCGCGGCCGGGCCGACCGTCGTTTCCGGCGGCCTGTGGTCGCCGCAGCGCCGTGCCCTCACCGTCGGCCTCGTCCTGACCATCACCTTCATCGCGTCCGAGGCGCTGGCCGTTGTGACGATCATGCCGGTCGTGGCCCGCGACCTGCACGGGCTCAGCCTCTACGGCTGGGTGTTCACCGCGTTCATGCTGGGCGAACTGGTGGGAATCGTCGCGGCCGGACGCCAGGCCGACAGGTTCGGCCCGGGGCGGCCGTTCCTCGGCGGTGTGGTGCTATTCGGGACCGGGCTCACGATCGCCGGGCTGGCGCCGAGCATGCTCGTGCTGGTCGCCGGCCGAGCCCTGCAGGGCATCGGCGCGGGCGCGGTGCCCGCGGTCGCCTACGTCGCGATCGGGCGGAGCCTGCCCGAGCACCTGCGCGCGCGGATGATGGCGGTGCTGTCCACCGCCTGGGTAGTCCCCGGCCTGATCGGGCCGGCGATCGCCGCGGCGGTCGCGAGCCTGGCCGGCTGGCGGTGGGTTTTCCTCGGCCTGCTGCCGCTGGTGGCGATCACGGCGTCGCTCGCCATGCCCGCCCTGTTCCGGCTGGGCCCGCGCGATCGCGACGGTGACCAGGCCGGCCCCGCCTGCGCCCGCAGGCAGCCGGGCGCCGAGCACCGGCTGGTGGACGGCGTCGGCGCGGCCGCC
>JASHOV010000511.1 GCA_030038495.1 Streptosporangiaceae bacterium
ACCGACGGTGAGGCCACGAGGGAGAGCTACTCCAACGCGTTCGCGACCTTCCTGGACGGGGTGGACATCGACAACCCCGGAATCGCGCTGGACCGCAGCGGCCACCCGAACCCGGTGCCAAAAATCATCGGGCCGATCAGCCGGCCGAAGCCGGCCGGAATGGACGCCGTGCGCTTCCTGAGAGCGAACACGGCCAAGACGATCAAGGTGACGCTACCCGGGCCCTTCACGATGGCGCAGCAGGCGCAGAACGACTACTACCCTTCCACCGAGGCGGCGGCGCTCGGCTACGCCGAGGCGGTTAATGCCGAGGTGGCCGACCTGTTCGCGGCCGGCGCCGACATCGTCCAGCTGGACGAGCCATACCTGCAAGCGCGGCCGGATGAGGCCAGGAAGTACGGTGTCGCGGCACTGAAACGGGCGCTGAACGGCATCACAGGGACGACCGCGATCCACCTGTGCTTCGGGTACGCGGCGATCATTCACGACCGGCCGTCGGGCTACTCGTTCCTGCCCGAGCTGGCCGACTGCCCCGCCGACCAGATCTCCATCGAGACCGCGCAGTCCGGCCTGGACTGTAAGATCCTGGCTTCGCTCGTATCCAAGACGATCATCCTCGGCGTCCTGGACCTGGGTGATATCACGGTCGAGACGCCGGAAGTGGTCGCGGAGCGGGTAAGGCGGGCGCTGCCGTATATTCCGCCCGAGCGGCTTGTGCTCGCGCCGGACTGCGGCATGAAGTACCTCCCCCGCGAGTCCGCCTACGGGAAGCTGGCCGCGATGACCGCGGCGGCGAGGACCCTCCGCGCCGAGTTCTGACCACAGTTAACCGACTTTTCCTCCGCTCCGTGGGCTCCGCCGCCCGAATGCTCCCGTTTTGCACCCACGGAGCGGAGGAAATGTCATTCTGAGCGGCCTCATTCAGTCCCGCGGCGGCCCTGATGTGACCGCCATGCGCACAACCGGTGCCTCGTGAAGTATCCTGCCTCTACCTGGAGTGATTTGACGGACAGCTTGGCGACCAGGACAAAAACGCCTAAAGAGTCAGCGCCACTCTCGCGCCGCTCTGGATAGGTAAAGAACGGAGGGGGCGAGGTGGCAGCTAGCTTGCCAGCCATTAGGCAACTGCTCGACGAGCGGATCCTGATCCTGGACGGTGCCTGGGGCACCATTTTGCAATCCTCTGGCCTGGGGCCGGACGACTACCGAGGAAAGCGCTTCCGCGACCACCCGCGGGATCTGACCGGCGACCCCGACGTACTGAACCTGACCCGGCCGGACATGATCCTCGACATTCACCGGCAGTACCTCGCGGCGGGCGCCGACATCACCACCACGAACACATTTACGGCCACCAGCATCGGCCAGGGCGACTACGGGCTGGAGGCCGCCGTCCGCGACATGAACCTGGCCGGCGCGCGGCTCGCCCGCCAGGCGGCGGACGAGGCCGGCGGCAAGCTCGTAGCCGGCTCGATCGGCCCGCTGAACGTGACGCTGTCGATCTCGCCCAGGGTCGACGACCCGGCGTTCCGCACCGTCGCCTTCGATCAGGTAAGGGCCGCGTACGCGGAGCAGATCGCAGCCCTGGCCGAGGGCGGGGTTGACCTCCTGCTGATCGAGACGATCTTCGACACATTGAACGCGAAGGCCGCGATCGCCGCGGCCCGCGAGGTAGCGCCGGACCTGCCGCTGTGGATCTCGGTCACGATCGTCGACCTGAGCGGGCGGACCCTGTCCGGCCAGACGGTCGAGGCATTCTGGACGTCGATCGAGCACGCGAAGCCGCTCGTGGTCGGCGTCAATTGCGCCCTGGGCGCGGCCGAGATGCGCCCGTACGTTGAGGATCTCGCCCGGCTCGCGGGCACCTACACCAGCTGCCACCCCAACGCCGGGCTGCCGAACGCGTTCGGCGGCTATGACGAGCGGCCGCACCAGACCGCGGGACTGCTGCGCGAGTTCGCCCGCGATGGCCTGGTCAACATCGTCGGCGGCTGCTGTGGAACCGGGCCGGAGCACACCGCGCAGATCGTGCGCGACATTTCCGGGCTGGCCCGGCGTGAGATTCCCGCGCCGAGTCCGCGGACCAGGTTCAGCGGGCTCGAGCCGTTCGAGATCGCGCCGGACACCGGGTTCGTGATGATCGGCGAGCGCACGAACGTCGCCGGCTCGGCCCGGTTCCGCCGCCTCATCGAGTCCGGCGCCTATCAGGCCGCCAGCGACGTGGCGCTGGAGCAGGTCCGCGGCGGCGCCAACCTGCTGGACGTGAACATGGACGCCGACCTGCTCGACGGCGAACGGGCCATGACCGCCTTCCTGAACCTGATCGCCACCGAGCCCGAGATCGCCAGGATCCCGGTGATGATCGACAGCTCGCGGTGGAGCGTGCTGGAAGCCGGCCTGAAGTGCATACAGGGCAAGGGCGTCGTCAACTCCATCAGCCTCAAGGAGGGCGAGGAGGCGTTCCTCGAGCAGGCTCGCCGGGTGAATGACTACGGGGCCGGCGTGGTCGTGATGGCCTTCGACGAGGCCGGCCAGGCCGACACCGTCGAACGCAAGGTGTCGATCTGCGGCCGGGCCTATGACCTGCTTACCCAGCAGGCCGGGTTCGAGCCCGAGGACATCATCTTCGATCCCAACGTCCTCGCCGTCGCCACCGGGATCGAGGAGCACAATGGCTACGCCAAGGCGTTCATCGAGGCACTTCCGCTGATCAAGGAGCGCTGCCCCGGGGTGAAAACCAGCGGCGGCATCTCCAACCTCTCGTTCTCCTTCCGCGGCAACGACGCCGTCCGCGAGGCGATGCACTCGGCGTTCCTGTTCCACGCCATCCGGGCCGGGCTGGACATGGGCATCGTCAACGCCGGCCAGCTCGTCGTGTACCAGGACATCAGGCCCGAGCTGCTCGAGCTCGTCGAGGACGTGATCTTCGACCGGCGGCCCGATGCCACCGACCGGCTGGTCGCATACGCGGACACGGTCAAGGGCAGCGGGACCAAGCGCGAGGTGGACCTGTCCTGGCGGGACGCTCCGGTGGAGAAGCGGCTCGCGCACGCGCTCATACACGGCATCGTGGACTTCATCGAGGACGACACCGAGGAGGCCCGGCTCACCGCCGACCGGCCGCTGGACGTGATCGAGGGCCCGCTGATGGAGGGCATGAAGATCGTCGGCGACTTGTTCGGCTCCGGCAAGATGTTCCTGCCGCAGGTCGTCAAGAGCGCGCGCGCCATGAAGCGGTCGGTGGCCTACCTGGAGCCATTCATGGAGGCCGAGAAGGAGGCGGCCATCGCGGCCGGCCGGGTCGAGTCGGGGCACACCCAGGGCAAGATCGTGATGGCCACGGTCAAGGGCGACGTGCACGACATCGGCAAGAACATCGTCGGCGTGGTGCTGGGCTGCAACAACTACGACGTCATCGATCTGGGCGTCATGGTGCCCGCCGCCACGATCCTGGACACCGCCCTGGCCGAGGGCGCTGACGCCGTCGGCCTGTCCGGGCTCATCACCCCGTCGCTGGACCAGATGGTGAGCGTCGCCGAGGAGATGCAGCGCCGCGGCCTGAAACTGCCGCTGCTGATCGGCGGCGCGACCACCTCCAGGCAGCACACCGCGGTGCGGATCGCGCCCGCCTACGACAGCCCCACCGTGCACGTCCTGGATGCCTCCCGTGTGGTCGGCGTGGTGTCCGATCTGCTGGACCCGGCCCGTGCGGTCCAGCTTGACCAGGCCAACCGCGAGGAGCAGGAACGGCTGCGGCGGCAGCATGCCGCCCGGCAGAGCCGCCCGCTGGTCACGATCGCGCAGGCCCGCGCCAATCGCGAGCAGCTGAGCTTCGACGAGCTGCCGGTGCCTGCTTTCACGGGAACGAGGGTGGTCGAGCCCGACCTGGCTCTCCTGCGCGAGTTCATTGACTGGCAGTTCTTCTTCACGGCCTGGGAGCTCAAGGGCAAGTACCCCGGCATCCTGGATCAGCCCGCGGCCCGCGAGCTCTTCGACGACGCGCAGCGGCTGCTGGGCGAGATCATCGAAGGCGGCCTGTTCACCGCGCGCGGCGTGTATGGCTTCTGGCCGGCCCGGGCCGACGGTGATGACATCATCGTCGAGCACGGCCGGGGAGCGACGGCGCTGCGCTTCCCGATGCTGCGCCAGCAGGAGCATCGCGAGGACAGGCCGAACCGCTGCCTGGCCGACTACGTGGCGCCCGGCGGCGATCACCTCGGCGCCTTCGCGGTGGCCATACACGGCGGCGCGGAACTGGCGGCGCGGTACGAGGACCAGCGGGACGACTACAACGCGATCAGCGTGAAGGCGCTGGCGGACCGGCTGGCGGAGGCCTTCGCCGAGTACATCCACCTGGAGGCGCGCCGGGCCTGGTTCGAGCCCGACGCCGATCCGGAGCTGGCTGACCTGCACGCGGAGCGGTTCCGCGGGATCCGGCCCGCGTTCGGCTACCCGGCCTCACCCGACCACTCCGAGAAGCAGGCGCTCGTCGAGCTGCTGGACGCCGGCCGCGTTGGCGTGGGCCTCACCGAATCGTTCGCGATGACCCCTGCCGCCAGCGTCAGCGGGCTGGTCTTCGCTCACCCGTCGTCGCGTTACTTCAACGTCGGCCGGGTCGGGCAGGATCAGGTCGAGGACTACGCCGCCCGCAAGGGCGCGACGGTGGCGGAGACCGAGTACTGGCTGCGGCCGAATCTGGCCTACGAGCCGGCCGCAGGCAGGTGCTAGGCGCCGGGCGCTCCTGAGGCATCCGCCGGCACAAGCTCAGTCAGCGAGCTGATCCGCGGCCCGGCCCACCCGGCCTCCCGCTCGTGGTAACGGTGCTGCTGCCAGTCGGGCCCGGCCAGGAGCACCGCGCGCATTCCGACCGCGCTCGCGCCGGTGAGCTCGCGGCCGCCGCCGTCCCCGACGTAGAGGCATTCGCCCGGCTCGACGGCCAGGCCCGTCGCGACCTTCCTGAACAGCCGCGGGTCGGGCTTGCGCATCCGCTCGATACACGAGAACACCGGCGCGTCGACGACGCCCGCGAGCGGCAGCCGCGGCCATGCCTGCGGCAGCTCGATCGTGCAGTCGGAAAGCAGCCCGATCGCCAGGCTCCGGTCGCGCAGCGCGCCTATCACCGGCAGTGCCTCGGGCCGCAGCCCGAACATGGCCTCCTGTCGTTCCCGCCGGATCCGGGCCGCGCGGGCCAGCTGGTCGCCGGACAGCCGGACGCCGAGCCGGGCCGCGACCTCCTGCAGGGTCTGCGTCACCCCGCCGAACGCGCCGGTGATCCGCTCGGGGAACGTCTCGTCTAGTACCCGGACCAGCTCGCCTGGCTGCACGCCCATGGCGGCGGCGAGGCTGGCCGCGTTACCGGCCCACGCCTCGTCCGGGCTGACCGGGGTCAGCGTTCCGTAGAAGTCGAACACGACGGCGCTGCGGCCGCTCAGCAGATCTCCGGTCACCAGATCATCCTGGCCGAACAGCGTTTCACCGGGCTACATCAGGCCCCGGCCCGGTGTATTTGCCGGAAAGCATGCCGATCGGCAAGTATGGCGGCATACCGTGACGGAAGGATTGCCCCCAGATGAGCAGCGGACCTCGCCCGCCCCGCAGACCGTCCGACCTGCTGACGGCGGCGATGACCCGCCAGCTCAGGCTCGGCCCGAGGCGCAACAAGATCACGGTCGAGCGTGACGTCCGGATCCCGATGCGGGACGGCACGACCCTGCTGGCCGATCATTATGCGCCGGTCGGGACCGGGCCGCGGCCCACGGTGCTGATGCGCTGCCCGTACGGCCGGGGCTGGCAGTTCGCGATGATGACGCGGCCGTACGCCGAGCGCGGGTACCACGTCGTGCTGCAGAGCACGCGCGGCACGTTCGGCTCCGGCGGTAAGTTCACGCCCGCGGTCGACGAGGCCGGCGATGGCCAGGACACCGTCGCGTGGCTGCGCACCCAGGACTGGTTCGACGGCAGGCTCGCCACCGCCGGCGCGAGCTACCTGGCGTTCACGGCCTGGGCGCTGGCGCTCGACCCGCCACCCGAGCTGTTCGCGATGGCCGTGCACATCAGCCCGCACGACCTGGCCGCCGCGGGCTTCGGGCAGGGTCCGTTCGAGCTGTACAACCTGCTGATGTGGAGCGACCTCATGGCCCACCAGGAGCGCCACGGCGCTGCCGTCATGATGTGGCGGACCATGACCACCGACAAGCGCCTGGCCCCGGCGCTCGGGCGGCTGCCGCTGGCCCAGACCGCGGCCACGATCGGCGGGAACGGCGCGCCCTGGTACGCGGACTGGATCGCCAGGCCCGACCCGCGGGACCCGTACTGGGCCGGTTACACCGCAGCCGCCGCGCTGGACCGGGTGACGGTGCCGACCCTGCTGATCAGCGGATTCCACGACTTTTTCGTCGAGCAGACCATGCAGCAGTACCACGCGCTGAACGCGCGCGGCGTGCCGGTGGGCCTCACGATCGGCCCGTGGACCCACATGACGCTAGACATGGGGCTGGCGATCCGGGAAACAGTGGACTGGCTGGACGCCTTCGCCGACCCGGCGGGCCCGGCCGCCTCACCGCGGCCCGCGGCCGTGCGCGTCTGGCGGTCGGGCGCGCAGGCGTGGCGGGAGACCGCCGAATGGCCGCCCGCGGACGCGGCGGCCAGGGACTGGTACCTGCGCGCGGGCGGCGGGCTGGATGCCGCGACCCCGGTCCCCTCCGGCCCGGATTCCACCGCCTTCACCTACGACCCGGCCGACCCGACGCCGTCAGTCGGCGGCCGGATCATGTCCCTGCGCTCGGGCGGCAGCCAGGACAACACCGCTCTCGAGGCACGCCCGGACGTGCTGACATTCAGCACCGAGCCGCTCGCTGAGCCGGTGGAGGTCGCCGGCGTCCCGCGGGCGCGGCTGTACCTGAGTTCGGGCAACGCCTACCACGACATCTTCGTGCGGCTGTGCGACGTCGACCCGCAGGGTGTCTCTCGCAACCTGACCGATCAGATCGTGCGCTCGGTTCCCGAGGAGGTACTGGTGGGCCAGGTGCGAACGATCACCGTCGCGATGACCGACGTCGCGCACGTGTTCGGGCGCGGTCACCGGATCCGGCTGCAGGTTGCGGGCGGCGGGCACCCGCGGTTCGCCCGGAACATGGGCGTGCCCCCGGACCTGCTGCGCGGCGTGCAGACGGTGCCCGTTACCCACCAGGTGCGGCACGACCAGGACTGCCCGTCCGCGCTCACGTTGCCGGTCGTCGACGCCGGCCGGACGCAGGAAGGCGAGGCCGAGACGGCCGGCCAGCTCGCCGCCGAAGTCTGAGACCGGCTTAACCCGTCAGCGCGGGCGATACGCGCGCAGGAAGGCGCGGGCGCCGCTGGTGGCCATCCGGGTCACCTCGTCCTCGCTGAGCTCGATGGCCCCGTACATCGAGCGATTGTTCACCTGGCCCATGGTGAGCGCGAACAGGTGGTTGGCCGCGTCCTGCGGCTCGGGCACGTCCAGCAGCCCGCGGGCATCCAGCCGGGCCAGCCGCTCGGCGATGGAGGCGGTGATGCCCCGCGGCCTCGCCTCCATGGCCAGGAGCGCGGGAAAATGCGGTGCCTCGGACATCAGCAGCCGGATGACCGCCGTACGCTCTGGCGTCCGGGCCGCGAACATCGCGACCTCGCGGGAAAACGCGATGATCCCATCCTCTACCGCCTCGTCGGGCAGGTCGGTCAGGTACTTGTCCATCAGCGCGACAACCGCGCCGATCATCGTGTTGTACGTCTCACCGATCACGTCCAGGAACAGGCGTTCCTTGTCGCCGTAGTGGTTGTAGATCGTCCGCTTCGATACGCCGGCCTCGGCCGCGATGGCGTCGACGCTGACCCGCTCGAAACCGTCGCGCAGGAACAGCCGTCGGGCCGCCAGCACGATGGCGGCCCGCTTGCCCTCGGACCCGCCCGCCGGCCGGCCGCGCCCGGATGACGGATGGGCTCGCACCTGGCTGTGCATTCCCCCACCCTCCTGCTCTCGTGCCGCTCGCGCTACCGCCCCGACAAGACCGCACTCGGCGTCACCTCGGATTACACCTCTCAGTATACATTTCTACACTGCTCAGTTTACAAATATGCACTGTACGGTGTAGTTTACAAACCATGACCGCGACAGATGCTCAGAAAACGACGCCGCAGAGCCGGGAGAAGCTGGACAGTCCCCTGGTCAGGCTCATCGTCATCCTGCTGCTTGGTGCGATTCCCTCCCTGCTTGACACCACGATCGTCAACGTGGCCATCGACACGATCGGGCGGGATCTGCACACCACCGTGTCGGCGATCCAGTGGGTCATCACCGGCTACCTGCTGTCCTTCGGCATGGTCATCCCGCTGAGCGGCTGGGCACTGGCCCGGTTCGGCGGGCGCGCGACCTGGGTCTTCTCACTGAGCGTGTTCCTGGCCGGTTCGGTGCTGTCGGGCGCGGCCTGGAACATCGGCGCCCTGATCGGATTCCGAGTGCTGCAGGGCATTGGCGGCGGCCTGATGATGCCCCTGCTCACCACCCTGATCATGCAGGCCTCCGGCGGCCGCCAGCTCGGCCGGCTCATGGCCACGGTCAGTCTGCCCGTCGCGGTCGTGCCGATCCTGGGCCCGGTTATCAGCGGGCTCATCATCAGCAACGTCAGCTGGCGCTGGATCTTCTTCGTGAACGTCCCGATGTGCGTGGCCGGCATCATCCTCGCCTGGCGCGGCCTGTCCGGCCAGTCGCGCGGCGCCGCAGCCGCGCCCCGGCTTGACCTCGCCGGGATGCTCCTGCTCTGCCCCGCGCTGGCCGGACTGCTGTACGGCCTCGCGCAGGTGAGCGGCGCCGGCGGATTCGGGCATCCGCGCGTCCTGGTGCCGCTGCTGGCCGGTGCGCTGCTGCTGGGCGGCTTCGCGCTCCATGCCCTCCGCACCAAGGGCGAGCCGCTCGTGGACCTGCGCCTGTTCCGCTCGCGCCCCTTTACCGGCGCCGGCCTGCTGATGTTCCTGGCCGGGCTGTCGATCTACGGCGCCATGCTGATCATCCCGCTGTATTTCCAGCAGGCTCGCGGCTACAGCGCGCTGGCGGCCGGCCTGCTGCTGGTGCCGCAGGGCATCGGCAGCATCCTGCCGCGCACGATTACCGGCAAGCTGACGGACCGGCTCGGCCCGCGGCCGGTCTCGCTCGCCGGAATCGTCCTCACGATCATCGGCACCGTTCCTTTCGCGCTGGCGGGCGCGCACACGAACATCGCCATCCTGGCCGCCGCTCTGTTCGTCCGCGGCGCCGGCCTGGGCGCGGCGACCATCTCCCTCATGGCGGGCGCGTTCCAGGGACTGGACCGCTCGCAGGTCCCGCACGCCAGCAGCCTGACCCGGATCATGCAGCAGGTCGGCGGTGCCTTCGGCGCGGCCGTGCTGGTCGTGATTCTCTCGAGCCAGGCCGGCGTGCATGCGGCGGCGAGCACGAGCGCGCTGGCTTCCGCATTCCAGGTCACGTTCTGGTCGACGACCGGCTTCGCGGTGCTGGCCATTCTCCCGGCCCTGATGCTGCCGGGGCGTAAGCGGTCAGGCGTCGGAAACCTGCCGGGCTAGAAGCGCCCGGCCCGCGGCGGCAATGTCAGCGGTGGCGGGCGGGTACGGCTCGACCTGCGCCAGCACGCCGACGGCCTCGGGCAGCTCGAACAGGCCGGCCAGCGCCGCCCGTGCCAGGTCGCCGTCCGGCCTGCCCCGCGCGCGCGAGCCCCTAACAGTGCCGCCAGGGGCGCCGGGGTTAGCCCGGGTTAGCCCGGAATTCGAACCGGTCGGCCTAGCGGCCGAGCATGTCGCCGATGATGCCGCCCGCCAGGCCGCCCTGCACCGCCGCGCCGGAGCGGTCGTTCCTGTCGTCCCGGCCCAGGTATTCCGACAGCGCGTGCGCAAGAACCGGCAGCGGCATCGACTGGAGCCACACACGGCCGGGCCCGGTGAGCGCGACCACGTGGAAGCCGTCGCTGCCGAACATCATGTTGGCGATGCCGGGAATCCGCGTCACCCGGAACGTGACCGTGCCCTGGAACATGCCGACGTGACCGGGGTGCACCATCAGCATCTGGCCCGGCGGCAGTTCGTAGCTGGTCAGCTCGCCCGAGAGCTCGATCCAGGCCCGGCCCTGCCCCTCCAGCTTCTGCAGGATGAAACCATCACCGCCATAGAGGCCGCCGCGGAAGCTCTGCTGGAAGCCCATGCCGGGAACGATGCCAGACGTGCCGCACAGCCAGCCGTGCCTGTGCACGAAATAGGACTGGCCCGCCTCGATGTCCACAGGCACGATGTGGCCGGGCAGCTTGGCCGCGAACGTGATCGCGCCGGGACCCGCGTACCTGGTCATGAAGATTCCGCCGCCGGCCACCATGCGCTTGAGGCCCTGCATGAACCCGCCGGTCCCGCCGGTGTTGGTGGTCTGCGACATCATGATGCTCGGTGTCATCCAGGCGAGCTCGCCGTGCGTGGACACGACTTCCTCGCCCTGGTCAAGTGACACCTGAAGAACGGGCATTGTCGTGCCCTTGATTTCGGCCTGCATGACCAATCCCCTCCTGGTTAGCCGCCCCCCGCTACAAAAGGCGCGCTTGTAGCACAACGTACTGGCGCGCAGCGCTTTCCGGGAGGCTCCGCGCGCAACTCAGTCACTGCCCACGGGCGTTACCGGGCTGGCCTGCGCGCCCGGCGCGGGGGCGTGAGAGCCTTGTTGCTGATCTCGTCCGGATAAGGAGAGCCGATGTCCATGCACCTGCGCGACATTCCCCCCAGGGTCAGCACGGGGGCTTACATATTGCATGCGGGCCTGGGCAAATGGAAAGGCGACGAGGACCAGGCCAAGCGCCTGCACGGCATGGCCGCTGGCGCCTTCCCTTTCCTCGCTGACGTGCCCCCGCCCACCTTCCTCAAGGCGCTGGCCG
This sequence comes from Streptosporangiaceae bacterium, assembly GCA_030038495.1. GTDB lineage: Bacteria > Actinomycetota > Actinomycetes > Streptosporangiales > Streptosporangiaceae > JAJYUU01. The sequence continues at coordinate 10,923 of JASHOV010000511.1, forward strand.
CGGCCGAGATCGGAACGGGGGCGGCGCTGCTGCTGCCGTTCGTCGGCAACAAGCTGGCCGGCGCGGCGCTCACGGCGTTCGCCGGCAGCCTCGTCACGATGTACCTGCGCACGCCTGCCCTGCACGAGCCGGGCAGCATCTGGCCGACCCAGGCCGGTACGGGCGTCAGCAAGGACGTCTGGATGCTCGGAATAGGCGTGGGGCTGCTGGCAGACTCAGCGGGCGAGTGAGCCCCACCGCACCGGTATGCCGTGCGGGGAGGCTGCGCCGAGTATCTCGGTGCTGCCTCCGGGCCAGGTAGTGAGGGTGACCGGGCAGCCGCCGGCGCGCGACTGCTCCAGATACAGATAGGCGAACCGGGCCCGCGGCGTCGCCGCCGCGCCGAGCCTCGCGACGCCGTCGGCCAGCTCGGCCCGCTGCTCCTGCGTCAGGTACTGGCGGAAGATGGAATGCCACAGCACCGTCCAGGTGCCGTCGGCCAGTTCCGTCCTCGCCAGCGTCGCCGTGGCCGGCTCGGCCCGCAATTCGGCGGGGACGCGCTCGGCGACCGCGAGCGCGCCTCGGAGCCGGGCCAGCCGGTCCGCCTGGTCGGGCCACACGTAGGCGGTAAGCCGCAGCCGGCCCGCCGGGCTGGCCGGGTCGATCGGGGCGATGTCGCCGCCGACCCGGCTGATGACCTCCACCGGACCGGCCGGCGGCGCGGCGCCCTGCCATCCGTGGCTCAGCACCACCGGCGAGTCCGGGTCGCCGTACGTGCCCGCGTCGCCCGGCACGAAGAACTGGTCGGCGCGCAGGTTGAGCCCGGCGCTTGCGCCCACCTCGACCAGCCGGGCCGGCAGGCTCGCCCGGGCGGTGAGGTACAGCAGCCCCCCGATCAGGGCGGCGGCGCGGCCGACCTCGTTGGTCTGCGGCGGCCAGTTCAGCCATTCGCGGATCGCGTCCGGCTGCCCGGCCAGCGTCTGACGCAGTGCCGACCACGCCCTTGGGCTTCCCGGTTCCTGGTCGGTGGCTCCGCCGGCGGACGGGTACCACGCGGCCAGTTCCGGCGCCTGCCCGGACAGCGCGAGCGCATGCGCGCCGCCGAGCATCCGCAGCGCGAGCACGCTGGCCGGGCGTGAATCGAGGTGGCCCGCGAGCACACTGGCCACAGGACCGCCGGCCAGCAGGTCGTCCGCGGCATGCGCCAGCAGGTCGCCGTACAGCGGGCTGCCGATGTCCCGGCACGCGGCACCCTGTACCCGCAGCAGCGCCGCGGTGCGCTCCAGCGCGGACCCGCCCCGCTCCCAAGATCTCACGCCGGTCACTATCGCAGGCCCCGCGCATCGGCGTTATGCCGGTCCGGATATCCGGCCGGGGTGCCCCGAACCCCGGACATGGCGCGAGGCCCCTCCATGTATGAGATGCAGGGGCCTCGCTTTGGTCGCCCAGCCCGGCCACATCCGATTGCTCGGCTGCCGCTGAACCTGGCTCCCAGTACCGCCTCGCCGGACTCTGGCCCGCTGACGTTGCCGCCCGCCGACCTGATCCTGGATTGCTCCCGGATCGCGAATCCTTTGTGGCCGTGAGTGAATTTCTACAGCCTTAGGCGTGACCCGCGCAAGAGGTTTCCGTGAATCTTTCAAGATTCTTTTGAAGCGCATTCAGCCGACCGCCGGGAAGGCGCCGCTCGGTCCGTTTTTTCGTGCTTCATCCCAGCACCGGA
>JASHOV010000512.1 GCA_030038495.1 Streptosporangiaceae bacterium
TTCGCGGACCCGGACGGCAACACCTGGATCCTCCAGGAGATCGGCCACGGCCATCGTCCTGGCTGACCCGCCAGCACCGGCCGAGCCCGGCGCCAGCCCGGTCACGGGCTACGCCCCGGTCCGGGAACTCGTCCCGGGCCGATGCACCGGTCCGCGCAGTTCTGACTGGATTCGCTGGCCAACCAGGTATAACGTGGTGGTGGTTGAGCCGTGCGGGCAACCTTCAGCTGCCGGAAGGCAGTCTGTCAGAAGGAGTCTGCGCACGGTGTCGATTAATAGTCCCTCGGGACCGCGCGGCGAGCTGCCGGCATGACGCGCCAGGTCCCGGCAGCCGCGTCTATCGGACGCGCGGCCCCTCAGCCCAGGAGACCCAGTACCGCACGGCCGGGGCTGGCCCCGCGGCCACGAATGATGTATGTATGCGCCGCGCTGGTCGGCATCGGATTCGGCGCTGTCGTCGGCACCGGGTTCACCGCGGAGACACACAGCACGCTGACCGCTCCTGGCGGGCTGTACAGCGCCCTCGGCCGCATCGCCGGCCTGGCCGGCGCCTACCTGCTGCTGGTCATGGTGCTGCTTATCGCCCGGCTGCCCTGGCTTGAGCGAGCGGTCGGCCAGGACCTGCTGATCACCTGGCACCGGATAGTGGCGCCCTGGGCGTTCGTGTTCATCTGCGCGCACGTCATCTTCATCACGCTGGGTGCCGCCGACGCAGCCAGGGTAGGCGTGCTCTCGCAGCTCTGGGTTTTCATCACGATCTATCCCGATATGTTGATGGCGATCGCGGGCACTTGCCTGCTGATCATGGTCGGCGTGGCCTCGTACCGGCTTGTGCGGACCCGGTTGCGGTACGAGACCTGGTGGGTGGTCCACCTCTATACGTATCTCGGGGTCGCGCTCGCGTTCGCGCATCAGATCACCGGCGCCTCGTTTGTCGGGCATCCGCTCACGCGGACGCTGTGGATCCTCATCTGGGCGGCCACCGCGGGGACAGTACTGGTGTTCCGCGTCGTCCAGCCGATCTGGCGGAGCCTGCGCCACCAGCTGCGCGTCGTGGATATCCGCGAGGAAGCCCCAAGGGTGTTCTCGGTCATCCTGCGGGGCCGGAAGCTCGACCGGCTGCCGGTGGCGGGCGGACAGTTCTTCCACTGGCGCTTTCTCACCCGCGGCATGTGGTGGCAGGCCCACCCGTACTCGCTGTCGGCGCTGCCGAAGCCCCCGTACGTGCGCATCACGATCAAGGGGCTTGGCGATCAGGGCCGGGCGATCCGGCATCTGCGGCCCGGCACGCGCGTTGCCATCGAGGGCCCCTACGGCGCTTTCACTCACCACGCCCGGATATCCGATCACGTGCTGCTGATCGGTGCGGGCGTCGGCGTGACGCCGCTGCGAGCTCTCCTTGAGGACCTGTCGCCGGCCACCGACGTGGTGGTCATCATCCGGGCATCAACGCCCGGCGATCTCGTCCTCCACGACGAGATCGCGGCCCTCGTCACGCGGTGCCGCGGCCGGCTGCACGAGGTCCTCGGCTCCCGCCAGCAGGTGCCCGTCGACAGTCGCCTGCTGCGCGACCTCGTGCCCGACATCGCGGCGCGCGACATCTATATCTGCGGCCCGGACGGGTTCATGGCGGCGGTCACCTACGCGGCGCTGCTGCTCGCCGTCAGGCCGGACCAGATTCACCAGGAGAGTTTCGGGTTCTAGGTGCACGAGGAGCAGCCCGATGAAGCGAACCCCGTTCGTAGTGACTGCGACGGTGGCCGGCCTGGCTGGCCTTCTGGCTTTTCACACGTCACCGCCTGAGATCAAGCTGACGCCCTCGGGGGGAACGGCGGGCGCGCAGCCCGGCAGCGGCGGTACGCGCACTGTCGACGGCCCGTCGGTGGACTTCACCTACGGCGTGCTCTCCGTCTCCGTCACCGTCAGCGGACAGAAGATCGTCAGGGTCGGCATCGCGTCACTCAATAACGGAGGCAACGCCCGCTCCCAGATGATCGAGCAGCGGTCGATCCCGATCCTCGAGCAGGAGGCGGTGCAAGCGCAGAGCGCGAAGATCGACAGCGTGTCAGGCGCGAGCTATACCAGCGCCGGATTCAAGGCGTCGCTCCAGGCGGCCCTCCATGCGGAGGGCCTCAGCTGACGGCGCCCGCAGGTGCACGATGCTCCGGCGCTGGTCGTGGCCCTGAGGTCGATAAGGAGCGGAGGCCGACTTCGGGGTGATGTGGCGCAGCAGCGGCCCAGCTTGAGGAGAATGCATGAGTGGCGAGAACACGCGACCCCAACGACGAGCTAGACCTCTTCACGCAGGAGGCCGCGGACTCGATGGATCTTTGGCGCCGGAGCCAGCTGGCTCTGGTGGCTTCCGAGCTCGATCTTCGCAAAGTAGCCTCGCTCCACGCCTATCTGCGGCTCGCCGTCAGCTGGGAAGGCTTCCGCTCCCGGTGGCATATCGCGGCCATCAATCGTGACAGTTCTGCCTACCGGGCGGAAGTGGAAAGCAGGCTTCGCCAGTCCCTCCGGGGTGGCAAGTTCGCTGCAATCGAGCCCTCGGTACATGTCGCCTTTCCGCGCCAGCTGAGCATCCCGGCAGTCCAGCGGCTCCTGGACCCGCTTGGCCGCAACATCTCCTTCGGTGACAGCTGGACTGATCGAGCTCAGGCGGAACTTGCTGCCACGTATGCGGCGAAGGTCGCGGCGTTGTCGCCAGCCGACCTTCGCCTCGTCGCCGCCTGTGAAAGGATCCGGAACGCGGTCGTCCACAGAAGCACAAGCTCTGTCGACGAGATGAATACAGCCCTTCTGGTCCTCGACGCCGCGGTGGATGCGGATCTGCTCCGAACGAGCAGAGTTACCGGCTCCGGCATAGCCGCCTACCTGCACGCCCAGCCTGCTGCCGAGCGACGAGTCGAGATCTGGCACCGCCGCCTTGTCGGGGTCGCCGGCAGGCTCAGGATCTGACTTGATCTCCCGCTATACTGCGCTGGGAGGAACTCCATGCGCGTACTGTACCTCCGATACGACGTCGGACGAGACCGGCTGACGGCACGTGTTGAGCCCTCGCCGAGTGGCGATACTCTCCAGGTTCAGCGGGATAAAATTGTCCTGGCGATCGATCCGGCACAAAAGGCTGTCGTATCCTTTGACGTGCTAGGTTTCAGGCATTTCGTGAACTACCACTTGCTCGATGAGATATTCGGCGAAGACGTCGTCAGGCAAATTGCCGCATTTCAGTCGGCCGTCGTCGCGACGGCCCGCAAGAGCCAGCGCATTCAGGCTCCTGCGCCGCCAAAGTCAAGTCGCCGTGTCGTAGAACAGCTTCTAAAAGCGGCGTGAATTTCTTTAAATCCGGCGATGCTGGGCTTAATAACCCTAAGGTGGCCTGGCTTACATTTACGCGGACCGCAGGGAAGAACGAGCGCGGGCGTATCGCAGCCCCGCGAAGGTCTGAACTACAGGTACTCGGCGAGCCGCTGGCCCAGTCCGCGGGCGCATCCGGCCGCCATGATCAG
>JASHOV010000513.1 GCA_030038495.1 Streptosporangiaceae bacterium
CCGGCGTCACCGCAGCAGGCAAAGCACGCCACCACACGGGAACCGGCCAGCCAGCAACAGCCGAGGAAGAACCCCGCGCCCGGCGTCCGCCGGCCGTCACCAGCCCGGCCAGGCCCGCCGTCCGGCCGCCGGTCACGCCAGCCCTCACCCAGCCCGTCCCCGAAAATGAAGGCTCCCGACAAGACACCTCTTGCACCCAGGCCCGAACTGCCGCGAATCGCACCAGATGCTAGGTTCCCGGTCCGCAGGAAATCGCCCCCAGAACGGCCACGGCAGCTGAGAGAAACCCCCGCCAGCACAGGCCCCAGAAGGGTCTCCCGGATGTCACACCCGGCCCGCATCCTGGAACCATGGGCAAGCCGAAGCGCCGGTCAGGACCGAGGGTGAAATACGCCCAGCCCGGCTACCGGCACCGGGCACCAGCGGCACCGCCAACAGCCGAGCAGCGGGCAGCACGGCTCAGCCCATCCCAGGTACTGGAGAAGATCACCCGCACCCGCATCCAGCGGGACGAGGCCGACGCGGAACTCGCTGCGCTGATCGACCACGCCGTCACCCTCGGCATCAGCTGGCCCGACATCGCCCGCCACCTCGGCGTCACCCGCCAGGCAGCCCGCCCAGCAGCACCAGCGCCGCCACCAGGCCGCCCGCGAGGACCACGCCGCCTGACCGGTGTAAAGCATCAGCCGGAACTCCGGCAACGCATGTTGCCCGGCCCCGAAGAGACCACCAGCGCCAGCATCATGCACCGTGACCAGCGCGAACACGCCAAGACCACAGCCACGACAACAGGCGTTGCCCGGAAGCTGTGACAACTTTCTCTACGTCTTCAAGGGCGCCGGCCTTCGTCCCAGCGCCAAATTAGCAGTGCCCCATCCGTTCGAGCACAGCCTCCCGATAGGCTCGCGCCGCCCGCAGGCGAGGTGACTGAGAACGGCCCGCCCTCGGCAGCAGCAACCAGCGCCGCCACCGTGATCACGGCCAGGCCCACGCGGCCTTATCGTGTAACCCATCATGCGGGACTCCGGCAACACATGGTGCGTGCGTTCATGAGGCGCGTTATGCGAGCGCGCGGTACGTCGTGGTTCCGGCGTGAATCCTGCGCTCAGCGCGCCGCCGCGCTTAGCCCGGCAGTCACCATCGCCGCACAGACGGCCAGCGTGACCGCCAGGGCAACCCAGAAGTCACGTCGTCTGGGCAGTCCCGGAGAGCCCGGCGGCAGCGGCACATCGCGTGCGCTGGGACCGGTTTTGCGAACATAGAGCCGGTTCCGGTCAGACCGGTAGCGGATGAATCCCACCTGTGCCATCGCGATGGCCGTCAGAAGGCCAAGGCCGATAATCAGCGCCGCGGCGACGTCCCGGCCGGTCTGACCGGGACGCAGGATCGCCGCGACCGCGATGACGGGGAATATCCACAATACGGTCGCCATGCCTGCGCGCGCCCAGACCAGGACAGCGAAGTTCTGTGCCTCCCACATCTGCCCTGCCGGAAGTGGCTGCCCCCGTGCCAGGGCCGCGCACCAGCCGGCAGGCCCAGCCATGTCCGCCCGCAGTCCTTTGCGCAGCCGCAACCACGCCCGGCCGAACCGGCATGCGAGCCAGAAGTCCATGTACTGCACCATCCTGCCCTCACTACCGCCGGACATTAGCACTGAGCCCACAAGCACAGTGCAGACGCAGAGTAAACGTTTGAGGCGGCGATCCGTGCCGCCCCGACGGCGGTCGCGCTGTCCAGGGCCGCATATTCCTCCGGAATGACGCTTGCCGCCTACTCGCTCGCGGACATCCCGGCTTTCATACTCGACACCGGCGCCGTATCTGCCGCTGTGCGCAACGCCGTCCTCCACGCACCAAAGGCGGCCTCGGCCCCCCGCGATGCCTGCACGGCTCTCGCGCCCAGCGTGGTGCCAGCGAAGCTCGCTACCGCGCTCACCCCCGCGCCCAAAGCCGCCATGTACTGACCCTGGCCGACGTCTATTCCTGCGTTAATGACATTCGCGAGGCCCGACAGGGTATCGGCCAGTAGCGACCGCGATCGCGCCGGTAACGACGTCCACGCCTGGGATCCATGAGGTCGCAATCGCGAGGACAGTGGCAGCCGTAGACACCCAGCCCAACACACCGGTAACGTCTCCCCACCAGCCTCCGGACTGCCGCTTTCTTTACGTCTTCAAGGGCACGCTGACGTGTGCCACACAATCACTTGGCCCCCCGGCCCGATCGCGTGGATGCATCTCACAGCGCAGCGACCAACTGCCGGAGACCGGACAGGTCGGTGTCCGGCAGTGCCTCCATGACCGCGAAACGTTCGGCCTCATCGATCGCGTCCGTGAGCATGGCAACGACACATGCCTGCCGGTCTCCATCGACGACTTCCGGCACAGCGATCTGAACAACAAGTCGTCCCTGGCGCCGGGAGAAGTTGCCGGTGCGCACTCCAGTGAAATCCGGTCGCAGAACTTCACCCGGAATCTGGAATACCACATTTAGGGCAAGTGGCGTCGGATAATACGACCGGATCGCTACTACGCGGCCGGCTACAGCCTTTATAGCTTCCTTCCATGGACGCGTGCCAATGGTGCCGCCGCTGATGGTGCTAATAGCGAGTGGCGGATATGCTGAAACCACACTCAGGCTCCTATCAACAATCCACTGCTTGCCACGGGACCGGGCCGTCACTCACCGCCGCCTCCATCGCCGCCCTCGCCTAGCAGCGATCCAGCCCACGGCTCATTGTTCCAAGGCCCTGGATCGATAGACACGATGTACCTTTCAAGATTATACATCTCCGCCCGCGGGCCGCTTGTCAGGATTTCCATGTCGGTGGTGTCGGCAATATTACCCCAGTAACGGCTACCCGGATCATTAGAGATGCCGGTCTTCAGGTACACCTCTGTTTCCGAGTCGGAAAGGCGGTAAAGGTAAGTAGTCCTAGGTGTCGCGAATGAGTTTCCGTGCGGCTCGCCGATGGCCGACTCATCCACAAGGGCGTCAGGGTCGCTCGCAAAGCGTCCGAGCGCGTCGCGGAGGTAACCGTTGGCGTCTCGCACCGGTATCAGCTCGGCAGCGCCTCCGGTCAGGCCGAACTCGTTGCCGACAGCAAAGACCGCACCCGATGGAATGGGAGTACCGCCGGCCACGCCCTGTTTCAAGAGGCTGTAGTACATGCTGCCGGGGCACAATCCAGGGTTCGACTCGCAGATCATCAGCCAGATCCCGTAGCTCTGCGAGAGGCCGACCTGGTCGGGGTTGGCTCCCACGGAGTCCAGGTAGTTGTCGTAGGCCTGCGATAGCGCGGCGGCCTTCGGGTCGCTGTTCTGTACGACGACGCCGGGACCGAGGTCGCTATACCCATCGTTGCCGCTGCCGCCGCCGTTGCCGTTTTCGTTGTTGCCGGGGGGGCCGTTGACGGGATAGTTGGTCGGAACTGGCGTGCCGGGTGTGCCAGGGCAGCCGGGCTGGTCGCACAGCCCGGTGGGGTCGCTCTGACTTACGGGGTTGTCTGCGGCGTAGGTGTAGCCGTTGAGCTGGAGCGGGCTGTCGGTTTCCAGGAGCGGGTCGAGGCTGATGAACGAGCCTGTGACCGGGTCGTACCAGCGGGCGCCGACGTCGGTGAGTGCTGAGGATGCGTCGGTGGGGTCGTTGAGGAACGTGCGGTTGTCGATCCAGGTGACGGCGGTTCCGCGGGCGTTGCCGAACGGGTCGAACTGGCGCCAGGTTGGCGTCTGGGCGGTGTAGTTCAGGTAGAGGGTGTTGGTGCCGTGCTGGTCGGAGGCGATCTCGAAGTCGTAACTGTTACCCGATCCGGTGCGCACGGCGGTGACCCCGCCGGGCAGGGAGTAATAGCGGACGCCGGATATGGTCCCGTTCGCGTCGGTGATCTGCTCGTCCGGCAGGTACAGGGTGGTGGTGGTGGTGCCGTTGGTCTGGGACAGCAGGCTGCCGTCGGGGCCGTAGACGTAGCTGGCGTCGGTGGTGCTGCCGGTGCTCACGCTGGTGAGCTGGCCGGCGTTGTCCCAGGACAGGGTCTGGTCGCCGAGGGTGGTGTCGCGCGTGCTCTGCTGCCCGTCGGCGTCGTAGGCGTAGCTGGTCGATCCGGTGACGGCGCCGGTGGTGGAGGTGCCGGTCAGCGCGTTGGGCTGGCTGGCGGAGTAGGTGTAATCGGTGGTGGCGTAGGTGCCGGTGGAGGGGTCGAGCGCGGCCTGCGATGTGCGCTGCCCGGCGGCGTTGTAGGTGTAGATCTCGTCGTACTCGGAGGAGGTTCCGAGGTCGTCGCCGACGGTCGAGAACGAGCTGGTAGTGGGCGTGGCTGCGCAGTTGTCGGTGGCGGTCCAGGCCTGGGCGAGCTGCTGCTGGGTGGTGTAGGCGAAGCACTGGGTCTCCGAGTCCGACGAGGAGCCGAGCCGCTCGTCGGTCTCGGAAGTGATCGCGTTCGCGGTGTTGTAGGTGTAGCTGGTGCTGTCGACGTCGGCCGGGGTGGTCGCGGATCTGGTGACGAGCTGGTTGGTGAGGTTGCCGGTGTGCGGGTCGTAGGTGTCGGTGACGTAGGCCTCGTCCGAGCCGGAGCCGAGCGTGACCTGGTTGACCTGGCCGTAGGCGGTGTAGGCGGTGCCTTCGGCGTAGCCGGACAGGCCGCCGACGGCGGAGGGCAGGTCCAGCGCGGTGGTGGTCGAGTTGGTGACGGTCTCGGAGGGCAGCCCGCCGCCTGCCGGATATGAGGTCTTCAGCGGGGTGCCGTTGATACCCTCGTAAGTGTTCGTGAAGACGAACTCCGTGCCCATCGCCGAGCCGGGAGCACCGGAGGGAATCTCCACCGCCTCGCCGGTGGACTCGCCGAAGACGTTGAACCCGATCTGCTGGTCGGTGTAGGCGTAGCCACCGGAGTAGCTGGTCGCGGTCGTCAGCTCGCCGTCGGGATCGGTCATCTTGGCCACGACGCCGTTGGCGTTGTCGTAAACCCAGGACGCGACCTCGTTGCCCGGAGAGCCGGAGGACACGTAAGCCTGCTGGCCGGTCGTGGCTGCGGCGTACTCGGCAGTCTGGCGGCCGAGCTCGACACCGCGGACGCCGTCACCGCCTACAAGAACCTCGCCCGCGTCGAGCGCGACTTCCGGACAATGAAAGCCGATGACCTGGACCTGCGGCCCATCCACCACTGGCTGCGGGACCGGATCCGCGGCCACGTGCTGATCTGCATGCTCGCCGCCTACCTCACCTGGCACCTGCGCAAGACCCTGGCCCCGCTCACCTACACAGACGACCAGCCTCCCGGCCGGGACAACCCGGTCGCCCCGGCCCGCCGCTCCGCCCGCGCCGACGCCAAAGCCGCCACCCACCACAGCCCTGACGGCTACCCCCTGCACAGCTTCCGCGGCCTGCTCACCCACCTCGCCACCCTCACCCGCTCCACCGTCACCATCGGCGGCACCAGCTTCGAGAAACTCACCAGCCCGACCCCGGCCCAGCGCCGCGCCTTCGACCTCATCGGCGAGACC
>JASHOV010000514.1 GCA_030038495.1 Streptosporangiaceae bacterium
TACAGAAAGTCTGAGGTGGCCTCGCCCATGCCGGTCGATGCCACCTTGGCTATCCAGAACCACGCCGTGATCTGAGGCACCTTGGTCACGGCCAGCCGGACCTGGCTGCCAAGCCTGCTCTGTACGTCTCCGGTCGCCATGGCCGTCAGGATGCCATAGACGGCGCGATGCATCGACCCTGGTTCAGGAGAGCCGGACCGGGCAGTGAGAAGCCTCCTGGCCGGCGCTGCTGGCCCGGGCGCTCGGCGCGTGCGGCATCCTAGTTGCCATGTCCGATTCGGCACCGGCCACGGTGCTCTCGCCGCGGGCCGCCTTGCCGACTGCCGTGAGGCTACGCCAGTCCGCGGACAGCATCTGGTGGCTCGCCCTGGTCGCCGCGCTGTTCACCCTGGCCCAGCTGATCTTCGTCGTGCCGCGACTCGGGCTGAGCTGGGACGAAGTGGTCTACGTCAGCCAGGTGAGCACGCACGCGCCCGCCGCCTACTTCGACCCGGCCCGGGCTCGCGGCATTCCGCTGCTGGTGGCGCCGGTCACGCTGCTCACCGGGTCGCTCCTGGCGCTGCGCGTGTACCTGGCGGTCGCGTCGGGCCTTGCGCTGTTCGGGGCCCTGCTCACATGGCGCCGGTTCCGGCCGGCCTGGGTGCTCGCTCTGGGCGGGGGCGCGTTCGCCAGCCTGTGGGTGGCCCAGTACTACGGACCGCAGGCGATGCCGGACGAGTGGGTGGCGTTCGCAGCGCTCGCAGCGGCGGGCTTCTTCCTGCGTGCCGCGGGCGAGGACGACGACCCGGCGCAGGAGGCGCCGCCGACCCGCCGCCGGCTGGCCCCACTGGCCGGTCTCGCGGGTGCCATGGCGGTAGCGGCCCTGGTCCGGCCGGGTGACGCGGTATTCCTGGCCGGCGGGCTCGTGGTCGCGGTCCTGGCCATCCGGGCCTGGCGGCGATGGGACCTCGTCGCGGCTATCGCGGCCGGCCTGGTCGCAGGCGGCGTTCAGTGGGTGGTCGAGGCCTACGTGCGGTTCGGCGGCCCGCTGCAGCGGCTCCATGCCGCCGGCGCCGAGCAGGACGGCTTCGGGCTGCACGCCGGCTTCTGGGATGAGTTCCGGGCCGTGAACGGCCCCACCCTGTGCCGGCCATGCACGGTCGGGGTGCGCGACCCCGAGATCAGCCTGTGGTGGATTCTCCTGCCGGTGCTGGTGGTCTTCGGCGTGCTGGCCGCCAGGAGGCTCGGCCGGTTCCGGTCCTCCCTGCTCGCAGGGTGGTGCGGCCTCTGCGTGGCGTTCCAGTACCTGTTCCTGATCAACTACGCGGCGCCGCGGTTCCTGCTGCCCGCCTACGCGCTCCTGGTAATCCCCGTCGCTGACCTCCTCGCGTGGCTCCTGACCAGCGTGCGCGCCGATTACCGCGACATCACCAGGTTCGGCGTCGGTTTCGCACTGGTCGCGCAGGTACTGGTGCAGCAGGTAGTGCTGGACCATCAGGTCGCGGAGAAGGTGACGTTCTTCGGTGATTACACCCGGATCGCCGTCCAGTTGCACGACCTGGGCGTCCGCGGGCCGTGCCTGGTCAAGGGCGAGCAGGACATCCCGATCGCGTTCTACGCCGGCTGCGCGTCGGCGGGCTCGATTACGACGGTGCGCGCTCGCGATCCCGCCGAGCCGGTCGCGGTCCTGGCTTACCCCCATGCCCGGCCGCCCGCGTACGCGCGGCACTGGCGTGAGTACCGCTTGCACGGCATTCGCACGTCGCTGCTGAAACTCGTCGTGTACACACCCCGTTAGTTGGGGAGGACCGGCACGCATCGCCTGTCGCCGCTGCTGGCCGGGGCCTGCTGCTCGCCGAGGCCTGCTGCTGGCCGGGGCCGACTAATGGCCGGGCTGGCGCCATCCGGCCGCCGTTACCGGCACAATCTGCGGTATCAACTTTCCGGCGGACCGCGGAGGCGAGTCATGCAAGCTGGCACGCTCGGACCGTTCCCGCTCGGTGCCGTCACCCAGGGCGACTGCCGCAAGCTGCTACTGGACCTGCCCGACGAAAGCGTGGATGTCGTCGTCACCAGCCCCCCGTACTGGGGGCAGCGCACGTCCGACGCCAACGGCGTGGAAGCTGACCCGCGGTCCTACCTGGACGAGCTGACTGACATATTCGTGGCACTGCTGCCCAAACTGAAGCTGGCCGGGATCCTGTGGGTCAACCTCGGCGACGCGTACAACACGCCGGTGAACTGGCGGCTTGACGACCGCGCCTACAGCACGCTCGGGCCGACGCGGGCCGGCCTGCGCCCGGCCAACTCGGCGTATACGAAGCCGCGTTACCGGCGGCGGGCGTTCGTGGACGGGCGCGACCAGTGGCTGCAGTACGGGAACCTGCTCGCGCTGCCACAGCGCCTGGTCATCGCGCTGTCGGCCGCGGGCTGGCTGTTCCGCGGCGAGGTGATCTGGCACAAGCTCAACCCCATGCCGGAGGGCCGGTGCCGGCGGCCTCATCGCCAGCACGAGGCGATCTACCTGCTTGCCCGCTCGGAGCGGCACAACTTCCGTACGACACCGCCGGTCGGCTCACTGTGGCAGTTCGGGAACGAGCGGGTCGATGGCCTGCCGCACTTCTCCCGCTTTCCTGAGCAGTTGCCGCTGCGATGCATCGATGCCTACGGCACGGCCGGCCCCGACATCGTCGTCCTGGACCCGTTCAGCGGCTCCGGCACTACCGGGGTCGCGGCCGCCTGCCTCGGCTGCTCGTTCGTCGGCTTCGAGATCGACGTCGACCAGGTGAAGGCCGCCAACGAAAGACTCCGGGCGGCACGCTCCAGCGGACAGTAATGTCCGGCGACGTGAAAGTTACATCGTGCATTGGCGTGAATAGAGTGTGTCGGTGCTGGCTGCGTGGTGTCATACCACCTGTGACTAGGTACGTGCGCGCAGCGATGTCGGTCGCTGCCGCCGTCGCGGTCGTCGGCGGCATCTTAGCCGCGGCACCTGCGATAGGCCGGTCGGCCGCCTTAGCGGCCGCGGCCACCAGCGCATCCGCCGGCACCCCTACGCCGGGCACCACGTCCACCGTGACGCCGACGCCGACGCCGTCGCAATCATCGTCGCCGTCCCCGTCCACCTCGCCGTCCCCGTCCACCTCGCCGTCCCCGTCGGCGTCGCCGTCTCCCTCACCGTCGTCGTCACCGTCGGCCGTGGCCTTCCACGGAACCTCGGCCGTCGGTGCCCTCTTCGCGGTCACGAAGGGCCGGCTCGTGCACTTCTGCACGGCCGCGGTTGTGAAGAGCCGGCCCGGCAACCTCGCGATCACCGCGGCGCATTGCCTCGAGGGCAGGCACCTTGGCCTGCACGGGAACGTGGTCTTCGCGCCCGGATATCACAACGGCCACTTTCCGCACGGGCTGTGGGTCGTAATGTCGGAGATCGTCGATAAGAACTGGCAGCGCAAGAGGGACCCGAACGACGACGTCGCGTTCCTGGTCGTAGGCCGGCCCGGTCACCACCTCCAGAACTACACCGGCGCGGAGACCGTGGCGACCGACGTGGGGCTGCCGCGGGTCGTCCAGGTCATCGGCTATCCGGACAGCTCCAGCGCGCCGGTAACCTGCACGGCCCCGGCCCGGGCGCTGAACCTCACCGGGTACCAGCAGCTCGTATTCGACTGCGACGGCTTCACCAACGGGACCAGCGGCGGGCCGTTCCTGATCAAGGTCGCCAGGAAGACGGGCGCGGGGGCCGTGATCGGGGTGATCGGCGGCTACCAGCTGGGCGGCAAACTCGCGAGCATCTCCTATTCGGCCCGGTTCCTGAGCAATATCGCCAACCTGTACAAGCAAGC
>JASHOV010000515.1 GCA_030038495.1 Streptosporangiaceae bacterium
TAACGCTTGTGCCATGAAACGCGCCCCTCGGGTTCTCGTCGTTTATCACTCTTACGCGCCGGAGGTGGCGGGCGGCGAACGGATGGCGACGCAGCTGTGCGACTGGCTCACCCGGCAGGCGGTGCCGGCGCTGGGCATCGGCCTCAGCAGCCGCCGGATCGGCCGTGACGGCTGCCAGGCGGCGATAGCAGAGAAGATCGCCAAGTTCGAGCCTGACCTCCTGCACTGCTTCGACCTTGCCGACGCGGAGGTCGCGGCGGCGGCCGCCGCGGCGGGATCAAGCGCCCGGCTTCCGCTCGTGGTCACCCCGGCGTCTTCGGTCGCGGTCTGGAGCGACCTGGCGGCTGGAAGGTCCGCCTGCACCGCCGCGACGGCGGTTCTCGCGCTGACCGAGGCCGAGCGGTCGAGCCTGATTGATCAGGGCGTGCCTGAACCTGTCATCCACGTGCTTGGCCAGGCGATTCCGCCTCCTCCCGTCCCGGAAGCTAGCCCGGGCCGACGCGATGGCAACGACCAGGCGACGGCGGTCCTCTTCCTGGGGCGCAAGATGCGCACGAAGGGATACGAGGCATTACTGCGCGCGACGAAGCCGGTCTGGGCGAGCTTCCCTGATGTCCAGTTCTGGTTCGTTGGCCCGCATGTCGATGACGACTGCGACCAGATCTTCGCCAGTCATCGTGACGCACGAGTACGTGAGATCGGCATGGTGACCGAGAACGAGAAGTGGGACTGGCTGCACCGCAGTTCGCTCGTATGCCTTCCCACCTCAGCCGATGTCGCTCCGCTCGTTGTCCTGGAAGCTTGGCTGCTGCGTAAGCCGGTCATAATTGGCGATTACGATGGAGTACACTCATATGTCAGAGATGGCCATAATGCGATAGTGACATCTGTTGAGCCGACCGGGATCGCCCAGGCAATCTGCACGGTTCTTAGCGACCCCGCACTGGCCCGCAGCCTTGCCGATAATGGTTACGCCACCTATCACGCTGATAGTGCTAACAACGAGACCACGCAAGATCACGTGGCTGACCGTATCCTCAACGTTTATCGTGTAATTCTCGAGACGCGAAACGGCAGCACCCAATGAAAGCGATTGTGCTTGCAGGTGGGCGCGGCAAGCGCCTGAGACCGCACACGGATGAGATAGCGAAGCCATTAATGCCTATCGGCGGCATGCCCGTCCTCGAGATCCTTCTGCGCCGTCTCGGTGAGTTCGGCGTCAATCAAGCAATCCTATGTATTTCTTATAAACCTGAAGATATTTGCGATTATTTCCAGGATGGGCGTTGGCTCGGCCTGGACATCTCCTACTCAAGGACTGACCAGTCACTCGGTACGGCTGGCCCGCTGGCCGCCGTCCCTCGGCCAGCGGACTGCTGTCTGGTGCTCAATGCCGATATCCTCACGGATATTGACTTCGCAGACCTTATGGATGAGCATCACCGTGCGGGACCGATCGTCACCGTGGTCGCTCATGAATTCTTGCTGCCGCTAGATTACGGCGTGGTGACCTGTGACGATTTGAATTCGGTCGTAACGCTCGACGAGAAGCCCGCCTTGCCGATCCTCGTGAACGCGGGCATCTACGTCGCGGAACCAGAGCTTTGGGACAAGTTCGGCGAGCCAGCCTTCCTGGACATGCCCACGCTCCTCAAGCAGGTCCTGGCATCGGGAAGCCCGGTAAATGCATATCGCCATTCTGGCGTCTGGGTAGACATTGGCAATCACACACAGTATCAGTATGCCTGCGAGCAGTTCCTCGCTGACCCTCAGCGTTTCCTGAAAGGGAGTGGACAGCAATCAGCGCTCAAGTGCCGTTGACCGAGCCTGTCATCCACGGCGAAGAAGTCGATGCCGTGGCCTCCGTGGTCCGCGGTCGCTGGCTAACCGTCAGCGAGCAGACGGCTGCCTTTGAGCGTGAGTGCGCCGAGATCCTGGGCGTGCCGGAAGCGGTACTTGTCACCAGCGGAACGGCGGCGCTCCATCTCGCGTTTCTAGCTCTGGGAATCGGGCCCGGCGATGAAGTAATCATTCCCTCGCTTTCGTTCGTGGCGGCCGCGTCCGTCGTGGACCTGCTCGGGGCACGCCCCGTCTTCGCTGAGATTACGAGCCTGCGTTACCCGCTGGTGGACCTGTCTGACGTTCGTCGGCGCATCACGCCCCGCACCAAGGCGGTCGTGGTCATGCACTACGGGGGCCACCCCGCCGACGTTGATGGGTTCCGTCAGCTGTGCGCCGAGGCTGGGCTCTGGCTCGTCGAGGACGCCGCACACGCACTGTTCGTCGAGTCGTCCGGCGGCTATCTGGGTACGTTCTCGGACATCGGCTGCTTTAGCTTTCACGCGTCGAAGAATCTGACGACCGGCGAGGGAGGCCTGGTTGTGGCCCGCCCCGGCGCGCTGGCGCAGAAGGTACGCCAACTACGTTCGCACGGCATGTCGCCGGTAGCCGACGCCGGGGAACCAGGCTATGACGTGCGATACCCGGGCCTGAACTACCGGCCAACGGAGATGCAGGCCGCCATGGGACGCGCTCAGCTGGCCCGGCGGCATGAGGACAGGCGCCGGCGGCGCGCGGTGGTCGAGAAGTACCTCAAGGGCATGGACGGCTGCAGACTGCTCATCCCCTTCGCGGAGGGCTGGGCACGCGGCGGCCTGCATCTCTTCGTCGTCGTGCTTGACGAACAGGTTGACCGCGGCTCATTCCGGCGCTGGCTATCCGCCCGCGGCGTCCAGACGAGCGTCCATTACCCGCCGAGTCACTCGTTCAGCTATTACCGCTCTCGATACCGTTACCGAGAAGGCGATCTCCCCATAACTGAAAGCTTTGGCCAACGCGCGGTGACGCTGCCGCTATACGCCGAGATAACCGACGGCCAGGTGGAGCAGGTCATTGATGCCGTGCGCACGGCCCTCGAATCGAATCAGTGCATGCGGGAGGCCGGGAAATCGTGACCACGGCCTTCCAGGATGAGACGCGGCGGCGGCGCTTCCTTGGCGTCAACTACATTCCGTCACAGGCAGGCGCAAATTACTGGAACGACTGGGATGAGTCCGCGATAAGGGCGGACACGGCCGCGATCGCGAAACTTGGCTTCAGCGCCATCCGGTTCTTCCTCATCTGGCCGGACTTCCAGCCGGATCCGGCCACAGTGGCTCCGTGCATGCTCGACCGCCTGAAGACGCTCTGCCGGATTGCCGACGAGCACGGACTGCTGTGCGTGCCGACGCTCCTCACGATCTGGCTGAACGGGGAGGTACGGGACCTCCCCTGGCGGCACGGACGCAGCATATGGCACGACGAAGAGATGCTGCTGGCGGAGGAAACCCTGGCCAGCAGCGTGGCGTCCGCGTTGGCTGACAGCGGCAACATTCTCGCGATCGATCTGGCCGACGAGCTGACGCAAGCCACGCCCGGCGAGCCAACCCCGGCTCAGGCGGCTGCGTGGGCGCGGCGCATGGCAGCCGCCATCGAGCGAGGCCGCCCGGGTACCGCCTGCCTCACCAGCGGGAACATCGGCGACCTGCAGCTTGGCTTGTCCGCGGCGATGGGGCTCGGACTCGGCACTCTGGGAGTGCACGCATACCCGGTGTGGTCTTCCCTCGCCCTGGAGTCGAACCGCAGCGCCGGTGCCGCCCACCTCGGCTCGTTTCTCGTGTCCCTGGCTCGCGTCTACGGACGTGTCATCCTGGACGAATTGGCGGCCTACGGCTGCGGCCCGGCCACTGCCGGACCGCTGGTGCGGAACACGACGCTTAGCAGCCTGGCCAGCGGGGCCGAGGCCGTATTCCTCTGGTGCTGGCAAGACATCGTGTCCGAGGGCTGGCCTTACGAGCGGCGTCCGCAGGAGCGGGCCATGGGGATCGTGGACCGCGACGGCCACCCCAAGGAGATCTACCATTGCGTGCGCGAGGTCTTCGGTTCCCCGCTGCTCGAGGGGCCCGTTGAGTCCTGGCAGCCGCAGGTGGCCATTTACACGCCCCGGCTGGAGGAGCCCGGCAGCACGTACCTTGACGCGCGGCTCGATTCAATCGCCGGGTTGTTCTACGCGCACGTGCTGCTCGAGCAGGCTCATATCCCGCACGAGTTCACCGCGCTGCCACAAGAGCACCACAAACTACTGCTCTGCCCCTCGGTGGCCAGGCTCACGCTTGGTGACCGCGCGGTGCTTGAGGATTATGTCGCGGCCGGCGGCTGCCTCTACATAAGCATCGCCGACGCCACCCAGGCGTTGCCAGAAGAGGAATTCCTCGGTGTTGAATTGATTGACGTCCGGATCGGCGAGTACCTTACTCCCGTCTTCTCGACCACGACGGGCACGAGTATCGCGTCGTTTCGCGATCAGTCCCCGGCATTCGTTTCGCATACATTCGGAAGCGGGCAAGTTCTCACGCTCGCCTTCCCCTTAGAGTTGCTGCTCAACCAGGCTGGCTCCCTCGACGCGACTTCCTGGCACATCTTCTACGGGAAAGTCGCCGATATGGCCGGGGTTCTATTCCGGCATGGCTGCTCCAGGCCAGAGGTCGCTCTTGCTGCGTTTCATACGGAAAATGACGGCTACTACCTCGTTCTCAATCACTCCGATATACCCGTACACGACAATTTCGTTGTCCGTGATCCGGACGGAAGGGTTGCCGCGGCGCAAGAGTTCCTGCTGCGGCCACGGGAAGCAGTTCTAAACCGCTTCCAGGAAGCAGGGAGAGGCGGCAAGGATGAACGATAACACTGACGTCGATAACATTGATGTACTGATAATGGGCGGTGGGCTCGCGGGGCTGACTCTCGCGCTGCAGTTGCGGCAGTCCGATCCGGACCTTACGATCAGCGTCGTCGACCGGGCCCTCCGGCCCGTGCCGCAAGCGGCCCATAAGGTCGGTGAGGCGCTCGCAGAGACGGCAGCGCTCTATCTGTCCAGGATCCTGGGGCTCCATGACCTCCTGGAACAGCGGCATGTACGCAAGATGGGCCTGCGGTTCTTCACGCCGGCCGACGCCGCGCTCGGGAGTGCTCCATGGCAGCGTTTGGAATCGGGGCCGCGCAACTTCCTGGCGCAACGCACGTACATGGTTGACCGCGGTTCTCTCGAAAATGACTTGTGGGATCTCTGCGCGAACGCCGGGATCGCCATGGCGAGCGAGACACGCGTGACGGATCTGCGGATCCGGCCCGACGAGTCGTCGCATGAAGTGGAAGTCCTTGACGGCTCAGGCAACCTCAGACGCATGTCGGCCAGCTGGCTGATCGATGCGACCGGACGGGCCGGCACGCTGAAGCGACGACTCGGCCTCGAAGCCAGCGTTGACCACAACGTCAATGCGGTGTGGTCGCGCGTGTCGGGTCTCGTGCGCGTTGATGACTTCCCGCGTCACGCCCGCGACGAGCCGGTGCGCGGCGAAAGGTGGGTCGCCAGGCAGCCTGCCATGGACCGGTGGCGCAGCACGACTCACCTCACCGGCCCCGGCTACTGGGTCTGGATAATTCCGCTACGCACCGATGCCACCAGCATCGGTCTCGTATTCGACCCGCGGCTGGTCAGCTCGCACGAGGTCCAGCGACTGCCCGCCTTCCTTGACTGGCTCTCCCGGCACGAGCCATTGCTGGCGATGGAACTCAAGCATCGCCAGATCCTGGACTGGCACGGATTGAAGCATCTCGCGTTCGGTGCCCAGCGCGTCTTCTCCGCGGAGCGGTGGGCGACCACCGGCGAGGCAGGCGTCTTCCTTGATCCGCTTTACTCACCGGGCAGCGACTACATCGCGATAAGCAACCTCAGTATCGGTGCGCTTATCCGCATGGAACGGGCCGGCGATTCCCGGTTTGCGAACTGGGTCGAAGAACTCAACCGCATCTACCTATCGACGTTCTCCAACGCGCTGGCAGTCTGGAACGACCACTACGCCACGCTGGGGTCGCCGGTGTGGGCGGCCAAGGCCGCATGGGACACGCTTGTCTACTTCACGGTCATATGCCCGGCGTTCCTTAATGGCGTCTACACAAACCCCGAAGTCAACGAACAGGTCGCTGACATCATGCGCCGCTTCAACGAGGTATCGCACGAAGCTCAGGCGATCTTCCGTGAGCTGCGGGACGAGCATGCCAAGGGCGAGGCCGACCAGGAAGCCGCGTTGCCTGATTTCGTCGACCTGGGCAGCCCCGTGCTGCTGACCGCGAGCCGGGAGCTCGACGCACAGCTCAGCCCCGCGGACCTACGGGAGCGCCTTGAGTTCAATGTGGGAGCGCTGCAACAGGTCGTCAGCGACCTCCGTAGCGCGAAGTCCTGGCAGGAAGGGGTCGCGGCGGTGCTCGCGTCTGACGTTCATGTCACAGGCCGGGCGGCATCCGCGGAAGCGCAGCTCACGTGAGCCACGACGTGTGCTCGCTGTCCCTGGTAGCGGTCGCACGAGGTATCAGGCTCGGCGAGCTTGATCCGGTGGAGGTGGTCAAGGCGCATCTCGCGCGCATTGCCGCGGTGAATCCCGCGCTCAATGCCTTCACCCACGTGTGCGAGGGCGATGCCATGGAACGCGCGCGACGGCTGTCGCGGACCGGCGGGCAGCGCCGCGGCGAGCTGCCGCTGTCTGGGGTCCCGATTGCCATCAAGGATCTGTTCGACCTGAAGGCCGGACTCCCGAATACATTCGGCTCACGGTTGTTCGCGGCTAACGTGGCCGCAAAGGACGCACTCATCGTGCGTCGCCTGGAAACCGCCGGCGCGATCGTCGTCGGCAAGACGAACACCTCGGAATTCGGGCACCGCGCGACCACCGACAACCTGCTGTTCGGGCCCACCTCCACTCCGGCCAAGATCGGCTACAACGCGGGCGGCTCATCTGGCGGCAGCGCCGCCGCCGTCGCGGCGTCCATGGTGGCCGTGGCAACCGGTTCCGATGGCGCGGGATCGATACGGGTACCCGCGAGCCTGTGCGGAGTCGTCGGCGTCAAGCCGACCTGGGGCCGGATACCCACGCGACCGCGGCCGAACGGCTTCCGGTCGACGGTACCCATGTCCTCAGCCGGCGTGCTCGCCCGATCGGTGGCGGACGCGACGGCGGTGCTGAAGGTCCTGGCTTGCCCGGACCCGCGCGATCCGAACAGCTTTCCCGTGCCGTGGGATCATGCGGTAACGGGCCAGCAAGCTGACTACAGAATCGCCGTGACCCGCGACCTCGGTGTCTTTCCCGTGGCGCCGGATGTCATCAAGGTCGTGGAGGCCGCGGTGGCACGGCTCCGCGCCTGCGGGCTGGTGGTCGAAGAAGTAGCCGGCCGTCTCCGCGCGGGCTATGACGAACTCGTCGATGTGCTGCTCGACTACGTCGCGCTGTCCATGTGGGAGACCCTGAGGGACCTTGACGTTGACTATCGTGCCGAGGCCGACCGGGGCCTGCTCGCCGGGACGCTCGCGGATCTCGCGGAACGGGCCGCCCGGCTGTCCGCGGGTCGGATGAAGTGTAACGATGCCGTCAGGACCACGGTCCTCGATGACCTAGAGGACATGCTCGACCATTTCGACTGCGTCCTGACGCCCACGCTCACCGTCGCGGGGATTCCCAATGCCTCAACTCCGGGCGCGACAGTCGGCCCGTCCTGCGTCGCCGGGCAGCGCACCGAACCTCTCCTGGGCTGGTCGCTGGCTTTCCCCGTCAACCTGACCGGACACCCCGCGGTCTCGCTTCCTGCCGGACGCACCGGCGAGGACCTTCCGGTGGGCATACAGCTGATCGGGCGCAGATTCTGTGACGCCCGGCTCCTCGAGGTCGCCGCATCCGTCGAAATGTCGCTCGCAGCGAACTCGCCAAATTAGCGAACTCTCCAACGTAAGCGCGGAGGTGCGTAGTGGCAGAAACTGACAGGCAAGACGTTGCCATCGTGACCGGGGCCGCCCGAGGAATCGGCCTCGCGATCGTTCATGCGTTCGTTCGTGCGGGCTGGAATGTCGGCATGATAGACCGCGACAAGGCCGAGCTGGCCGTGAGCGTGGCAGACATCAAGAGCAACTGCGCAACACGCGTCGAGGCGGTCGCCGCCGACTTGGCACTTGCCGACGAGGCCACCCGAGCGGTGTCGGAGCTCGCTGAGCTCTTCGGCGGTGTTACCGCCCTGGTCAATAACGCCGGCGGCAGTGCTGATACGCCACTGTCGTTCGATGACGTCTCGCCCGATGACCTGGAACGGGTGCTCGCCGACAACGTCAAGGCCACCTTCTTCTGCTGCCAGGCGGCCCTGCCTTGGCTTCGTGCACGCGAAGGAACCTGCATCGTCAACTTGAGCGCCATCTCGGGGCGCGCGGGCACCGAACTGCTGTCCGCGCAGTACAGCGCCGCGAAGGCCGGGGTCATAGGCTTTACCAGAAACCTTGCGCGGCAGCTAGGACCAAGCGGCATTCGCGTAAATTCCGTCGCGCCCGGCTTCACCATCTCGGGAGAACGGGTTGAGCGCGCCTGGCAGCGCCATGACACGGAGGCCGTCTTGCGCCAGATCCCGCTGCGCCGTCGCGCGAAGACCGACGAGATCGCCAGCGCGGTCCTCTACCTGGCGTCGCCGGCGTCCAGCTACGTGAGCGGGGCAGTACTCGACGTCAACGGTGGGTTCTTTAGCCTGTGAAAGGTGAAGGTAAGACTCGCGAGCACCTGCGGCACGGACCCGCACGCCTATCGCGGGGAGGTCGCCGGGTTCCCGTAGGCACGATTCTCGGCCGTTCGGCGAGCCAGCACCTGCGCACGCGGCACCAAGTTGCCGTCGACCACGCCCCCCAGGGGCCGTCCCGGCCGGCGACACTCCGGCGGGATCGACACCACCGCCGGGCAGTGGAGCATGCAGATGTCCGGCACGATCACTATCCCGCCCTGCCCGGGCGTGGCGATGTGATGGATCGACGACACACAGCAGTTCACCATGACCATCGGCAACTACCTCGCCGTCACCAACATCAAGTACCAGGACAGCGCCGACAACGTCAAGGCCACCTTCTTCTGCTGCCAG
>JASHOV010000052.1 GCA_030038495.1 Streptosporangiaceae bacterium
GGGCGTCATGGTCTAGCCGGTAATCCCGGCACGCGGATACCGCACGGTGTGAGCGTGCGAATTGCGTATGTCACGGAGTCTTTCCCGCCCGATGTCAACGGCGTCGCGCACACCGCAGTGCGCGTGGCGGAGCACCTGGTGAGCCGGGGGCATGAGCCGTTGGTCATCGCACCCGAGCCGGCCTCCGGGCTGGCCCGGCCCGACCGCAACTTCAGCTTCCCGATCCTGCGGGTGCGGTCAGTTGGCTTGCCCTTCTACCCCGGCTTCCGGGTCGGCCTGCCGGGCTCGGCCGTCCGGGACGCCATCGCCGATCATCGCGCCGACCTCGTGCACCTAGCCGGGCCGTTCGTGCTGGGCGCGGCGGGCGGCAGGGCCGCGCAGGTCCTCGGCATCCCGATAGTGACCGTCTACGCGACGGACTTGCCCGCCTACGCCCGCTCCTACCACACCGGGCGCATCGGCCAGGGCATCTGCTGGCGTCGGCTGCGCGCGATCCACAACGCTGCGGACAGGAACCTGGCCCCGTGCACCGACACCGCGGCGGACCTGGACGCCAACGGGATCGAACGGGTCTGGATCTGGGCCAGGGGCGTAGACAGCGTCCGGTTCGACCCGGCGAAGCGCAGCGCGCAGCTGCGCGCCGAGCTGGCACCCGGCGGTGAGCTCATCGTCGGATACGTCGGCCGGCTGGCCGCGGAGAAGCGAGTCGATCTGCTGGAGCAGATCTCCGATATGGCCGGAGTCCGCCTGGTCATCGTCGGCAGCGGTCCCGCCGAGGCGGCCATCCGCCGGGCCGTGCCTAACGCCGAGTACCTGGGCCAGCGCTGCGGCGAGGACCTGGCCAGGATCTACGCCAGCCTCGACGTCTTCGTGCACAGCGGCCCGCACGACACGTTCGGCCAGACACTGCAGGAAGCGGCGGCCAGCGGCCTTCCCGTTGTGGCACCGGCAGCCGGAGGCCCGCTGGACCTGGTCCGCCACGGGGAGACGGGATTCCTGGTCCGCCCGGCCGACGGGCAGGCCCTGGCCGACGCGGTGGCCAAGCTCGCCTCCGATCCCGCGCTGGTCAGGTCGCAGGGCAGGGCGGCCAGGGAGATGGTGGTCGGGCGCAGCTGGCCGGTGATGTGCGACGAGCTGCTCGGGCACTACGACGCGGTGCTGCGGGCCCGCGGCTCGCTGCGGCACCCGGTCGCGGTGCCGTCAGCCGGACCCGATCGCGAGGACGAGAAGACGCACAGGGAAGAGGTAGCGGCATGACGACTTTCGTGGCACTCGGCGACTCGATAACTCTCGGGATCGGTGACCCGATCCGGCTCGAGGACCCGGCGGGCGGGCGGGCTACGCGCGGCTGGCGCGGCTGGGCCGCGCTGCTCGCGGAGGGGCTGTGCGATCCCGAGCTGCACATCGTCGCGGGGAACGGTGCGTGCTCGGCCGACGTCGAGCGCGAGCAGCTGCCCAGGGCGCTGGAACTGCGCCCCGACGTCGCCAGCGTCGTCATCGGGGTCAACGACACGCTCCGGCCGAACTTCGACGCGGCGCGGATCGGCGCGGCCGCGGCACACACGATCGGCGCGCTGCGAGCCGCGGGCGCCACGGTGCTCACCATGCGGCTGCCCGATCCGGGCCGGATGCTCGGCATGCCCAGGGTGCTCGCCCGCCCGATCGCCACGCGCGCGCACCAGATCAACGCGGTGATGGACGTGGTCGCCGAGCGCTTCGGCACGCTGCACTTCGACGCCGCGAGCGACGAGGAAACCTACGACCCGCGGATGTGGGCCGTGGACCGGCTGCATCCCAGCGAGCGTGGCCACCGGCTGATCGCGCGCCGGTTCCATGCCATGCTCGCCGAGACCGGGCTTCCGGTCGGGACTCCGCCCGGCGCCGAGCCCACCAACCCGCCGCCGACCCGCACGATGGAGTTCGCGTGGCTGGCCACCAAGGGCACCGCCTGGGTGCTGCGCCGGTCCACCGACCTGGTGCCGAACCTGATGGCGATGGCGTTTGCCGAGTGGCGGGCCGGCGGGCCGCCCGCCCCGGACGGATCGCCGGTCACGGATTCCGAGCTGGACATGGCCCACGTTCCCGGCCAGGTGGCGTTACCCGCGCGGTGACGGTAACGCCGGGCCTGGCAGTAACTGGCCTGGTCGGTTAGCTTTTGTCAGCATGACGTGGCAACCCGAACTGGACGAGCTGCGCCGCCGCCAGCAGCTCGCCGAGCGGATGGGCGGGCCGGAGAAGGTCAAGCGCCAGCATGACGCCGGCCGACTGACGGTCCGGGAGCGGATCGCGCTGCTCCTGGACGAGGGGTCGTTCCGTGAGATCGGCGCGCTGGCCGGGAAGGCGTCCTACGACGAGACCGGCGAGCTGGCGGACTTTGTCCCGGCGAACTTCGTCGCCGGCACCGGGCGGATCGGCGGGCGGAAGGTCGTCGTGGGCGGCGATGACTTCACCGTGCGCGGCGGCGCCGCCGACGCGGCGATCGCAGGCAAGCAGATCTTCGCCGAACAGCTGGCCAGCGAGCTGCGGCTGCCGATCGTCCGGCTCGTGGAGGGCACGGGCGGCGGCGGCAGCGTGAAGACGCTCGAGACCGCCGGCCACACCTATGTGCCGGTCAATCCGGGCTGGGACTACGTCGTCGGCAATCTCTCCACGGTGCCCGTCGTCGCGGCAGGCCTCGGGCCGGTGGCGGGCCTTGGCGCCGCCCGGCTGTGTGTCGCGCACCTGTCGATCCTGGTCGAGGGCACCGCGCAGCTATTCGTCGCCGGGCCGCCCGTAGTCAGGTCGGGGGTGGGCGAGGACGTCGACAAGGAGCAGCTCGGCGGTTCCCGCGTTCATGCCAGGAACGGGGCGGTCGATCTGATCGCAGCCTCGGAAACGGACGCGTTCGCGCTGATCAGGCAATTTCTGTCGTATCTGCCGCCCAGCGTCTACGAGCTACCGCCGGTCGCCTCGGCCAGCGACCCTGTCGGCCGGCAGGACGAGGATCTGGTCGACGCCGTGCCGCGGGACCGGCGCCAGCCGTACCGGATCCGGCCGATCCTGGCGTCGGTCTTCGACGCCGGGTCGGTGTTCGAGGTCCAGGGCTACGGCGGGCCGATCGTTACCGCGCTCGCCCGGCTGGACGGCCATCCGGTCGGTGTCGTCGCGTGCGACCCGTACTCATCCGGGGGGTGCCTCACGGTCGAGGGTGCCGAGGCGGTCATCCGGCTCGCGGACCTGTGCTCGGCGTTCCATCTGCCGGTGGTTACCTTCACCGACCAGCCCGGCCTGCTGATCGGGACGCGGGCCGAGCAGCGCGGCACGATCCGGCACGGAGTGCGGGCGATCAGCGCGGTCTATCAGGCCACCGTGCCTGGTGCCGAGATCATCGTCCGGCGGGTGTTCGGCGTTGGCGGGGCCGGCCTGGTCAACCGGCACCGGCTGACCAGGCGCTGGGCGTGGCCGTCGGCCGACTGGGGATCGCTGCCGGTCGAGGGCGGCATCGAGGCCGCCTACCGGGCCGACCTCGAGCGGGCCGCTGACCCGGCGGCGCTGCTGGCGGAGATCCGAACTCGGATGGACGCCGTGCGGAATCCGATGCGCACGGCGGAGCGGTTCGGTGTCGAGGAGATCATCGACCCGCGCGAGACCCGGCCGCTGCTGTGCGAGTGGGTGCACGACGCGTACGCGGTGCTGCGCGGCGGCCAGCCCGGTCCGCCGTCGTTCGGCGTCCGGCCCTGAGGGGCATCGTGGGGATCCCTGCCGTTCCTCTAAGGGCATCGTTGGACCATTGCTGCCCTTCTATGGGCATCGTTGGTCCTTTGCTGCCCTTCCGGCCGTGCAGCGCCGGGTCAGCCGCCTCGGTAGTCCAGCCTGACGACATCCTCGCGGCGCTGGCTGAGGTAGGTGTCCGCGCACTCGTCGGTATCGATCACGACCCGGAGCAGGCCTGGCTGCGCCGCCGGCAAGTCGCCGAGCACCACGCCGCGCGGCGAGATGATCGCGCTCGGGCAGTGCTGACGCCGGTCGGCGACGTTGGCTGCGATGACAAACCGCTGGTTAGCCGCAGCGTGACTGATCAGGTGACTGCGCCACACACCGGGCGCCCAGGCCGGGTTGGCCGCGTAGGTGAGGTAGACGAGTACCTGCGCGCCTGCGCTCGCGAGGTACCGCCACTGCTCGGGGAACGCGATCTCCCGGCACAGTTGTGTCCCGGCGGTCAGCCGGCCCTTGCTGAGGTCCAGGCGGAACACCGGCAGGTCGGAACCTGCGAGCAGCTTTCCGCGCTCGTGTGTTGCCAGGTTGACCTTGCGGTAGACCTGCCGTGATCCGTCCGGCGCCAGGTATAGCGCCGCGTTCACCCAGCCGTCGCTCTCGGGCAGGAGCGAACCGCAGAACAGGTGGATCTTCCGGTCCGCTGCTTGCTCAGCGACCCGGTCGATCGCAGCCAGGACCGCGGCCGGGTCCAGGTCACCGAGACCGGAGAGCTCGTCGTCGTATCCCGACACCGCGGCCTCGGGAAGGACCGCGACCTCGCCCGGCCGCGTTCCCGCCAGAGCACCCGAGATCGACGCAAGGTTGCGCTGTATGTCCCAGGAGACCCGTGTCTGCGCTACCGCAATCGTTACCTTCATCGGCCGCCTACCGTACCCGGTTTGGCGGCCACGGCTGCCCGCTACCCGGAGAACGTGATGCTGTGCGTGGCTACCGTCCGTCCGCGAGACCCGACGCCTTTGACCTAGCGCGGCGGCCGCTCACCATCACGCCGGTGGGGCGGGTGGCGGTTCGCCGGCGCCGTTGCGGCGCCCTCCGTACGAGGCGACCAGCGCGTCGGCGACTGCCGCCGCGTCTGCCTCGGCGACGTCGGCCGGGTACTGCGGCAGCAGGTCGTCCCAGACGACCATCCACGAGCCGTAGAGCTGGGCCTGCCCCTCGGGTCGGGCGAAGAACCATACGTGCAGGTGCGCGCCGCCGTCCCCGATGCGGTAGACGTGGGCCCGCGAGATGTGCGGCAAAGCCTCCACATGGCGAGCGATGTGAGTGCTCAGCACGCCCAGTTCGGCCGCCAGCTCATCGGGGAGATCGGACATGTCGTAGTGTTCGCGCGGATACAGCATGAGGACCAGAGGCACGCCGACTCCCGCTATCCGATCTAGCCGCCAGCGATCGCCGAACCAGATTCCTTCGCTTTGGCGGCGGCACGCGCCGCAGTCGGCCGGGTCCTCGCCTTGACGTGCGGGCTCAGGCAGGACCGGCGGGCGCAGCGGCGCGACGCGCAGTCCGTCCTGCTCGAACGGACTGATCTCCCAGCCGGTCATGCGCGCCAGCGGAAGACGGCGCTCGCTGTCCGCGGCGGACAGTGCGTGGTCGTAGAATTCCTCAGGTCGCAAGGCCATGAGCGAAGATTATTACGCTGCGATGCCTCGCGACCTATGGGGGGCTTATGGCAGTACGTCCGCCGGCGTGGCTCAGGCCGCGATGGCAAGCGGGTCCGTGCATTTGAGCACTTTGGTTGGCTGGTCGGCCCAACGTGTCAGCACCCGAACCCGCCATTGCTCGTGGCCGGGTCGGAGGCGGCGGCATGAGAGCCTCGCCGGCCAGGAGTGGGCGATCCTGTGCTCGCGCATCGCGGTTGGCCGTGCCAGCCGGGGATGGACCTGCTATGGACCTCGCGTACGCCATCCCCCTACCTAAGTTAGGTCTGACCTAAGGTCATGCCGTATGGCCCGCCGCGAAGCCAACGCGGCCTGTACTGGGATCGCCTCGACCCTGCCAAGATCTCAGCCATCCCGGCCATGAAGAACCACCTCGTCCGGCCCATAGGACAGCCGGGCCGCGAGATGCTTGGCACGCAATCCGGATGCCAGTTCGCCAGCCATGGCGCATCCCTCCGCGCATCCCTGCTGAGAGTGGTAACGCCGCACCCGCTGTTCACGCTGACAGACGCCAGCCTGACCCTTCCGATGGGCTCCCAGACGATACCTCCAGGAGGAGCATCTAACGATTGCCGGGCACGGCGGGCGCGCGGAATGGGGCGCTGCCCGAGGGGAGGCTGGTACTAGGTCGCGCGCTGGCCTTCGATCCAGGGAACGGCCGAAGCGTGGTCTAGCTCGGCCGGAACTATAGAGCTAGACTAACTAGCACAATGGACTTCCTGGGGATCGACCTCGCAGAACCCATGCCGCTGTGGCAGCAGGTTGCCGCGGAGATCCGGCGCGCGATCGCGGACGGCGAGGCGAAGCCAGGCGAGCGGATGCCGCTCGCGAAGGACCTCGCGACGGTTCTCGGCGTGAACCGCAACACGGTGCTCAGGGCACTCCGCGAGCTACGTGACGAAGGGCTGCTCGAGTTCCGGCAGGGCCGGGGGATCACCGTCGCCGGGACGCCCGAGCGGGGAGCGGTCATGGCCAAAGCACGAGAACTGGTCGCCTTCGCCCGTCGTCAGGGCTACCGCCCGGACGAGCTGATCGCGATCATCAAGACGATCTCTTAGGGTGCAAGGTGAAGCTACTGCACAAGGAGGCGGAGGCTGAGGCCGCCGAGGCCCTCATCCGGGAGGCCCGCCGACTGCGGCGGCGTCGATGGTCGATCGGGATCTCGCTGCTCCTTCTTACTGGTACTGGAGTGGGGATCGGCTTGCGGGCTTCCGGCACCGGTGGTGGCGGACGGCCTCCAGTGGTTCATGCTGGGGCGACCCCTGCGACGCCCGTGCTGGCCGTTCAGCCCGGTGTCACCATGCTCAACCTCACCAACAGCGATAAGTACGGCGACGTCGCCGCGGTCGGCGGGAAGATGGTGCTGTACGGTCCCGCTGACCAGGAAGCAGAGCCCTCGGCCTCCGCTACGTGCAACTCCGCCGTCGTGAACCCGGTCACACTAAGGCTCAGCGAGCTGAGGTCGGGCAGTTGCGCGAATCCTGCACTCGTAGGCCGGCGAGTCCTCCCAGTCATGACGGCGGAGCCGAAGGTGCCCTTCGGCAACGGCGGCGTGGCCACCGTGACGGTGCGCATCTCCCGGGTCGTCCCGGGCTCGCCCGGCTACCGTCTGGGCCCGGTGGTCCTGTCGTTCCCGCAGGTGTCGGACGGGCGGCCCACCTGGGTCTACGGCGGCGGGGACCTGTGGCTCTTCGATGCCCTCAGCGCACGGGGCAGCGAGCTGCTGCGCATCTCGGGCACGACCGGGGGCGTTATCCAGCGTCTTGCAATGCCAGCCGTGCCGCGCCCGATCATCGCGTTCGACACAGACGGCCTCTGGCTTGCACCCGCGGTGAACAGCCTCGGCGTCCGCGTCGGAGCCGTTTATCATGTCACCCCCGGCGCGCGCGCCGCGGACCGCGTGTTCACGCTGCCGGCTGGTCAGCATGCGGCCTGGATGGTGGCAGCAGGCCACTCGCTCTGGCTTGCCGCCGGACCGGCTCGGGTGTTGTGGCACCTCGCGGGCGCCGACGCCGCGCCTGCCGGGCACACCGAGGTCAGCCCATCGCTTGAGGATGCAGTCATGCTGCAGGGTGGTCCCTCGGGAATAGTTGGCGACGAGTCGGACGGCCTGTGGACGGCCGTTCCGAATATGTCCGGAACCGCGCAGCAGGTGCTCCGCCTTGCGCCCGCCTCGGGTGCATCTGCCACCGTTGCCGTCCTGAAGCCCGCCTACGCCTCGCCGGGCGACCTGCTTTACGGCGCGTGGCGGGCCGTGACCTATCACGGCTCCATGTATTTGCTCGACCCGCCGGCGGCCTCCGGCGTCTACCCCTACCAGAGCGAGGGGTTCAGCGCCCTGTACCGAATCACACCCAAGGAGTAGGACAGAGCTGACCACATCGATGAGATCATCTGCGCTGGCAGCCACAGCCAGCGCAAAGCGCTCATCGAAGCGCTGGTCGCCCGGAGCACGGGGTTCGCGCAATGACCAAATTTGGTGGGGCGCCTGGGGCTCGAACCCAGAACCGACGGATTAAAAGTCCGCAGCTCTACCATTGAGCTAACGCCCCTGGTGTTGCAGGTCAATGACCTGCGGGTTTAGTCCGGCTGACGGCCCCTCGCGCTGGCTTCTCCTTCCGCTGCGTCGGTGTTGCAGCGGCGGATTGGCGGAAACCGATGAGCTTAACAGCGCCCCTGCCGAGCTGAGAACTCGCGCTTGAGTCGGACAACAAGTCCCCCAAGACCATCAAGTAGGACGTCTCCTCGGTGGGCAGCCGCGCTGCGTTCTTGCCAGCTAACGATATGCCAGGCGACGTTGAGGATGTCACAAGTGAGCGCATCCGAACGTTCCTGGTGCGGAGGGTTACCGCGCGCGATCGGCTGCGTGGGCGGTGCGGCGAGCGTCGGTATTTCCCGGCTAGCACTTCTCGCCGTTACCAGCAGGCGCGGATCCGCGCGGACTGGGATACTCCTATGTTCGGTCGTTATCGTAATAAAGCTGGAAAGAGTTTTCAGTGGCCGACGCGATCGCTAGCATTTGGCCGGTGCCCAAATCGTTCCGCCGGTTGCGGCGTGCCCTCATTGCGTGCGCTGCGTCGGTTGTCGTGGCGGCTATGACCGCTGGCGCCACGGCCTCGGCCGCATCCGCGGCAAGTTCTCCGCTGGCCCCGACTCAATCTGGTCGCGGCCAGTCAGGGGAAGAACAGCGGGTGGGCGTTCCTTCGGGGCACGCGCACCGTGGCGAGGAAGCCCGCCATCGCGGCGACGGTCTACGCGACCGCGCTGTCGACGGCCTCGGCGCGCCAGTACGCGTTCCGGCTGTCGGTCAACGGCCATGTCCTCGGCGATGGCCCGGCCCAGCCACCGTCTCCCGGCAGCGCGACCTACTACCAGGCGTGGGACGTGACCAGCTACCTGAGGGAAGGCTCGAAGGACACCTTCGGCGCGCTGGCCTACACGACCTTGAGCCAGCGGTTCGACCTCGAGGTCATCATCGAGCGCCTCCTAGGACCTAACTGCCCAGTAGCATCCGGCTCGTGCATCAAGTGTTCTTCGAGCCGGCCGGACCCGGCACGTACCGTGCGACGCCAGCAACCGCCGGGCCGTGGAGTGCGGAGGCGCAGCACGGCGGACCGCCGTCTGCGCTCGCCGCGCGGGCGATGGAACTGCACGAGCCGGACGAGGGCATGCGCCTGGGCCGGGTCGCGGTGGACATCTTGCGGCCGGTGCCCGTCGGCACCGTGACGCTGCGCACGCGTGTGCTCCGGCCGGGTCGCCGGGTCACGCTGCTCGAAAGCGTCATGGAGTCCGGCGGCCAGGAGGTTCTGGTCGCCCGCGGCTGGCGGATCGCGAGATCGCGGACGCCGGTGATCGAGCCCGATGCCGCGCCGCCGGACATCCCGGCGACCGCCTGGGTGCCGTATTTCGGCGGCTCCGGCCATCTCGGCGGGTATCTGTCCGCCGTGGAGTGGCGGTTCGTCTCCGGCGGGTTCGACAGTCCCGGCCCGGCCGTGGCCTGGGGCCGCCCGCTGGTACCGCTGGTTCCGGGCGAGAGTCTCTCGCCCATGAGCCGGGCCCTGCTGCTCGCCGACTCCGGCAGCGGCATCAGCATGGCGCTGGATCCGGCCAAGTTCCTGTTCATCAACGTGGACCTCACGGTCGCACTGCACCGCGATCCGCAGGGCGAGTGGGTGCTGCTCGACTCCACGACCATGATCGGCGGGGGCGGAACGGGGCTGGCCGAGACTCGGCTGTCGGATCGTTCTGGCGTCGTCGGGACGTGCGCGCAGACCCTGATCGTGGCCTCACTTTAGGAGCACGGGTGACCGAGTCGTCGCTTCGCCGGGATGTGCGCGACGACCGCGGCCCGGTCATCGTCACCGGCGGGCAGACCGGGGTCGACACCTACGCCGCCAGGGCGGCCCTGCGGGCCGGGCTGCGGGTGCATCTGATCTTCCCGGCCGGGCTGCGCCAGGAGGACGGCCCGCTGACGCCGTCGCGGCGCCGCGCTCTCGCCGGGGCGGCCGTGCACGAACTCGGGGAACCGAGCTTCCGTTACCGCACCTGGACCTGCGTCTACGTCAGCGACGCGGTACTGCTGCTCGATCCGGCCGGGGGCAGCGGCTGCCGCGAGACCGCCCGCGCGGCGCGGCTGCTCGGCCGGCCATTGCTGTCGCCCGGGCCCGGCGCACTCACAGCGGAACTGGCGGCCGACTGGCTCGCGGAGACGCGGGCGCAGGTGGTCCTGGTGGCCGGCTGCCGGGCGAGCGTTCTGGCCCGGGCCGGCCAGAGCCACGGTCTGCGCCCGCAGCTAGCCGCGTTCGTGGCCGCGGTCCGCCAGCGGCGGGATGCCCTCGGTCAGATCGTGCCGCCTGGCGCGCGTGAGCGCGGGGCCGGGGGCTAGCTGGTCAGCGGCTGTCCCAGTCGATCCGGATCCCGGCGGCGGCATCCGGGTGCCGCTCCAGCCAGCTGCGCGCGAACGGGCACAACGGCACGACCGTGAGGTCCTCGGCCGCCGCCTTCTCCAGCGCGGCCCGGACCAGCTGGCCGCCGATGCCGCGACCGCCCAGCTCGTCCGGCACCTCGGTATGGACAAGCACGAGACGATCGGCCCGGCGCCGGTAGACCAGCTCGGCCACGGCATCGCCGATGCGGAGCTCGAGCCGCGACTCCTCGCTGTTGTCAGTGACCTCGGGAACCTGCGTCATGCCTGCCATGGTGACACGCTCTGCCAGGCGGTCAGGGCCGGTCCAGCGCTGCCGGAGCGCGGCTGAGACCGACGGCCAGGACGGTGAGAGCCGCGACGCCGGCCGCGATCGCGAGGGGTAGTCCCGGGCCCCGGTGCAGGTACAGAGCGGCGCCGAGCACCGCCCCGGCGAGCATTGCCAATACCGCGGTTACCCTGCGCCCGGCCCTGGGACTGTCCCCGCCGCCCAGGGCAGAGTCGGCCGCGAGGCCGGTCAGCGTCAGGGTCAGCACCGTGGTCGTCATGTCCGGAATGGCCAGGTGCCTGATCACCGAGTTCCTGATTCCCATGGCGAATGCCAGCAGCGCGATCACCGTGTAGCGGGCCCAGCCGGTCGCCACCGTGGGGGCCAGGCACGCGACGAGCGCGGCCGCCGCGACGAATGTCGCCTCGCAGGCGACGGCGAGGCTAAGTCGGCGGCTGCGCGGCGAGATGTGCTTGCTGATCCGGCCGCCGGCGACGGCGCCGGCCAGAAACAGTGCCAGGGACGTCAGGCTGGCGGGCACGGAGAACCCGGGCGCGCCCGCGGCCGCGAATCCGAGGATCACGATGTTCCCCGTCATGTTGGCGGTAAAGACGTGGCCGAGGCCGAGGTAGCAGACGGCATCGACCAGCCCGCTCAGCATCGTCAGCCCGAGCAGGATACGCAGCACGTGTGCCTGCCCGCGGGCATCAGGCAGCACTGCCTCAGCCGTGGCCATCGCCCGATCCTTTCACGGCAGGTCCAGCAAGGCCTCGGCGCCGACCGGCACGAAGCCGGCCGCCAGGAAGGCCCGCACGCTCGCGGCGTTGCCGGGGGAGATCTGGGCCCACAGCGGCGCCCCGTCGGGAACGAGGTGCCGGGCCGCGGTCGCCAGCGTCCGGCCGAGTCCCGCGCCGCGCGCCTCCTCGCCGACCTCGACGGAGACCTCCCACCGGCCCGCGATGCCGCGGCCGACCGTGACCACCCCGCCTGGAACGAGCCAGGTCCTGACCTCGTCCCGGTGGCGCAGCGCCCTGGAGATCCTCGGATGCGCCGGATCGGCGTCCGGTGTCAGCTCGGTCGGCGGAGCGCCGGGCAGGGCCGCGGCGCACGCCAACATGTCGGACTGGTGGGCTACACGGCCCGTGTGCCGGGCGAGCGCGCACAGGAACTCGGGGCGCAGCGGCGCGGCGAAGGGGTCGTCGGCGGTCAGCTGGCCGGCGGTCCAGGTCGGATCGGCGTCGGCGAATATGACCGAATGCCCGGTGAAGGCAATCACTCCGGCATCGCGGGCAGAAGGCTGCGGGAGGATGGTAACTCCGCCGTCGCTGACCGGGAACCGCCCGGCGGCGGCGTCCGCGAGAATGGCGGCCAGTACCTGACTCGCGGCTTTTGGCATTAGATTTCTGCCCTCATGTGACCGAGCGTAGCCGTTGTTGCCACAAAACCTGGCTGCGAAGTCATAGGCTGGTCGCGCTCGCGTAAGCCTGGCAACGGGGGTTAGCCAAGCCGTAACCTTTGGCCGCAAATTCCCCAGTTCCCGGCTGGCACTGTGACGCTACGGGGAGTAGTCGCGATGCCTAGCTACAGGGCGGCCACAACGGGGGTCTTCCTGCCGAGCGACGAACCTATACATCCTGGGGAGCTGTATGAGGATCACAAGAAGGCGGCGGGCCTGCTTGTCGTCGGTCGCGATGGCAATGGCCGGCCTGGCCATGATCGCGAGCCCGGCCATAGCGGCCACGTCCGCGCCGAACGACCTAGTGCCCTATGGGCAGCTGGACTGCCGGTCAGGACCCATCGAGCCCGGTACGTACAGCTCGATCCTGGTGATAGGGAACTGCTCGCTGACGGACTTCGGCACCGTCTTCGTCAACGGAGACTTCCGGGTCGCGCACGACGCGACGTTCAGCTCGCAGAACGGCGGCACCCTGATCGTGGGCGGCAACTTCTGGTCGGGCACCAACTCGTTCACCGACATGGGCGAGCCCGGCAGCGACGACGTCGTCATGGGCAACGTCTACTCCGACAACCCGTACGAGATGCTGTGGCAGGACATGACGGTCGGTGGCTGGTACTACATCGTCGGCCAGAACGGTTACTCCGACAACACCGACTGCTCGCAGCAAGGCCCGAGCGGCAATCCCGCGACGGTGACCTTCGAGGGCGGCTCGGTGGCCAGCTACTTCAGCTACTCCGGCAACATGTCGTGCAACATGAGGTTGCTCGACTCGAAGGTCGCCGGGAACGTCGACTACTACGGCAACTCCGTGAACTCGAGTCCGGGCTCACTCGTGGTCGGCGGGAACTGGATCGGCGGGTCGCTGAACTGCGGAAGCAACTCCCAGACGCCGACGCTCGGCGGCGGGAACAAGAACGTCGTCAAGGGGAAGCTCCACGGCCAGTGCAAGAAGCTGTGAGGTAGTTCTTGGCGCTGGACGGGATCTAACGGCGGGGAACGGCGGCGCAAGCTGCCGTCCCCCGGCGTTCGCTGCTCTACCGGTACGCCGAGATGCCCGTGATCGCCTGGCCGAGTGCCAGGGTGTGGATTTCCTCGGTGCCCTCGTAGGTCAGCACCGACTCCAGGTTGTTCGCGTGCCGGATGACCGGGTACTCCAGGGTCACGCCGTTTGCGCCGAGGACGGTTCTGGCCTCCCGCGCGATATCGATGGCCGTCCGGACGTTGCTCATCTTCCCGAGGCTTATCTGCTCCGGCGTGATCTGCCCGGCTTCCTTGAGCCGGCCCAAGTGCAGCGCGAGTAGCTGGGCGCGCTGCAGGTCGGCCAGCATCCAGGCGAGCTTGCGCTGGGTCAGCTGAAAGCCGCCGATCTTCTGCCCGAACTGCTCGCGGGTCCTGGCGTACTCCGCCGCCGACTCGAAGCAGGTCCGGGCTGAGCCGGTGACACCCCACAGGATGCCGTACCGCGCCTCGGACAGGCACGACAGCGGGCCCTTAAGGCCCGCCGCGCCGGGCAGCACCGCGCTGGCGGGCAGCCTGACCTCGTCGAAGTGCAGCTCCGAGGTCACCGAGGCTCGCAGCGACAGCTTCTTGTGGATATTGCGCGCCGTGAAGCCACGCGTTCCCCGCGGCACCAGGAAACCGCGTATGCCGTCCTCGGTGCCAGCCCACACGACCGCGATATCGGCGATCGAGCCATTGGTGATCCACATCTTCGAGCCGCTGAGGACCCAGTCGCCGCCGTTCCGTTTCGCGTGGGTTGTCATGCCCGCCGGGTCGGAACCGTGGTCGGGCTCGGTGAGGCCGAAACAGCCGACGGCGTCCCCGGCCGCCATCCGGGGCAGCCATGCCTCCTTCTGCTCGTCCGTCCCGTACTTCCAGATCGGGAACATGGCCAGCGAGCCCTGGACCGAGACCATGCTGCGCAGGCCCGAGTCGGCGGCCTCCAGCTCGCGGCAGGCGACCCCGTAGGCGATGGCGCCCATCCCAGCGCAGCCGTGCCCTCTGAGGTGCATGCCGAGTACGCCCAGCTTGCCAAGCTCGGGGAACAGATCGCGCGGCACCGTGCCGGCCTCGAACCAATCAGCGACCTCAGGCAGGATCCGGTCGGCGGCGAACTTGCGCACCGTGTCCCTGACGAGCCGTTCCTCGTCGCTCAGCTCGTCGTCGATGCGGAGCAGATCAGTGGGTACGGGGTCCGTGGGGCGCGGCATAGCGGTCCTTTCTGCTGGTCCTCGCCGCTAGCGTATGTTCCTGCGGTCCGGGGTAGGAGGGCGGCCGGGCTTGCGGCATGATGGCTGATGTGGCCAATCTGTCGGACCGGAAGCTGGAACGGCCCCGCGAGGGCCGCTACATCGCTGGGGTGGCGGCCGGGCTGGCGGCGTACCTCGGCGTGGACGTCACCCTGGTCCGGGTTGTCTTCGCGGTCGCGGCCCTGCTCGGTCTGCTCGGGATCCTGGCCTACCTGATCGCCTGGGTGCTCATCCCCGAGGAAGGGGAGAAGGAGTCGATTGCCGAGAAGATCGTCAGCAAGGACGGGACCGGGAGCTGGCCGCGATCTCGTTGAAAAAGCCCTGTTCAACGGGCCTGCTCGCGGCCCAAGGGTGCAGCCGGGATAGTCGCTTTGCCGGCAGTGCCCTTCGTCCCCTATGCTTGTGCGGTCCCCGACGGCGGGCGCCACGGGCAAGGCGGCGATCGTCGAGCCCCCATCGTCTAGCGGCCTAGGACACCGCCCTTTCAAGGCGGCGGCACGGGTTCGAATCCCGTTGGGGGCACGTGACAACTTGGTCCTGTAGAGCAGCTCGGAGTGCTCGCCACCCTGTCAAGGTGGAGGTCGCGGGTTCAAATCCCGTCAGGACCGCTCAGTCCGGCGTCAGTTCACCGGGAACGGCGTTCGGCGCGGTCAGGTAGCTCAGTTGGTACGAGCGTCCGCCTGAAAAGCGGAAGGTCGGCGGTTCGACCCCGCCCCTGACCACACAGAGGTCTTCACGTTTCACCAGGGTCCATGTTCACGTTTGGGTCTGACATTCCGGTGGTGCCGTTAACGGGTTGCGGCTGAGGTTGCGGCTGAGGCACCCGGACGGGGTTTGATCTTGTGGTGCTCGCTGCCGGGTGGTCTGGGTGCATGC
>JASHOV010000516.1 GCA_030038495.1 Streptosporangiaceae bacterium
CCAGGCGGCACGACCTTGAACTGGCGAAGCGCGTCCTGGCCCCACCGCAGGAACGCGAACCGCTCGGAGTTGCGGTGGAACTCGAGCTCGACGTTCCGCTCGAAGGCGTCAGGACGGCCGAAGACATCGGCGATGACGGAATGGTCGATTACCAGCTCGGCGGGTACCAGCGGGTTGATCCTCCCGGCGTCGCCGCCGAGCGCTTTCATCGCCTCTCGCATCGCGGCAAGGTCCACGACCGCGGGCACGCCGGTGAGATCCTGCAGGATGACACGGGCGGGCGTGAACTGGATCTCGGTGTCCGGCTCGGCCTTCGGGTCCCACCGTGCGAGCGCGGTGACGTGATTGGCGGTGACGTTGACCCCGTCCTCGGTGCGCAGCAGGTTCTCCAGCAGCACCTTGAGGCTGTACGGCAGGTCGGCGGCACCAGGCACTGCGTCCAGCCGGTGGATCAGGTAGCTGGTCCCGGCTCCGTCCAGGGTGGCGCGGCTGCCGAAGCTGTTCCCGGTCATGTCTTCTCATCTCCTGCCCGGCCACACACCGCGGCCTCGATTGCATCTTCCCGCACCCGGCCGGCGGGCACGCGGCCCCTCCGGCTTCTCGGGCGACAAAGTATCTTGACATCAAGCTATCCCTGGGCCAGGCTAACGCGTTGTGTATCTTGACGTCAAGCTATCGCGGGCCCGCGGGCGGCCATCGAGACCTCACCGCGACTTTTCCTCCGTTGCATGGCCTTTGGCGTGCGATACCTGGCGTTTTGTACCCAGCTAACGGAGGAAAAGTGTGCTCGGGACGCGCATTGACGCCCTAATGCCGCCGGGGGGAGCATTATGGCGCCGCGACAAGGCGCTGACCGCAAGGGAGCCCGCCCGTGCCCAAGGAAATCGACAACGTCCTGCTGACAGCCGTGGAAAACGACGTAGTCCCCGGCGTGGTGGCCATGGCGGCCGATCGGGACGGCCAGGTATACGAGGGCGCCGCCGGTTTGCGCTCGGCCGCCGAGAGCGACCTGATCACGCCGGACACGGTAATGCGGATCGCGTCGATGACCAAGATGGTGACCACGACCGCGGCCCTGCAACTCATGGAGCAGGGCAGCCTCGATGTCGAGGCGCCGGTCGATACCTACCGGCCTGAGTTCGCCGACCTCCAGGTCCTCGAAGGCTTCGACGGCGACACACCGCGGCTGCGCCCGCCGGCCAGCCGGGCCACAGTCCGCAACCTGATGACCCACACCACCGGCCTCGGGTACTGGATCTGGAACAGCGATATCGACCGCTACGAACAGGTCACCGGCACACCCAACATCATGCCGGGTACTCTGGACGCGTTCACGGCACCGCTGGTCTTCGACCCGGGAACGCGCCTGCAGTACGGGATCAACCTCGACTGGCTCGGCCGGGTGGTCGAGGCGGTCAGCGGCCAGCCGCTGGATGCCTACTTCGCCGAGAACATCACCGGACCGCTGGGCATGACGAACACAGTCGCGCGGATGACCCCCGAGCAGCGGGCCAACTCCACGCCGATCCACGTCCGCGGCGAGGACGGCGAATGGATGGCCACCGATGTCGACTGGGCCCAGCAGCCCGAGTTCTGGGGCGGCGGGCATTTCCTGTACTCCACCCCGCGCGACTTCCTGCGGCTCCAGCGGATGCTGCTCCGTGGCGGCGAGCTCGACGGGAACCAGATCCTGGCCCCGGACACAGTGGCGGCGGCGTTCACCAACCAGATCGGGGACCTGGAGTTCCCGGCCGAGATGCCGACCGCGCACCCGGAGCTGAGCGGTCCGGTGAACCTCGGGCCCGGCCTCAAGTGGGGCTGGGGCCTGCTGCTCAACCCGGTCGCGATGCCGGGCATGCGGGCGGCGTGGAGCGGCTCGTGGTCGGGGCTGTTCAACACCCATTTCTGGGTCGACCCGGCGAGCGGGATCACCGGCGCGATCTACTCGCAGACGCTGCCGCTCGCGGATCCGGCCGCGTTCGAGATGTACGTGAACTTCGAGGTCGCGCTGTACGCGTCCCGCGAGTAACGGCCCGCGAGTAACGGCCCGCGGCAAGCCGCGTGGCCGACTCGCGCGGTACCCGCCCGTGGGACGGCCCACCGTAACCCCGAGCCTCGCTACGCGAGGATCCGCAGACAGCTGGTTTTCGAAGCACACCAGCGCGCGCAGCCTGGCTAGGCCAGGATGCGCCGGCAGCACCGCAGCGCGCGC
Organism: Streptosporangiaceae bacterium; assembly: GCA_030038495.1. GTDB lineage: Bacteria > Actinomycetota > Actinomycetes > Streptosporangiales > Streptosporangiaceae > JAJYUU01. The sequence goes on from JASHOV010000516.1 coordinate 2,213, forward strand.
AGCCTGGCTACGCCAGGATGCGCAGACGCTGCGGGTCGTAGAACGGCGCGATCTGGAGCCGGGCCGGAATGTCCCCGACCGGGGTCCGGACCGCGAACTTGGTGTCCTTCAGCCAGCCGGCGGTCACGCCGTCCGCGCAGTTGACCTGCGCCAGCCCGACGGAACCACCGACGGTGTGGCCGAAGGCCGCGGCCCGCACGTAGCCGGCCCACCGGCCGCCGGCCAGCACCGGCTCGTTGCCGAACAGGTCGACCGCAGGATCCTCGACGAGCAGGCCCACCACCCGGTTGCGCGGCGGGCCCGCGGCGCGCGCGGCCAGCAGCGCCTCGCGCCCGGTGAACCCGCCGGGCTTGTCCCAGGCGACGGCGAAGCCGAGGCCCGCCTCGAGCGGGTTGTCGGTATTGTCGATGTCCACGCCGAAGTCGCGGTACCCCTTCTCCAGCCGCAGGCTCGTCATGGCCGCCAGCCCCGCCGGCGCGAACCCGAGATCGCGGCCGGCCTCGACCAGGTCGTCGTACACACCGAGCGCGTACTCGGCCGGAACGTGCAGTTCCCAGCCGAGCTCGCCGACGTAGGTCACACGGATCGCGAGCACGGGCGCATAGCCCACGTGGATCTGCCTTGCCGTCATATAGGGGAACGCGGCATTCCGGAGGTCGGCGTCCGTCAGTTCGCTGATCAGCTCGCGGCTAGCGGGGCCTTGCACCGAGAGCAACGTCGTCCCTGACGTGACGTCGGTTACTGTGACGAACTCGTCGGGCCTGGTCGCTCGCCGGATCATCGGCTCAATCCTGCGGTGGATCACGTCGCTCGCGACCACCAGGAACCGGTCCGGCTCCAGCCAGGTCACGGTGACGTCGGCGACGATGCCGCCAGTCTCGCTCAGCCACTGCGTGTACACGATCCGCCCGAGACCGGCCGTCACGTCGTTGGCCGACATGCGGCTCAGCACCGGCGCGGCATCCGGTCCCTGCACGATGAACTTGGCCATCAGGCTCATGTCGAGCATCCCCACCGCCTCGCGGACGGTCTGGTGCTCGCGGGCCACGAGCGGGTGCGACGCCTGCCGCCGGAAGTCCAGCGTGGTGACGGCCTGCTCGTCTGGCCGGGCGTGCCATTCGGCGAACTCCCAGCCGGCCGACTGGGCGAAGTGGCCGCCCGCGGCGGCGAGCCTGTCGTGCAGAACCGAGCGGCGGATGTTCCGGCCGGTCGACGGTTTCCAGCCCGGCCAGACCGCGTCACCGAACAGGACGCCTAGCTGCTCGGCCGTCCGTTCCCTGCGGAATCGCCGCGAGGTCTCGTAGGTGGCGGTCCTGTCGATCGCGATGTGCGCGGTGTCGACGGGTGCGACGCCGTCCACGATCCACTGGGCAACGACACTGCCGACGCCGCCGCCGGACAGGATGCCCAGCGAGTTCAGGCCGGCCGCGACGAAGTAGCCGTCGAGCTCGGGAGCGGGGCCGAGCAGCGGCTTGACGTCGGCGGTAAATGACTCCGGTCCGCAGAAGAACGTGCGCACGCCCGTGTCTGACAGGCACGGAATGCGAGCAAGCGCCGGGCCCAGGAAGCGCTCCATCCGGTCCCAGTCCGGCGGCAGCTTGCCGAACTTGAAGTCCCGCGGCACGCCGTCCAGCGACCACGGCGCGCCGACTGGCTCGAACAGACCGACCAGCATGCCGTCGCCCTCGGGCCGGTAATAGCCGTAGTTGTCTGGGTCCTCGATGACGGCAAGGTCCGGATCCATGCCGGGCACGGTGTCGGTGAGCAGGTAATAGTGCTCGGCGGCCTGCAGCGGTACGCCGACCCCGGCCAGGGCACCGAACTGTCGCGCCCACATGCCGGCTGCGTTCACGACGATCTCGGTCTCGATCCGGCCCTGCTCGGTCAGCACCGCGGCCACGCGGCGGCCCTTC
>JASHOV010000053.1 GCA_030038495.1 Streptosporangiaceae bacterium
TCCAACGCCTCCAGCCTGGCCAACAACCTGGGCAAGTGGCTCGCGATCGCGGTGCTCGCGGCGGCGTTCCTGCTGGCCAGCCTGCTGACGATGTCGGCGGTGTCCCGCCGCGTCCGTGAGTTCGGCACCCTGAAGGCCCTCGGCTGGACCAGTCGCCGGGTCGTCGGCCAGGTCGTCGGCGAGGCGCTGGTGATCGGTATCATCGGCGGGATCGTCGGCGTGGGCCTTGGCTTCCTGGGCTCGAACCTGGTCTCGCGCTTCGCCGGGACGCTGAATGCGGCGTTCGTCCCGAACACTGGCTCCGCGACACCCGGCGGCGCCAGGGAATTCGCTGGCGGCCTCGGTGGCGGCGGCGGGAGCACGGGCTTCGCCGGGCGGTTCCGCAACGCAACCCCGAGGGCGACCCACGGCGTTCTTGTGCACCTGATCGCGCAAGTCACGATCGGGACGATCATCGTGGCGGTTGTGCTCGCGGTCGCTGGCGGCCTGATCGCGGGTATCTTCGGCGGCTGGCGGGCGGCCCGGCTGCGCCCGGCCATGGCCCTGGCGAGGGTCGAGTGAGCGCGGCCCGCACACCCATCCGGCCCAGCTGCCATCCGGACAAAGACCGGGGCCATCCGCGCCTTACAGGAGAGATGACATGTACAAGCTGACCGGCGTGACCAAGGAGTACCAGAAGGGCCGCAACGTCGTGCGCGCCCTTCAGGGCATCGACCTGGCGATCTCCGACAGCGAGTGGCTCGCCATCCAGGGCCCGACCGGCCACGGCAAGTCCACGCTGCTGCAGATGCTGGGCGGGCTGGACCGGCCGACGGCGGGCAAGATCATGTTCGGCGATGGCGGGGTGGACCTGGCCCAGCTGCGGGAAGGCCAGGTCACCAAGATCCGGGCCGACTCGATCGGGTTCATCTTTCAGACGTTCAACCTGGTGCCGACGCTCAGCGCCCAGGAGAACGTGGAAGCCGCGCTGGTCCCGCTGCACGTGTCCGCGGCCACCCGCCGGGCCCGCGCGGCGCAGGCCCTGGCCGACGTGGGGCTGGCCGACCGGGCCCGGCACCTGCCGTCGGAGCTGTCGGGCGGCGAGCAGCAGCGGGTGGCCATCGCCAGGGCGCTGGTGAAGGAGCCCAAGGTGCTGCTGGCGGACGAGCCGACGGGCAACCTGGACGAGGGCACGCGGGACGAGATCATCGGCTTGCTTGAGAAGCTGTGGCAGGACCGCGGGCTGACCATGGTGCTGGTGACCCACGACAGCACGGTGGCGCGCCGCGCTCAGCGCCTCGGCGTGCTGCGGAACGGCAAGATCTCGATCCGGCAGGACACCGGGAAGGCCGCTCCCGCCTCCTGAGGCGGGAGCGGCCTTCGCCGGTGCACGTCGATGCCATTCGGGGGAGCAGGAACGGACGGAGCAGGCTAGTGCCGAGCGCGAACGGCCCGCTGATTGGGGTGGCGAAGGTCGGAGCTACGCAGGCAGCGGCGGTGATCACCGTGGCGGTGATACGAGGCCGGCGTCGTAGGCCGCGATGACGAGCTGGACCCGGTCACGAGCGCCGAGCTTGGCCAGTAGACGCGCCACGTGCGCCTTGGCAGTGGCCGTGCTGATGAACAGGGACGCGGCGATCTCGGCATTCGACATGCCGCGGCCGACCAGAGTCAGCACCTCGCGCTCGCGTTCAGTGATGGCGTCGATGTCCCGCCATTCCGGTGTCGGCCCGGGCCCGGCCCGGCCAGCGAACTGGGCGATCAGACGGCGGGTGACGCCCGGCGCGAGCAGGGCGTCACCGGCTGCCACGACCCGGATCGCGGTGAGGATGTCCTCCAGCGCCATGTCCTTGACCAGGAATCCACTGGCGCCCGCGCGCAGCGCCGCGTAGACGTAGTCGTCGTCGTCGAACGTGGTGAGGACGACGACCCGGGCCGCCGCCCGGTCCGCTGTGATCATCCGGGTGGCCTCGATTCCGTCCATGCCGGGCATGCGGATGTCCATCACCACCACATCGGGCTGGACGTCCCTGGCCAGATGGACCGCCTGGGCGCCGTTCTCTGCCTCACCGACCACGTCGATGCCGACCGTGTCGGCCATGAGCACGCGCAGTCCGGCACGCACCAGCGGCTGGTCGTCGGCCAGCACGACGCGGACCGTCATCGGGCCTCTGACGGCACCGGCAGGCGGGCCGCCACGCGGAACCCGCCTCCGGGCCGCGCGGCGGCGGTGAACTGACCGCCCAGCAGGCAGGCGCGCTCGCGCATGCCCGCAATCCCATACCCGGTTCCATCCGTCGCGCCGCCGCAGCCGTCATCGACGACCTCGAGGCAGAGTTCCTCGTCCTGCTGGTCGATGATCACGCGGCAGTGGCCGGCGTCGGCGTGGCGGACGACGTTGGTGACCGCCTCCTGGATGATGCGGAACGCCGATAGGTCGACGTCGGCAGGAAGTGGGCGCCGCTGGCCCCGCCACTGCACATCGACACGGACGCCGGCGTCCATCGTCGCGGCGGCCAGCACGCCGAGATCGGCCAGGCTCGGCGCCGGGTCCAGCGATGCCAGCCCGGCAGACAGGCCCGGCCCGGCCCGGCGCAGGGCGCCGAGCATCCGCCGCAGCCCCGCGAGCGTCTCCCGGCTGGTGGCCTCGATGGCGTCCAGTGCGTTGCGTGCCTCGGCGGGCTGGGTGTCGATGACCCGGCGGCCCACGCCGGCCTGGATCGCGATGATGCCGATGCTGTGCGCGACCATGTCGTGGAGGTCGCGGGCGATCCGCAACCGCTCGGCCGTGACCGCCTGGGCCTCGGCCTGCGCCCGCACCGTCTCGGCATGCAGGTGGGCCTGCCGGATCGAATGGCCGATCAGCCAGGCGATAACGGTTGTCAGGCCAACGGCTAGCTCCACCAGCGTGGCCAGCCAGCCGAGATCTGCGGGCACTCGCACGGCCAGGTAGCCGACCAGCGCGGCAAGCGCAATGGCAGCCGCGGCGATAGAGGTGCGGGGCGGGCGCGTGGCCGCGATGAAGCAGACTTCGATGCCGGCCGGCAGGACCAGCAGGATCGGCAGGATCAGGACGACGGCGCGCGTCGTATCGGGCACCAGCGTGGCGGCGAGTGAGCCGGCGACGAGCAGGGAAAGCGCGGATAGCGGCCTGCGACGCAGCACGCCGACTGACAGCGTCATGACGCCGGCCAGCGCCAGGAAAACCCACCAGTACGAGGCCCACCCGGCCAGGATGGGGACGGGCTGACGCCGAGCGGCCCACCAGACCACAGCCAGCGAAGCGCCCGCCGGCGCGCGCCTGGCCAAAGGCGAACCTGGTGCGGCGTGCATGCGCCGATCGTATCTGCGCGCCGCCTGCCCGGCATTAGCCCGCAGGCGTACGCCCGCGGGCCACCTGCGCCGCAGCGAATGCAGCCGGCGGGCCGATGCGGTGCGGGCGCGGCCCGCGGCACCGTTTGCCAGGTGATACGGCCCATAAGAAGCACGGCATGAACGATGACTTCCGGGGCGGTCGCGGCTTCCGGCGGCGGCCAGCGCTCCTGGTCGAGTTGAGTGACTGTCTCGGTCGTCTATCGCGTCGGCTTCGGCGGGTGCGAGTCGTAGTCGCCATCACCGCCACGGTCGGCCTGGCCCTGCTGGCGGCGGCATGCAGCACCAGTAAGGCGATTACAGGCGGAACGGCGGCCGCGAGCGCGCCGGACTGCCTGACGAAGACGCCGCCGACCTGCTACACGCCGCGGGTCCTCCTCACCGCCTACGGCATCCAGCCGCTGCTGGACCGCGGGATCGACGGACGCGGCGTTACGGTGGTGCTGCCCGAGGAGGCCGAAACGGGGCCCGCGCGGCCTTCCAGCCGGGCCGGAGGGGTCACCGACATCCGGCAGGACGTGGCGGACTTCGACCGCCGGTTCGGGCTGCCCCCGGCACGGATCCAGGTCATCACGACCCTGGCTGGCCCGTCCGCCTCCCCGTGGCTGGCCGGCGGCGAGGAGCTGCTGGACACCGAGATGGTGCACGCGGTCGCCCCGGACGCCACCATCCGTGAGCTTCCGGTCGACCCGGCGGACATGAGCACGCCGGCGAAGGGCGCCGCCACGTTCGCCGCGTATGTGGGGATCGCCATCCGCCGGCACGCAGATGTGATCTCGCAACAGGGCGTCGGTCAGGAGTTCTGCGCGGGTGAGGTTACCTTCACCCGCGCGGAGGTGGCGACCATGAACTCCGCGCTGGAGTACGCCGCCGCCCACCAAGTCACCGTCGTCGCCGCGTCGGGAGACTATGGCGCCGCGGGCGACTACCGCACCGGTCACGGCTCGTGCCCGCCGGTCAGGCAGGTCAACCTGCCCGCTTCCGATCCGCTGGTGCTCGCGGTGGGCGGCACCGACCTGACTGCCAACCCCGTTACCGGCGCCTACATCAGCGAGACCGCATGGAACGCCACGATCACAGCGAAGGGGGGTCCTCCGGTGAAGGCGTCGGGCGGCGGGTTCAGCCGCCTGTTCGCCAGGCCCGCCTACCAGGATGGCGTCCCCGGCATCGGCACCGCGCGAGGCGTGCCGGACGTCGCCGGGGACGCTTCACCCACCGGCATGGCGCTCGCGCGCAGCGCGCCGGGCGGTGGCTACAAGCTCTCGCCGGGCGGAGGCACCAGCGCTGCCGCACCGTTGTGGGCCGGGCTGATCGCCCTGGCCGACCAGGAGGCCGGCCACCCGCTCGGCTTCGTCAATCCGGCCATCTACCAGATCGCCCGCGGCCCGCTGTACCACGAGGCGTTCCACGACATCACCACCGGCAACAACACGGTGGTGGCCCTCACCCGGCCGCCGGTCACGATCACCGGTTACCGGGCAGGACCCGGCTGGGACCCGGTCACCGGCTGGGGTACCCCCGACGCTCAGGTCCTCGTCCCCCTGCTCGCCCGCTGAGCCGACCCGAAATAACGTGCCACCACCCGCCAGCGCACCCGCGCCTGGCATGCTGTGGACCGACTGGTGCCCGGTGCGCTCGACCGGCGAACTCAGCCGATCTCCGCCCTGCTCCTCCGCAGCATGGTCCTCACCTGGATCCCGTGCCTGCGCCACCATGCCCAGGCGTATATTCCATAGAGCATCGCAAAGACAGCGAGCACAGTGAGTGCGTCCAATTTGGTTAGTACCGAATCGGACATCAGCAGGTGCCTCAGCGAGCCGTCGAGAAGATGCCCCATAACAGGGACGGTTACTGTAACGAATACAAGGAGCGTCAGAATCGTTCCTGGCACAAGAAAGACAGAATACAGTCTGACGGCCCGCCGCTCCCTGACCGTCAGGGCCAGTGTCGGGTCATGCGCCGGACGGCTCACCGATCTCCGTGCCACATAGCGCACATAGGCAGTAGCGTCGCCATAGAGGTCACGGCATCTCGCCAGGTCCTGGACGAGAAAGTAGATGTCAGTGCGCATGAAAAACATGAACTGAGGCGCTAGCAACAAGAGTTGTTCCATGCAAAGGACGGCTCCGAAAGTGCCCACGCCGCTATGCGGAAACAGCCGGGTAAGAAACACCCCCGAGGCGGCGAGGACGGCATTGACGGCCATCCCTGACAGGTAAACGATGATGCGTGTTCGACGGGGAGCCGACCAGATGCCGCTCACGTCAGTCTGCGCTGCTAGGAACTGCAGTCTTGTACCTAGCGTAATCTTTCCCGGCACTCCGGCAGCCCGCGCGGTAACCAGATGTGCCAATTCATGAATGAATACTGTCGTCCAGCCCAGAGCGGCGAGGCTTACCAGTACGAGGCTCCCCTTGTCCGACCAGATCAGGTCGGATGAGCGGATCGGCTCGCCTGGCACGAGCAGATAGGTCGCTATGGCAGTTATCGTTACGAGCGCGGCGCCTAGCCAGATCGAGGGATGCAGCGCCCATCGGACATATGCGGGTCGTATCCATGCAAAGGTCGAGTTAGTCGGCGCCGATACCGTAATCGGCGTGCCGTCGATCTTTGCTACGAAGCCGAGATTCGTCAGAGCCACCAGGAACCCGGCGACATCAACCTGCTCGCCCTGCTCCTCGCTAATATCCGCAGTGACCGAAGCCACCGAGGATCCTTCACGTATCAGCTCGATCACACGCACGCCGACCGGCGGCAAAGCGACGAAGCGGCCCGTGTCGACTCGGCCGACAATCCACTCCTCTCCTTCGTCCCGCAGGTGCAAAGGGTGCAGGCAGACGAGCTTCGCATTCGTCAGCTCAGCGTCTCCGACAGCCGTCACGATGCACCTCTGCGCGTAGGGCACTCCTCGCGGCACGCGTCGGCGGAATGAATGACTGCATGGTCTTGCCTGACAAGACTGAGGGCCAGCGTGCAATTGGTCGGCAGCGCCGGCACGCCGGTTAAAGCGCCGATCGCGGCGTGTGCCACCAAATAGCCCGTGAGCCCAGCCGACACCGCGTTCGCGCTGTGAGCCGATCTGTCGTCACCAGCCCATTCGGCGGTCACCTCGGGCTGGTTCTCATTGCTGGTGATACGAACGCAGTCATAACACGGCCCGGCGCCGGGAATGTAGCAGCCTGCCGTTGTCATCGGCCCCGAGTATCCGCCATGGACCCAAGGCACTTTGGTCTTATTGCTCGCCAGGCTTGCCCATGTGCGGATGTCTGGCGGCGAGTCGGCGGTCATCACCAAGAGGTCAAATCCCCGGATGAGGTCAGCGAGCATCTCCGAGCTAGTGACTTCGAGGCGCTGGCCGGTAATGGCGACATCGGAATTGACCGCCTGCAGACGGGCGAGTGCAGCGTCGAGCTTAGGCTTGCCGATATCGGACTCGGCGTAAAGTATTTGCCGATTCAGGTTTGAGAGTTCTACCGTATCAGGCTCGACGCAGTGCAGGTGCCCGACGCCTGACATGGTAAGGGCGAGGGCTGCTGCGCCTCCTGTCCCGCCTAGCCCGACGATAATGACGTTCGACCGGCGCAGTTTCAGCTGAGAGTGCCAACTCGTCTCGCGGGGAACCAGGTCAATCCACTGGAAGAAGTTCCTGCTCCTGCTATAGCGCTCCCGCTCACGAGATGTAAGCCCAGGCGGCTCTACTTCGGCAGCGTCCTCGACGTACCCCGCCGCTATGATCTGCTCGACCCCGGACCGCGCATCATCCGGCCTGAGTTCGGGGAACTGGTGGATCAGGTGGTGAACCACCTGATCCACCGTTCGTGAGCCGTCTAGGAGCTCGAGCAGCGCCCATATCTGGCCGTCGGGATCCTTGATCTCGAAGGCCAGGCCATAGATGCGCCCGCCGATGCGGATGCTTCCGTCAGTCAATCGGCGCGGCCTGTGTTCGTACTTGATGCGGGGAAGCTGCATTGAGCCCTCTCGCGATGTGCTCACACGCGAATTCTTGATGTTTACGGCGATTGGCGCGGAGCCGTCGGCTGGCTCGCTCACCACGACTCTGCGAGTTAGCTGCAGGAACTGCAGCTAGGGTCGGCGTTGGGGGAGCCTACTCCCCACCCGCGCATATCATGCCGGTGGTCTCGATCTTGTCTAGCTCACGGATGACGATCTGCATTGGTGACCTCCCTTCACGGGCGACGCGGGCATGACCTTGCAACTTTGCGCGTCGCACCCCCGAGCTGGCGGTACCGGCTGGGCGGCGAGACGCCTAGCTGCCATATACGAAACTATTTCACAATGGCCGCGGACTATGTCAAGTCACCTGACAGCCGTCATTGTCATGATAGAGAGATTTTAGATAGATGAAGCACAAGTTTATCGGATCTCATCGCGTCTCAATACCTATATTGGTGCTCAATCATCTCAATGGTCACACCAGTGCCGCGGGTCGCCGCTCGACGGAGCTCGGGATGATGGGGCGGTTGTCGCTGACGCGGCGTCGGCATCCTCAGCGTCTGGCAGCGTTCTGGGAGCCGTGATCCTTTTTACCAGCAAGCTTGGCGCGGACCTTGTCGGCGTCGGGCAGACGCAGGTCGTCGAGCATCGCCAGCGCCTGCTGCCAGGCTCCCAGGCGCGGGCTCGCCGACGGCATGGCGGGTGTCGCCCAGATTGTGTTGCGCGTAGCCCAGGCGCATTAGCCAATAGTGGCCGTGCTGCGATACCGGGAGCGAGGTGCGGACGGGGCTCGGCCCAGAGCGGAGACGAGCTTGATCACATCGGCTACTGTCACATCGTCTACGGTGCCAGCGTCAACCGCGGATAACCAGCTCGCTTGTGTGGCACCCACCCAAGCACTGCGCGGAACAAGGCTGGAGGCCGGACTATCTAGCTCTCCATCGCTGCCTTGGACGAGACTGCGCGCCTCTGCCGCAGAGGTCCGGCCATCTCGGCGTGTCGCCGCGAACAATCGGCCTGCACAACTCGGGCCAGGTGCCGATCGCGGTGGTGGCGGCCTGGGCCGGCCACGCGGACGGCGGCGCACCGCGCTCACGCGCTATATCCGGGTCCGCCTGGGTGACCTGGAGGCCGCCCCCGACGCCATCGCCGCGCTGCTCGGCGCGTGAGGCACGAGAAGGGATGTGAGAAATTGTGAGAAATTCAGTGTCAATGACAGATCGCGAGAGGCCCATGCTGACCAGGGGAGGCACCGCTGACGTGGT
>JASHOV010000517.1 GCA_030038495.1 Streptosporangiaceae bacterium
CTAGATGAGTGAGTCCTATTGATCTTGGGTGCGTGTCGCTGCTCGGAAAGTAAGGCGGAGGGCACCGAAGATCGTTTTGTGACGAACAACCTCGAGGCCCTCCTGACCGCACTCTACGTGGAACTCGATGATCGCGTGCTGCCCTTGCTGGGCTGGTCGCGTGATCACCGGCCCGGCCGCAAGCCGGCCCTGGATGACGCGGAGTTAGTGTGCCTGGCCGTCGCCCAGCACCTGCTGGGCATCGCCAGCGAGCGGCGCTGGATCCGGTACGCCCGCAGCCACCTGGCCGGGCTGTTCCCGCGGCTGCCCGGCCAGTCCGGGTACGGCAAGCGGCTGCGCTCCTCCGGCGGGCTGCTGTCGGCGGTGATCACCGAACTGGCCCGCGACACCGCGTCCTGGCATGACCTGCTGCGGCTGGTCGATTCCACCCCGCTGCCGTGCGCGGCCAGCCGGGAGACGGTCCGCCGCTCCGACCTGGCCGGGCACGCCGGGTACGGGTACTGTGCCAGTCACTCCCGCTGGTTCTGGGGATTCCGGCTGTACCTGATCACCGCCGCTGACGGCATGCCCGTCATCTGGGGACTGGCCCACCCCGGCATCGGCGAGCGCGAAGTCACCCGCGCGCTGCTCGAACGCGACGGCGACCTGATCCGCGCCGGGCAGGTCATCCTCGGCGACAAGGGCTTCGCCGGCCGGGACTTCGAGGCCTTCATCACCACCGAGCTGGGCGCGCACCTGATCCGCCCCGACCGCAAGAACGAAACCCCGCGGTTCGGTCGCCTCGCCCGCCAGCGCCAGTGGATCGAGGCGATCTTCGACACCCTCAAGGGCCAGCTCACCCTCGAGGCCCACGGCGGCCGGACCCTCGCCGGGGTCTACGCCCGCGTCGCCGCCCGCCTCCTCGCCCTCGCCGCCGCCATCTGGCACAACCACCGCACAGGCCAGGCCGTCAAGCGATCCCTCACCGCCTACGATCACTGAAGATCAAAAGGACTCAGTCATCTAGACGGGCAGCAAAGGTCCAACGTTGCCCCTCCGCGCGGCGAGCAGGCTACCGGTGCAGGAGGTACTCGGCGGGCAGGCCCCGGATCGAGGCGTCGAGCACCTCGGCGATGTGGGCCATCGGCAGCGGCTCGAACTCGTCGGCTGCCAGTGCCCGGGTGATTTGCAGCGCACAGCCGGGATTGGCCGACACCAGCAGTTCCGCGTCCGCATCCCGGACGGCGCGAGCCTTGCGGGCGCCGAGTTCGGCGGCCGCCACCGGCTGCACCAGGTTGTAGATTCCCGCCGATCCGCAGCACGTGCCGCCGTCGGCTATCTCCAACACCTTCAGCCCGGGAATGGCCCGCAGCAGGCTGCGCGGCTGGGCGGTAATCCGCTGCGCATGGCCGAGGTGACAGGCGTCGTGGTAGGCGACCGACAGCTCCATCTCGGCTCTGGGCGCTACCGGGCCCAGCTCGGCGAGGAACTCGCTGAAGTCGCGGACCCTGGCGGCCAGCGCGGCCGCCCGCTCGGCCCAGGCCGGGTCGTCGGCGAGCAGGTCCGCGTACTCCTTCATCGCCGATCCGCAGCCGGCCGCATTGACGACGATCGCGTCGACCCCGGCCCGCTCGAACTCCTCGACCGTGCGGCGGGCGAATGCCGCCGCCTCGGAGCGCCGGCCGCTGTGCAGCGACAGTGCTCCGCAGCAGCTCTGGTCGGCCGGGATCACCACGTCGCAGCCCTCGGCGGCGAGCACCCTGGCCGTCGCCGCGTTGACCACGGGGAACAGCACCGACTGGACGCAGCCCGTGAGCATGCCGACGACCGCACGACGCGCGCCGCGGGCGGGTACCCGGAGGGGCAGTGCGTGACCGGTCCGGCGGGCCAGCACCCTGACGGGCAGCGCCCGCCCGCGGCGACGGGCCGGACTCGGGGCGACCGCAAGAGCGGCCGCCGCCTCGGGCGCCAGCCGCCCGAGCAGCGTGTTGCGCAGCGCGAGCCGGTCAAGGCCGGTTCGCTGCGCGGCCCGCAGTGGCGCCAGCAGCATCCGCAGTCGGCGCGGATACGGGAACGTTGCGAAGATCGCGGCTCGCACCGCCCGATCCCGTCGTGATCTTGGCGGCAGCAGGCGCGGCGCCGGTCCCTGTTCGTCCCCGGCCCAGGTGCGCGCCGCCTCGATGAGCCGGTCGTAGCGCACTCCGGACGGGCAGGCGGGCACGCAGGCCATGCAGCCGAGGCAGCGATCGAAATGCGTGGCCGCGGCGGCGCTGCCCTCGCCGGTGTCCAGGATCTGGGTGATGAGGTGGATCCGGCCGCGCGGCGAGTCCATCTCCTCGCCCCACAGCTGGTAGGTGGGACAGGCGGGGAGGCAAAACCCGCAGTGCACGCAGTCGCCCGCGAGCGTGCGCAGCTCGCCGGCCGGATCTGGCTGGCCGCTCATCAGATGCTGTCGCCCCCTAAATACCGGCCGCGAACCGGCCGGGCGCCATCCGGTGGCCCGGGTCGAACTGGTCCTTGACCGCCCGCATGAGATCCAGCGACGGTACCGGACCCCACATATCGACGGCAGCGCGGGCCTTCGCCGGCGCGTCGAGCACGACGGCGCTCGCCCGGCTGCTCGGCAGTCCTCCGGCGGTGACGCTGAGCTCGCCCAGCTCGGCCCGCAGCGCCGCCACGAAATCGGCGAGCGCGGCCACGGGCACGTCGGCCGGCAGCCGGACCTCCAGGACGCCGGCGGCTGCGGCCCCGCCGACCGCCGGATCAAGCCCGCGCCCGGCCGCGGCCGCATGGATGCAGCCCAGAATGTCCGCGAGCTGGCTCGCCCAGAATGCGACCTTGAGGCGTGTAGGCCCATCGGGCCGAGCGAGGTCGCCGGGCTGCGGCCCGCTCACACGAAACGAGCGGGCCGCAGCCCCGGCAACCTCGCTCGCCAGGCGGGATGCCAGTAGCTCAGCGCGCTCGGCAACGCTCGCCTCGTCCCCTTCGAGCAGGACCGACACACTGAGCGGGCTTGTGGTCGCCGGCCACTGAAGTTCGATCGCGGCGGGTGTCAGGGGCGAGCTCGCAGCCGCATGCGCCAGCGCGGCCGCGGTGGCAGGATCATCGGTCTCGACGGTGACGTAGACGCGAGCTGCGGGCAGCGGATGCAGCCGGAACGTGGCCTCGGTGATCAGGCCGAGCGTGCCGTAGGAGCCGGCGAACAGCTTGCCGAGGTCATAGCCGGCCACGTTCTTGACGACCTTGCCGCCGGCCCTGGCAACCGTACCGTCGGCGCGGACGACGGTGATCCCGATGAGCAGGTCGCGCGGCGCCCCGTAGCGGAACCGGAGCGGCCCCGTCACGTTGGTGGCGATGAGCCCGCCGACCGTGGCATCACCGGGCGGGTCCAGCGCGAGCCGCTGGCCCTCGGCGGCGAGGCGCTCTTGCAGCGCTCCCAGTCTGGTTCCGGCCTGGACGCTGACCACAAGATCCCCGGCGGCATGCTCGAGGACCTGATCCAGCCGCTCGGTGCTGACGATCAGGTCGCAGCTGCGGGGCGGGTTGCCCCAGTCGAGCCGGCCTCCCGCTCCGCGCGGCACGACCGTGAGGCCAAGCGCGGCTGCGGCGGCCATGACGGCCGCGGCCTCGGCGGTGCTGGCCGGGGCCGCGACGAACGTGGCGGGCACGCCGCCGACCAGGTCGTCGTCGCCCGCCTTGCGGACCTCGGTGCAGGCGGCCGCGAGCTCGGCCGGGGGGAGGCTGGTCATGCTCAGAACTGCTCCATCTGGCCGGATGCCACGAGCGGGTGCGGTCCGCGCCGCACGCCCGGCACCTCGCCGCAGAGCCTTGGCGTGGGAAACACCTTGCCAGGGTTGCACAATCCGGCGGGATCGAACGCGCACCGGAGTAGCTGCATGGTGTCCAGGTCGTCCGCGCCGAACATCTTCGGCATGTAACGGGACTTGTCCACGCCGACGCCGTGCTCTCCGGTTATCGAGCCACCGTGCTCGATGCAGAGGTCCAGAATCGCGCCGGAGACCTTCTCCGCGGCCTCCTGCTCACCCGGCACCGCGTCGTTGAAGAGCACCAGCGGATGCAGGTTGCCGTCGCCCGCATGGAACACGTTCGCCACCCGGATCCCGGTCGCCACCGACAGCTCGCTGATCCGGTCGAGCACCTGCGGCAGGGCCGTGCGGGGCACCACGCCGTCCTGCACGATGTAGGCGGGGCTGATCCGGCCGACGGCGGCGAACGCCGACTTGCGGCCGGTCCAGATCGCGGCCCGCTCGGCCGCGTCCCGCGCCTCCCTGATCTCGTAGGAGCCCGCCTGCGTGCAGATCTCCCTGACCGCGATCTCGTCCCGAGCGACGTCGCCGCGCGGGCCGTCGAGTTCCACGATCAGCACCGCCCCGGCACCGTCGGGATACCGGCAGTTCACCGCCGCCTCGGCGGCCTCGATGGCGAGGGCGTCCATCATCTCGATCGCGCCGGGCAGGATGCCGGAGCCGATGATCGCCGACACCGCGGCCCCGCCGGCGCCCATCGTCGTGAACGCGGCGAGCAGCGTGGTCACCGCCTCGGGAATCGGCGTCAGCTTCACGACGATCTTGGTGGCTATCCCGAGCGTGCCCTCGGATCCGGTGAATGCGCCGACCAGGTCGTAGCCGGGCGCCGTTCCGGTGCCGTCTCCAAGCCAGGTCAGCTCGCCCTGCGGCGTGACGATCTGCAGGGCGGTCACGTGGTGGACGGTGAACCCGTGCTTGAGGCAGTGCGCGCCACCGGAGTTTTCCGCGACGTTGCCGCCTACCGAGCAGATCACCTGACTTGACGGGTCGGGCGCGTAGAACAGGCCGTATTTCTCGACGGCCTTGCTCACCGACAGGTTGGTGACCCCGGGTTCCACAACCGCCCGGCGGGCGGCGACGTCAACGGACAGGATTCTGCGCATCTTGGCCGTGACGATGAGGACGCCGTCCGAGCGGGGCAGCGCGCCGCCCGACAGCCCGGTCCCGCTGCCGCGGGCGACGAACGGGACCCTCGCGGCCGCGCATTCGCGCACGATGGCGGCCACCTGCTCGGCGGTCTGCGGCAGCACGACCAGCCCCGGGCTGCACCGATGGGCGGTCAGCCCGTCGCACTCGTACGTCCGCAGCTCCTGCGGGTCGGTGATTACGCTGCCGGGCCCGCAGATCTCCGTCATCCGGGCCGTCAGCCCGCTGGAGGCCAGGGCGCTGTCCATGACCCCAGCATCTCGCGCCCTGTGCCCACCCGCCACTGCCGGGCTCGGCAGGAACCTATATCTCATTATATGGATATGTAGTATCACTATATGAGCGAGCCTCTGACTCCATCGGATGGGAACGGCGGCCGTCGGTGGCTGATCCTCGTGGTCGGACTGATCGCCATGACCGCGGGATGCACGTTCCAGTACGGACTGGCCTACCTGATCCCGGCACTTCGGCACGAGGGTTACTCGCTCGAACTAGCAAGCGTCCTGGTGGCGTGCCCGACGGCCGGGCTGCTGGTCACCCTGATCGGCTGGGGCGCCGCCGCGGACCGGTGGGGCGAGCGGGTCGTACTCGCCAGCGGGCTCGGCGGGGCCGGCGTCGTGCTGATCGCCGCCAGGTCCGTCCACGGCACGGCCGGGCTAGGCGCGTGCCTTGCCCTGGCCGGCGCCTGCGGCGGCTCGGTGTTCGCCGCCAGCGGCAGGCTCATACTCGGCTGGTTCGCCCGGCACGAGCGCGGCCTGGCCATGGGCATCAGGCAGAGCTCGCAGCCGATCGGAGTGGCGCTCGCAGCGGTGACCTTGCCGGCGCTGGGAGCGTCGGGCCCAGCTGGTCCGAGCACAGCAGCGCCGCTGCTGTTCCTCGGCGTCTTCTGTCTGGTGGCGGCCGTGCTTGTCGTCGTCTTCGTCCGGGACCCGGACCGCTCCGAGCCGCCCGCGGGCGCAGGCCCGCGCCCTGCGGTCTCGCCGTACCGGCAGCCGGTGCTGTGGCGGATCCATGCCGCCAGCGCGCTGCTGGTCGTGCCGCAGTTCACCGTGGCCACGTTCGCGCTGGTGTATCTCGTTGACGCGCGCGGCTGGACCGCGCTGGCCGCGGGTCGGCTCCTGGCCGGAGCCCAGGCCTGCGGTGCGCTGTCCCGGCTCGGGGCCGGCTACTGGTCGGACCGGGTGAGCAGCCGGATGCGGCCGATGCGGCTGCTGGCCATCTCCACTGGCGCCGGCATGCTGGCGCTGGCTGTCGCGGCGGCCGCGCGGTCGAGTGCCGCCGTTCCCATCCTGCTGGCCTGCGGCGTCGTGGCGGTGAGCACGAACGGCCTGGCCTTCACCGCGGTCGCCGAGTTCGCCGGGTCCGCGTGGGCCGGCCGCGCGCTGGGCGTGCAGAACACCGGGCAGAACGCGCTGGCCGCGGCGACCCCGCCGGTCATGGCCCTGGCCATCGGCGCCGTCGGGTTCGGCGCGAGCTTCGCTGCGGTGGCCGCGTTCCCGCTCGTCGCGGCCCTGTTCGTGCCGGTCGCGGCGGAGCGGGCCGCAGCCGTCGCCGGTCTCGCCGGAGCGCGGTTAGCGCGCGAGTCCGAGCCGCCGCCAGTCGGAGACGAGGACGACAGCGAGCTGCCGCAGCGCGAGCTGCCAGGTCGGCGGCCCGTCGCGCCAGTCGAAGCTGCCAGCGGCCAGCCGGGACGCGGCGACCATGTCGTCGGGAATGACGACCAGGCCGCGAGCGGCGGGCAGGTACCGGCTTAGCTGGTGAACATCGAGCCTGGCGTCCTTGGCCGGCATGCGGTTGACCACGACCGTGATCGGCCGCCCCCACTGGTGCAGTAGGTCGGTGGATTCCGCGACCAGGCTGGCGGTCGCGGGCTGGGCGTCGGTCAGCAGTACCACCTGGTCGGCGGCCGCGATCGCGGCGGCCGATGCCGGGTCCTGCAACCCCGTGCCGCAGTCGAGCAGGATCAGGCTGAAGAAGTCCTTGAGCCTCGCGATGACCCGGCCGTAGGCCTCCTCATCCAGGGCCGCCATCCGGGCGGGGTCTGTCGGCGCGGGAACGACGAGCAGGCCGTGCACGGCCCGGCCCAGGTGCGAGTCGAGCGCGGTCAAAGACAGCTCGTCGTCTTCCAGCACCAGCTGGGCGAGGTCGTCGACATACCAGGACTGGTCGGGAGTGAGGACCCGGCCGAGCGAACCGAAGTCCGGGTTCGTGTCCACGGCCACGATCGGGTCCCGGCGCAGCAGCGATAGCAAGGTGCCCAGCAATGCGGTGACGGTCGTCTTGCCCACGCCGCCCTTGGGCGAGACCACGGCGATCGTGGCGCAGTGCAGGAGCCGCGGCTCGCTGATCAGCGTGTCAAGCTGGCCGATGTAGTCGAGCTCGCGCCACCTGGTCCTGGCCCGTTCCAGCCGGGTCGGCGCCATCGCCAGGGTCAGGTCGGTCGGCATCAGCCGGGTCCCGGCCGCATGCCGGGCCCCCTGTCGCGGTGCCGTTGGCGTTGTCCCCGCGGTCGCCGCCTGCTGCGCATCGTCTCGCCGTGCATCGTCTTGCTGGTCGTCGTCGTCCACGTCCTGCTGGTCGGCCGCGGCGAGCTGATCAGGGTCGTGCTGGCCGGCTGGTGGGATGGGTCCTGGGATCAGGTCCGCGGGCGAGAACTGGTCGGCGAGCGAGGGCTGGTCGGCGAGCGAGGGCTGGCCGGCACGCTCGAGACGGTCGAAAGATCGGGCCGACAGCGGGAACTGCGGGCCCGGCGTGACCCCATCGGGGCCGGGCCGCGCAGGCCGGCTGTAGAACGCGCTCATCGCGGCGGCCAGGCGGCCGACCCGGCCGGTCGCCGGGGGCAGGAGGTCCTCCGTGCGATCCAGCGGCGTAAGGCTGTCACCGCGCTGATCGGTCGGGACGGCGCTGCGCGGGACATGGCGGGTCAGCAGCACCCGGTCCCTGGCGAATATGGCCCCGCGGCCGACGCCCGGCAACAGCGACTGGTCCGGCCGCCTGCGCCGGGAGGTGCGCGCAGGCGGGCGCACCGCAGCCGGCAGGTCCGGCGCGCCGGGGGCAGCGATCGGGTCCGCGGGCTCCGGCTGGGCCTGCAGGCCGTGCCGGCGCATCTCGGCCGGGCCGCCGAGCAGCTGTATCACCGCGCCAGGCGGAATGCCGTTGGCAGCGAGCGTACTGTCTGCCGCCAGGATCCTCCCGTGCGCATCCGCCAGCCGCCAGCCGTCGCCGCCGGGAGTGGGGTGCAGCCCCGCCATCGCCAGGATGTCCGGCAGGAAACCGGACAACGGCATGTGCACCGGCAAGTCAACCCGGTGCTGCCCGAACGGGCTGACCACGGTCACTTGCTGTCGCTGATGGTCTGGTGCGCTCATCGCTACTACCTGTCTTCTTCTGTGGCCCGTCTTCTCTGTGGCCCGTCTTCGCTGCGGCCGGGCTGCCGCTGCGGCCGGTCCTGTGCACCGTCGGCGGGGTCGCCTGCCGGCTTTGCCTCGGCTGGCCGCTATGGCGGCTCGGGCTAGCTGATATGGCTCTGCTTCGGCTTGCTGCTCGGCTTGCTGCTCGGCTTGCTGCTCGGCTTGGTAGCCGCGGCGCTGCTGGGCGAACTCGTGATGCTGGTCGATGGCTTGGCGCGCGGATGCACGGCGGTCACCGAGTTGGACGTGGCGGAGGTGACGACGAGCGCGATCTCGCCGCGAGCCGCATAGCCGGCCAGTTGCGTCGCGATCGTCGCCGGGACTATGACGGAGGCCGTTACCATCCCGGCCGCGACAGATCCCTGCACGTCCCACACCGTGCTGCTTGCCAGCGCGCTCGCCGGTGCGTTGTTCGAGGACGGGACGAGCACGATCAGTACCTGCTCGCCGGCGGTGAGGCCGCCGGCCGGGAGCTGCCCTGGTTTCAGCGCCAGGCCGACTAGAGCGCGGGCGGCGAGCGGCACGGCCCGGGCCGGAGCGAGCAGCGCGCGGGTCACGATCGTTCCGCTGGGCAGGTCGGTCCTGGCGGCCAGCCCGAGCAGGCTAGATATGGCCGACGGCCCGAGGCTGCCCGCCGGCGGGCTGATCCCGCGGCGCACGGTGATGCTCAGCAGGTCGGCGGGCCGGAGCCGGGTGCCCTGCGGCAGCGCTCTGTCGGTGATCAGGATCCTGGTCACGGAAGGCGGACCCGGCGCGGTAAGCCGGCCGGTCAGGTATCCGCCGCCGCCCGCGGCGAGAACCGCCACCACACAGACGCAGGCCAGCACGATGCGGTGCCGGCGCGCCGGGGGCGGCTGCCTCGTGGTCAGCAGGTCTTCCAGTGACTGCCGCTCTGGCCTGAGGCCGGGGGAGGCCGCCCCGAAACGGCCGGACCTTAGGCGATCATCCGCGCCAGTCATCTCGATTCACCTCCTGGCCGCCATGCCACCATGGCTGGCCCTGCTCGGACTGCTCGGTCGCGTCGGTCGCGTCGGTAGGCGTCGGAGCGGCGGCCGGCCATTCCTGAGTGATCTCCTGACCGGGCTCCGGCTGCGGCTCGCCGACCGCTGCTCGATTGCGGGCATGGCGGCCCGCCGTCGGCTGGCCTGATCTGGGTGCGGTCAGGAAGCGCTCGCCGGGTACGGGCTGGCCGATGTCTGGCTCGGTGATCTCGGCCGGCCACTCGGCGTCGGGCGCGCCGTATTCTGCGGACGACTGAGGATCGAGCGGGCTGGCTTCTGTGGCCGACTGAGCCTCGTTCGGGTCGGGTTCCGCGGATGGCCAGTGGTCGGTCGGGCCGGGCTCTGCCGGTGCGGGTGCCGGCGCGGGTAGCGCACGGGCGGTAAGCGAGCTGAGGGCAGGCCCATCTGGCGCAGGCGAGCTGGCGCCGAACTCCGCCGGCCGCTGGAGTACCTCCGGCCAGGAGAAGCCGCCCCCGCCATCGGCCGGGCGGAACAGCACCAGGTCACCGTCGGCGACGCCGGCCTCCGCCATGGCCGTGCCGGACCGGACAAGCGCCCGCCCGCCCTCGGGTACCCCCGGCCGTGGTGGCGAGCGATGCTCGATGACCGTGGCCGCCGGGCTCACCCCGATCACGCTGCCCAGCGCATCGGCGAGGTCCGCAGGCGTCGCGTCTGACCGGACGCCGACGTCGACGTGGCCGGCGGGGCCCGCCACCGTGATCAGGATGACCCGG
Organism: Streptosporangiaceae bacterium; assembly: GCA_030038495.1. Taxonomy (GTDB): domain Bacteria; phylum Actinomycetota; class Actinomycetes; order Streptosporangiales; family Streptosporangiaceae; genus JAJYUU01. Next base: position 10,098 of record JASHOV010000517.1, read on the forward strand.
ACGGCACTCATCGGCTCGTCCCTGCGGCCACGTCGGCCTGGAACCAGCCGTCGGCCGCCAGGGCCGGCTGGTCCTTAGTCTGGCAGCACTGCACAAGCTGAGGCCTGGTCCGGCCCGACACCAGGATCCCGCGGCCGGGCGGCCAGGGCCGGGCGGCCACCCCGCCGACCAGCGGGCCCTCGTCCGGCTGCCCGGAGAGGATGAGCGCATGGTCGGCCACCTCGCGCAGCCGCTGGCCGAACGGCTCGAACGCGGTTCGCTGGCTGCCGGCCACCCGGCGGGCGAGCACGACGCTGAGGCCGATGTCCGGGCCCTGGGCTACCAGGTCGGCCAGCAGGGCGAAGGGACCTCCCATGGATCCGACGAGCAGGTCGTAGTCATCGACGATCAGCACGTACTGCGGGCCCGACCACCATCGCCCGCCGCGCAGCTCGGAAACGCTGGCGCCGTCGGGCGGCACCCGTGGCTGCAGTTCGGCCGCGAGGCGGCCGGCCAGGTTCTCGGCCGCGGCGGCGCTGGCCGCATAGCCTTCCATCGCCGGTCCCTCGGCCAGGTCAATCAGGCCGCGGCCGGGGTCGACGACCATCAGCGCCAGTCCACCGGCCGGGGCCGGGCGGTCGCCCGTACTGTCGCCGGGCTGCGCGGCGCTCTGCAGATACGCGGTGATGCGTCTCAGCAGCGTGGTCCGGCCGGATCCGCCGTCCCCGTATACGAGCATGCGGACGCCTCGCCCGGCCAGCTCCAACTGGACCGGGCGGCTGCGGAACTCACTGACGCCAAGCAGGAACCCGGCGTCGGGCGCCGGGCCGGGCGAGCCAGCCGCCACGGCCAGTTGCGCCACTTGTGCGGTGGTCACGCGGGCGGGCAGGACGGCAATGGCCGGCGCGTGGCGGCCCCCGGCCGCCGCCATGATGTCGGTCACAGCCGCGGCCAGGCTCCCTGGTGACGGCTCGGCGGATAGGGCGGGCAGCGCCGCCTGGAACACATGTCCGTCTCTGGTCAGCCCGCGTCCGGGCAGGTCGGCCGGGACCCTGGCGGCGGCCTGCCGGCCAGCCAGCGACTCGGTCGGGTCGGCCAGGTGCAGTTCCCACCGGGTGCCGAGCGCATCGAGCAGCTGCGGCCTGATGTCGAGCCAGCGGTTCGCCGACAGCAGGACGTGCACGCCGAACGGCAGTCCGGCGGTGGCTAGCTCGATGAGCTCGGGCTCGAGATCGGGGGCGGACTGCCGGAGCTGGCCGACGTTGTCTACGACCAGGAAGACGTCGGGCCAGTCGCCCGTGCGTCCGCCCGCCTGGCGCAGGCTGGCCCGCTCATCGAGCAGCGCTCGCAGCTCGCGGAACAGCCGGGCTGCCCCCTCTGCCTCGCCGCGGCCGATCACGGCGCCGACGTGCGGCAGGCCCGACAGCTCGAACAGGCTGCCGCCGCCAAGGTCGAGGCAGTAGAACTGGCGCTGGCCGGGATCGGCTGCGGCCGCGAGTGCCAGCACGAGCGCCTGCAGGAAGGTCGACTTTCCGGTCCTGGGCGCCCCGGCGATGCCGAGGTTCCCGCCGGCCCCGTGCGGCAGGTAGCTGACGGCCGCCTTGGCCTGCAGCTCCGGCAGGTCGGCGAGGGCTACCGCGACCGCGCGGTCGCTGTCGGCGTCGGCTGGCGGCTCGGCGAGTAGCTGCCGCAGTCCACCGAGGGTCAGCTCGCCCGGCAGCGGCGCCGTCCAGATCTCCCGTGCCCTGACGTCGGCCGACGTGTTCGCCAGCTGAACCAGTACCTGGAGGTCGTCGGCCCGGCGGACGGGCGCGCGCAGCTGACCGTCGACCGACACCGAGCCGCCGAGGCTGAGCGGACGCAGCAGCGCGCCCGCCCGGCCCGGGTGCCCGCTGTCCTCGTCCTCCAGCAGGGATGTCGGTCGCTCGGTCCCGCAGATGGCCGCCTTGAACCTGGTCTTGTCCGCGTCGACCTTGAGGTAGCCGAGGCCGGGAAGGGATGGCAGCTCGAACGCATCGGTGGAGGCCAGCACGGCACGGGACTCTTCGGCGGTGAACGTGCGCAGGCAGAGCCGGTATCGCAGGTGCGGCTCCAGGCCGCGGATCCTGCCCTCGTCGAGCCGCTGGGTGGCCAGCAGCAGGTGCACGCCGAGCGACCGGCCCAGCCGGGCGACGGTCAGGAAGGTGTCGAGGAAGTCGGGCTTGGCCGCCAGCAGCTCGCCGAACTCGTCCACGACGACAAGCAAGTAAGGCAGGGGCGCGAGCCGCGCGCCATCGGCTCTGGCCGCCTGGTAGTCGGCGATCGAGCCGAGGTTGCCCGCCAGCCGCAGGGCTTCCTGTCGCCTGGCGAGCTCTCCGGCCAGCGCCAGCTGCATCCGGTCGACCAGGCTGAGGTCGTCGGCGAGGTTAGTGACCAATCCCGCGACGTGCGGCAGGCCGGCCAGCTCGGCGAATGCCGCGCCGCCCTTGAAGTCGATGAGAAGCAGGTTAACCAGCGCCGGGTCGTGCCGTGCCGCCATCGCGGCGGTGATCGAGCGGAGCAGTTCGCTCTTGCCCGAGCCGGTGGCTCCTACCAGCATGCCGTGCGGGCCCATCCCCCCGGCGGCGGCCTCCTTGAAGTCGAGCATCAGCGGCGCGCCGTCGTCTGTCCGGCCGATCGGGACGGCCAGGAAATCCGGCGGCAGGCCATGGGTCAGCGCCCCGAGCGACAGCCAGCCGGCCCGGAGATCCAGCTGCGTCGCCTCATCGGCACCCAGCAGTTCCACCAGCCGGACCGGGTCGGCCAGGTCGGCCCCGGCCTCGCCGGCCCGCAGTGCGAGCGGGGCGAGCGTCCTGGCCAGCTGGGTGGCAGGCCCCGGGCTCAGCCGGTCAGGCAGCACGTCGGCCTCGACCCGGCCCTGGGGCCCCGACTCGACGTAGCGGACTGTGTGCGCACTTACCCACTCCACCCGGGCGCCGCAGGCGGCTGGCACCTCGGCCGCGGTTCGCACGAGCACGATGAACGTCACGCTGACGAAAGCGGCCGCGGCCATCAGCGTCTCCAGGGCCGTCGGTCCCTCGCCGGGCCGGTAGCCGTCTACCACGACGACAACATGCTCGATCTGCTGCTCCGACCGGCCGGGCGCGGGCTGCTCCGGCTGGGCGGCCGGCAGGCCGGCCGCGTCGGTGCGGCGGCGCAGAATTTCCAGCCGTCGCCGGGCCAGGGTCTCGATCGCAATCGCGAAGGCGGCCGGGTCCGCCGTCACCGCGCGGCTGGCGCGGCCCATGCCCTCGCCCGCCTCAGGGTCGCGGGTGTGCGGCAGCCACTTCAGCCAGTTCCAGGTTCGCACCGCGGACAGCGGCACCAGCCCGGCGATCCGGAGCTCGGCGGGCGCATGGAAGGTAGCCAGGCCGGCCAGCCAGGCGCTCGCCAGCGACCGCGAGCGCTCGGGCTCGCCCACTATGGCCACGCTTCCGAGGCGGCCAAGCGGCAGCACTATCGGAGCCGACGACAGCGTCGCGGTCTCGGCCAGCACCCGATCGGCGGCGTCGGCCAGGTCGGGATCGGCCTCGGCGAGCGGCCCCTCATCACTGGCCAGCCGGACCGGGCAGGCGGCGGCGATCCGCCCCCGGCCGAGTCTGACCGAGGCGAAATCACCATCCCCTGGCCGGCGCTCCCATAGCCCCTCGCCGCGGGCGGCTACCAGCCGCAGCTCCGCCGGGTCGGGGAAGCAGGCTTCGAGCGCGTCCCGCTGGGCGGCCGCTGTCTCGGCGGCCTGAGCGCGGGCGAGCTCCAGGTGCGCGAGGTACCGCTGCCGCGTGCGCGCCCACCTGCGGGCCCGTCCGCGTCGCTGGGTCATGCTCGTCGCCAGCCCGGCGCCGACCATTGCCAGCACCATTGTCCCGATCACAATCAGGTACACGACCGAGTGGATGAGGAATGCGAATCCCACCATTGCGACGCTGCCCAGCAGTGGCAGCAGTGAGGTGATCATGCCGCCGCCGCCATCGGGCGGGGTGGGCGGCGAGACCAGATCGATGGACTGGGGCGCGGGCGGATGCGGCCATGATCTTTCTGGCCGGTGTATACGGAAAGGCCCAGCCCAGCCGACCGGCGAGTCACCGGGGCTGCCTGGCGTCACGGGAGTCTCAGCAGTTAGCTCTCCGGGCACGGTCGGTCCGCGGTGATGTCGCATGTGATCATACAAGTCACCAGGTGCCACCTTTAGGGTCTGATTCTCCGGCAAATACATAGTACGATTGGTGCCGCCTGAATGGCGCTGCTAGACGCATGAGGGTCCGTACCGACATGGCTAGGAGTATCGAATGGCAGGCATAATCCGCGTCACGCCCGAGCAGCTCGCCGGTGTGTCCGCGCAGCTCAACGGGGGAGCCGGCTCGATCGAAGCGACTCTCTCCCAGCTTGCATCCCAGGTTGCACCGCTCGGCTCGGACTGGGCCGGCGCCGGTCAGGCGCGGTTCCTGGCCTTGTGGCAGCAGTGGCAGACCTCCTCTCGCCAGCTGCACCAGGCGCTGGCCGACATCAGCGTGCTGATGCGCCAGGCCTCGGTCGCCTACGAGACCAACGACGCCCAGGTGGGCGCCAGCTTCGGTTAGCCCGGCCGATGCTCATCGCTGGCGGCGGCGGCTCGATTTCGGTAGAGCCGGCCGCGGTACGGGCCATGGCCGCGCGGGTGTCTTCGATAGCGGCCAGCACCTCATCCGTCCACGGCAGCGTCTTCGGCGCCGCGGGCGCGGCGGCAGGCTGTCAGGATCCGGCGGCCGCCGCGTTTGTGCGGATGCAGCACACCGTCGTGTCCGCGCTCGCCGCGCTTGGCGACTGCTCGACGGTGCTCGGTCAGGCCGTGGCCAACGGCGTCGAGGCGTATGTCGTCACCGATGACTCCTCGATGCCGGCGACGGACCTGAGCTGCCCGGCCAACCCCTGAGTTGTAAAGGTGTGGCACTGTCATGCTTCCTGACGGCGATGGCGGACTGTTCCTCGCGGCGATTGCGGTACCGCCGGGCGATCCGGCCGCGTTAGCGGCCGGTGCCCGTACCTACACCGCCGCGCACGGCGAGATCGAGCGGAACCGCGCGGCCCTCGCGGCAGCGACCGAGCAGGTGGGCAGTCCGGCGTGGCAGGGAACGGGCGCGTCTTCCTACGCGAGCTTCACCTCGAACCTGGCCGCAACCTACGGGCTGACCGCCGCGGGCCTGGCCCAGGGTGCCACGACGCTGCGAACGTACTCGGCAGCGCTGGCCAAGGCCCAGGAGACGGCCCGGCAGGCCAACTCCGCGGTTGCCGTGTCGAATGCGACGGCCGGGCGGCTGATGGACGCGCAGGCTGCGGCGCAGCAGGCGCAGGCCAGTGCCGACGACGCGGCCCAGGCGGCCACCACCGCGGAAAATCAGGCCGCGGCCAGCCCGCACTCGCCGTCGGCCAGGGTGACGGCCGAGAACGCTCGCTCGGCCGCGAACGACGCGCAGTCGGCGGCCGATAGTGCCGCCAATCAAGTCGGTGCGCTGACCGCCGCTTACGACGCCGATCACGCGCGGGCTCTCAGTCTCATCGCCGAGGCGCAGACGCAGGCCAGTCACGCCGGCTCGGCCGCCTGCGCGGGCTTTGACGCCGCGGCGTCCCAGGTGGTCGGGGCCAAGCCGCACGCACCGCATGGCGGCGCGAAGGGCGTCCTCGGCTCGCCGAAGTGGATGAACGTCACCGACGACGTGAACGCCCTCGTCATCGCGGGTGAGGGACTCTGGGCCGGGCCGGCCGGGAGGGTGTTCCTCAAGGCCGCTAGCGGTTACTTCGACTCGGCGGGCGAGATGGCCGCCGCCACCGGTGACCTCGAGGAGGCCACCGCCGTCTACCGGTCCGCCTACGACGCCTTTTACGGCGTGCCGGTCACGCAGCGGGTGCAGGGCTGGTTCGACATGATGGCCAAGCAGCGGGCCATGCAGGCCGTGGAGTCCGACGAGGGCATAGCCGGGAAGGCGCTGGCGCAAGCCAAGGAGGATCTCGAGGAGTCGCTGGGCGGCACTGAGGGCTTCGTGGGTAAGTTCGGCGCGGGCATGTACGGGCTCGCCATGGTGTCCGACCTCTACAGCGAGTGGCGGCCAAGCAACGCGTTCGGTTCGACGGGCGAGGTGCTCGACCGGGTCAGTTCCGGGATGAACTTCGTGGCCTCCGGTCTGGCGCTCGGTGACATGGCCGGCTTTGGCGTCGCGAGCGCGCTGATGGCGGTGCCGGGTGTGGACGTGGTCGTCGGCGGGGTCCTCATTGGCACCGCGGTCTACGCTACGGCCGAGGACGTCTGGCAGCATCGCCGCGGCATCGAGCATGCGTTCCACGATGTCGAGCACTGGGCCAGCGACATCGGCAGCCTTTTCTGAGGTGACCCATGATCGATGCCAGGATTGACGGCGACGCCGTGGAGGTGGAGGCCACCGGCCGGGACTGGTGGCCGAACATCAACAGGAACACGCAACTGGCCAGGCAGCTGAGGGTGCGGCTGCCGCTGGAGCACATCACCGCCGCCCGCACCGGACGGCGACCGCACAAGCACGGGGCCTACTCGAACCACCCGGCCGACGGCAAGCGGGACGGACCCTGCCTGCTGATCTGGTGTCGGGGCGGGCTGCCGGTGCTGGAGCTCGACATGGACGGGCACCCGTACGAGTACGTGGCGCTGACAGTGCCCGATCCGGAGCGGCTGGCAGGGGAGATCAGGACCGCCGCCGGGGTGGGAGAGCGGTGATCTCAGACCGGACGAGGGCGAGCGGTGCCCGTCGCCGGATGATCCGGTGATTCTGCGTCGGCGGTCGGCGGCGCCCGAGCCCGCTGCGGTCCCGCAGCGCTGGCGCCAGGTGTTCGAGTCGGGCGAGGTGGTGCTGCATCCATTCAGCCCGGCCGAGCTGGACGCGGTCGCGCTGCTGCCGGAGACTGATTCGCCCGAGGGCGGGCTGCCGTACCTGCTCCGGCTCCCGCTGGTGCCCGGCCCGCCGCCGGAGCCCGGCGTGGTCGCCCGGCTCGAGGCGTCGGGTTTCGTGCGGCCCGGTCCGCCGGCGCCGCCGCAGGGCCAGATACCGATCGAGTTCGCCGGCCTGGCCGCGGCCGATGACGGCGCGCCGGCCCGCCAGGTCGCGCTGGCCGGCGATCTCGGGCTGATCACCTACATGCGGTGCCGCCCCCTGTTCGTGGCCGAGGTGTACCGGGCGGCTCATCCGGCCAGCCCGGACGCTGCGGCCGCGGGCTGGCAGCTTGTAGCCCGTGCATTCGTTCCCTACCAGATGCCGGGCTGCCTGGTCGAGCGGCCGCCCGCGCCGACTGGGGGACAGCCTCCGCATTTCATCCTGCGCGAGGACCGGGCCGCGGCGGCGATACTCGGGTGGCTCGGCGGCGATGTGCGCGCCTACCTGAAGCTGCGCGAAGCGCGCGCTGCGGGCCAGCCCGGCGAGTCGGCCGAGGAGGGGTCGGCCGGTGGGATGCGGGGCGAGCAGCCGCCAGTAGCCACTGCCGCCGTGTCGGCCGGGTTCTCGCAGCTCGCCCGGCTGTCCCTGGCCGTGGCCGGCGGTCCTGAGGTCGTGCTGCGCGGGCTGGCCGTCGGCACCGGCACCGTCGGCACCGGCGGAGGCGGCACCGGCGGAGGCGGGCACTGGCTGCTCACCGGCGAGCAGCTCGAGCTGGCCGAGCCGGTCACGCTGGCGCAGCTCGGTGACCGGCTCGATGACATGCTCGCGACCGCCTCGCGACCGGGCGGGGCCGCGCGGTCCGATGGGAGCGATCCCCGGTGACCAGCGCGCGGGGCGCCGGCCGCAAGGTCGCGACCGGACTGCTGTGGGCGGTCACCGCGCTGCTGATCTTGCTCGGCGTGCTGATCGGATTCGGCGGTGCCGCCAGCGCCGGCCTGGTGTTCGTGTTCCTGCTGGCGGCGTTCACCGGGTCGGCCGCCATGGCCGTGGCCAGGGTCCGGCGCGGCTCGCGCGCCGCCGGGCTGGC